>NZ_CP041765.1:3097500-3397500 GCF_007559025.1 Tomitella fengzijianii | reverse complement strand
GGGCTTCTCCGGCGCCTCGGCGGGAGCCTCCTTGAGCGCGGTGGCGGTTCCGGCGCCGGCCGCAGCGGCGGCCGGCTTCTCACGCACCGGCGAGCTGACGTTGACGGTGGCGCCGCCGCGGCGCACGCCGTCGAGCAGCACCTGCGCCACATCCACCACCTCTACGCCCTGCGCCTTGTCCTCCTGCGCGGTGACGCCGTCGGCCATCATCACCTTGCAGAACGGGCAGGCGGTGACGACCTTCTTGGGCTGGGTGGTCAGCGCCTCCTCGACGCGCTCGATGTTGATGCGCTTGCCGATGTTCTCTTCCATCCACATGCGCGCACCACCCGCGCCGCAGCACAGGGAACGCTCGGCGTGCCGGGGCATCTCACTGAGCTTGGCGCTGGAGCCGATGAGCTCGCGCGGCGCGTCGTAGACCTTGTTGTGGCGGCCCAGGAAGCACGGGTCGTGGTAGGTGGTGTTCTCCGGGGACGGGTCGGCCACCGGGGTCAGGCGCTTGTCCCGCACCAGACGGTTGAGCAGCTGCGTGTGGTGCACCACCTCGTACTCGCCGCCCAGCTCCGGGTACTCGTTGGTGAGCGTGTTGAAGCAGTGCGCGCAGGTGGAGACGATCTTGCGCTTCTTGCGCGGCAGGTCGCCGAACACCTCGCCCAGCGTGTCGATGTTCTGCATGGCCAGCTGCTGGAAGATCAGCTCGTTGCCGGCGCGCCGGGCGGGATCGCCGGTGCACGTCTCGCCGTCGCCCAGCACCATGAACTTCACCGCGGCGATGTTGAGCAGTTCGGCGACGGCCTTGGTGGTCTTCTTGGCGCGGTCCTCGTAGGCGCCGGCGCAGCCGACCCAGAACAGGTACTCGAAGTCGTCGAAGGAGTCGACGTCCTTGCCGTAGACGGGCACGTCGAACTCCAGCTCGGAGATCCAGTTCATGCGGTCCTTGGCGTTCTGGCCCCAGGGGTTGCCCTTGTTCTCGAGGTTCTTGAACAGGCCGGCCAGCTCGGACGGGAACTCCGATTCGATCAGCACCTGGTAGCGCCGCATGTCCACGATGTGGTCGACGTGCTCGATGTCCACCGGGCACTGCTCGACGCACGCGCCGCAGTTCGTGCACGCCCACAGGGCTTCCATGTCGAAGACCGGCTGCGGCTCGCCCTCGGCGTAGGAGCCGACGAGCGGGCGCTCGGCCTCGGCGCGCGCGGACTCCGGGATCTTCGCCAGCGCGGCCTCGTCGGCGTTGCCCTCGGCGTCGACCAGTCCGATCTCCTCGCCGCCCATGTCCTTGCCGCCGCCGGCGAGCAGGTACGGGGCCTTGGCGTAGCCGTGGTCGCGGAGCGACATGACCATGAGCTTGGGGCTCAGCGGCTTGCCGGTGTTCCAGGCGGGGCACTGGCTCTGGCATCGCCCGCACTCGGTACAGGTGGTGAAATCCAGCCAGCCCTTCCAGGAGAAGTCCTCGACCTTGCCGGCGCCGAACGCGTCGACCTCCGGGTCGGCCTCCTCGAGCTCGAGCACCTTGCCGCCGGACATCATCGGCTTGACCGCGCCCAGCGCGTTGGCGCCGTCGTCCTCGCGCTTGAAGTAGATGTTGAAGAACGCCGCGAAACGGTGCCAGGCGACGCCCCAGGTGACGAAGTAGCCGACGACGGCCAGCCAGATCATGCCGGAGAGCAGCTTGACCACGGCCGCCCAGCTGACGGCGGTCTCGTCGATGCCGGTGAACAGCTGCGCGAAGTAGTGGGTGAAGAACGACGTCCAGATGGGCGGGTTCTCGCCGCCGCTGGCGATCTTGAACGTCTTCACGAAGATCATGCCCAGGCCCTCGATGAGCACGACCCACTCGACGAAGTAGGCGGCCTTGAAGTCGGAGCCGGTGAACCGGGACAGCCGTGAGGGCACCCGGGGGTGGTTGATCTGGCGGATCACCATCAGCACGATGACGCCGATGACGGTGCCCAGGCCCAGGACCTCGCTCCACAGCTGCCAGATGTTCCAGGATCCGAAGACGGGCCAGTGGAAGTGCGGGTCGAACGATTCGCCGTACGCCTCGAACCACAGCAGCGCGCCGCCGAGGAAGCCGATCATCACGAACCAGTGGGCGATGCCGACGGTCCGGTTCTTGAGCATCTTGGTGTGCGCCAGGAACTCGACGATCACCTGTTTGACGCGCGGAACGACCGGGGTGTTGCGGGTGCGGTCCGGCTGGCCGAGCGCGATGGTCTTGACCATGCGCCACACGCCGGAGGCGAACATCACCCAGCACGCGAGGCTGATCACCGTCGCGACGGTGCCCAGCGTGATGGTCAGGGCGTTCATACGGGTCCCTTCTTCGGGGCTGCTTCGTGTGGGTCGCCGCCACTCGCCTGCCCGTCGGCGTCGCGCGATGCGTGCGCGTCCGGGTGCGTCGTGCGCGGTGGCGGCAACCCGTCGGCCTCGCGTCGGATGATACCGGCTCTCGCGGTCGACTTGTTACTCGCCGGTAACCGATGTGCGGGATACGTCGGCGGGGCCCTGCGCATGTGCCGGTCAGCTCTCGCTGCCGCCCAGCTCAGGGCAGCACTGTGCCAGTCTCGGAACTTACACGGGGCCGCCGGTGGTCGCGGCGGTAAGGGTAGGCAAAACCGTGCGGGCGGGCCCGTGTGTCACTCGGGTCCTGCCGCGCGCTGCTCGATTCGCCTGCCCTTGTACCGGGAACACCCGTATGCGCGCAATGTGTAGTGGGTTACAATTCTACGGCGGTGAGTTCGGGTCACGTTCCAGCGGGCGGTGTCCGCGAAGCGATGGTGGATTCTCCTCGGGGTTCCTGCGGGTTTTCGGTGATTCCCTGGTGGGTTCTCGTTCGATTCGTCGTCGGCCGGGTCCGTGACCTGCCGGGTCGGGGTTGTTGTGGTGCCGCAGATTGCTGACGACAGGAGATGCTCGATGAAGAGGATGCGGTTTGTCGCCGCGCCGGTGGCGGCGGTGGCGCTGGCGGTTTCCGGCGTGGGGGTGGGCGTGGCGAACGCCGGGCCGCTCGATGCCATCGGTAACGGCATCGGCTCGGGGATGGGCATCGGGGGCTCCATCGGCGGTGTCGCCGGCCAGCTGATGGGTTCGGCCGACGGTGACATCGCGCTGTACAAGGACGTTCCCGGCGTGCTGTTGAAGCTGATCGGCGGATCGGTGGGCCTGGCGATGGGGCTGACCCCGGGGCTGGAGCTGCCGGGCATGCCCTTCTAGGGGGCACGGTGCCCGGTCCGACGGGGCCGGGCGAGGGGGTGCTGATACGACCGCCGCGGACGTCGCGACGGACCCTTCGAACGCAGGCGGCATGGAATGTCGCGGCGATCGGACGCTAGTACTCAAAACGGAGGAAGAAAATGAAGCGTAGTAGCAGGTATGTGGTGGCGCCCCTCGCGGCCGTGGCGCTCGCCGCCGGCTCCGCGGTCGGCATGGCCGGCGCCGCGAGCGCCGCTCCGGCCCCGCCGGCACCGAACCTGGACGCATTCGTCCAGCAACTCGGCACCAACACCGCGATCGGCACGTTCGCGGGGACGGCGGGCGGGGCTGCGCTGGGTTGCGCCGTGGGCGCTGGCGTTCTCGGCGGCGCCGGATCGCTCGCCGTTCCGGGGGCCGGTAGCGCTTCCGGGTCGACCACGGGTTGCCTCGTCGGCGGCGGGATCAACCTCGTCACCGGCGCCGGCATCGGCGGCGTCCTGGGCACGATCATCGGCGGCGCGACGGCCCTTCCGGCGCTGTTCGCCCCGCCCGCGCCCTGATCGGCGGCTATTGGCGACGTGTGCTGATCGGCCCCGGCATCGCGGTTCCCGCGGTGCCGGGGCCGAGTCGTCCGCTGAGTTGTCCGCCGAGTCGTCTGAAGGGGCCGGTTGCGGGGCGGGCGGCTGCTGGTGCCCACCCGGTATCTCCACGCCGCGCGCCGATTGCCACGCCGCGCGCCGATTGCCACGACACGCCGGGGCAATCCGCGCGCGGGTCGGTGATTGGCGCGCGGGTCGGTAGTCGGCGCGCGGATCGGTCAGGCACGCGCGTGGAGTCCCGGCACTGTGACGTCCGGCACTACGCGAGCCATCCGGAATGAACAGCGCCGGCTCCTGGTTGAGCCTGATGACAAACCTGAGCGTGAAAGACTCAATCTGACTTGACGGCGAGGGCTCGTTGAGGCACTGTTGAGTGTGAAGTGCTCAATACGCTGCTCATGCTGCTGCGCCGCTCCATTGCGGTGCAGCGGGTTGCGTGGGATGCGCGCAGGGTTTGACGGCAATTGATCACGACCAACGTCAACATCAGGAGGAACATCATGGCTCGTGCGGTCGGTATCGACCTCGGGACCACCAACTCGGTCGTCTCCGTACTGGAGGGCGGCGAGCCCGTCGTCGTCGCCAACGCCGAGGGCTCGCGGACCACGCCGTCCGTCGTCGCCTTCGCCAAGAACGGTGAGGTGCTCGTCGGCCAGCCGGCGAAGAACCAGGCCGTCACCAACGTCGATCGCACTGTGCGTTCGGTCAAGCGCCACATCGGTACCGACTGGACCACCGCCATCGACGACAAGAAGTACACCCCCCAGGAGATCAGCGCCCGCACGCTGATGAAGCTCAAGCGTGACGCGGAGGCCTACCTGGGCGAGGACATCACGGACGCGGTCATCACCGTGCCCGCCTACTTCGAGGACAGCCAGCGTCAGGCCACCAAGGAGGCCGGCCAGATCGCGGGCCTGAACGTGCTGCGCATCGTCAACGAGCCCACCGCGGCGGCCCTCGCCTACGGGCTCGACAAGGGCGAGAAGGAACAGACCATCCTGGTCTTCGACCTCGGCGGCGGCACCTTCGACGTCTCGCTGCTGGAGATCGGCGACGGCGTCGTCGAGGTCCGTGCCACCTCCGGCGACAACGAGCTCGGCGGTGACGACTGGGACCAGCGCATCGTCGACTGGCTCGTCGAGAAGTTCAAGTCGGCCAACGGCATCGACCTGACCAAGGACAAGATGGCCCTGCAGCGTCTGCGTGAGGCTGCGGAGAAGGCCAAGATCGAGCTGTCGAGCTCGCAGACCACCTCGATCAACCTGCCCTACATCACCGTGGACGCGGACAAGAACCCGCTGTTCCTCGACGAGCAGCTGAGCCGCAGCGAATTCCAGCGGATCACCTCCGACCTGCTCGACCGCACCCGCAAGCCGTTCCAGGCCGTCATCAAGGACGCCGGCATCGCCGTGGGCGACATCGACCACGTCGTGCTGGTGGGCGGTTCCACCCGCATGCCCGCGGTGACGGAGCTGGTCAAGGAGATGACCGGCGGCCAGGACCCCAACAAGGGCGTCAACCCGGACGAGGTCGTCGCCGTGGGCGCCGCGCTGCAGGCCGGCGTGCTCAAGGGTGAGGTCAAGGACGTCCTGCTGCTCGACGTGACCCCGCTGTCGCTGGGCATCGAGACCAAGGGCGGCGTGATGACCAAGCTCATCGAGCGCAACACCACGATCCCCACCAAGCGGTCCGAAACCTTCACCACGGCGGACGACAATCAGCCGTCGGTGCAGATCCAGGTGTTCCAGGGCGAGCGCGAGATCGCCACGCACAACAAGCTGCTCGGGTCGTTCGAGCTGACCGGCATCCCGCCGGCCCCGCGCGGCGTGCCGCAGATCGAGGTCACCTTCGACATCGACGCCAACGGCATCGTGCACGTCACGGCCAAGGACAAGGGCACCGGCAAGGAGAACACGATCAAGATCCAGGACGGCTCCGGCCTGTCCCAGGACGAGATCGACCGGATGGTCAAGGACGCCGAGAAGCACGCTGAGGAGGACAAGCAGCGTCGCGAGGAGGCGGACATCCGCAACCAGGCGGAATCGCTGGTCTACCAGACCGAGAAGTTCATCAAGGACAACGAGGACAAGGTTCCGGCCGACGTCAAGGAGAAGGTGGAGGGCTCGATCCAGGGCGCCAAGGACGCGCTGGCGGGCACCGACATCGCCGTCGTGAAGTCCGCCATCGAGCAGCTCAACACCGACTCGCAGGCGCTGGGGCAGGCGATCTACGACGCGCAGGCCGCTGAGGGCGGTGCGTCGGAGGACGGCGATTCCGCCGGCGGTCAGGACGACGTGGTCGACGCCGAGGTCGTGGACGACGCCGGTAACGATCAGGAGAAGAAGTGACACAGGCGCCGCAGGGCGACGGTGGACGCGCCGCGTCGGACGGGCGCGAGGAGCCCGTCGTCGTGACCGACAACCGCAAGGTCGACCCTGAGACCGGGCAGGCCCGCACCCCGGACTCGGCCGCGCAGGCCGAGCCGGGGGCGGCCGACGGGATCGAGCTTGACCCGGAGGCCGTGGACGGCGAGATCGACGGTGCGGCTCTGCAGGTTGCGGAGCTGACCAACGACCTGCAGCGGCTGCACGCCGAGTACGCCAACTACCGCAAGCGTGAACAGCGCGAGCGGCAGGTGGCCGTCGCCCAGGCGAAGGCCTCGGTGATCGGCGAGCTCCTGGATCTCCTGGACGACCTGGACCGGGCCCGTGACCACGGCGACCTCGACTCGGGCCCGCTCAAGGCCATCGGGGACAAGCTCGTCGGCACTCTCACGGGCCTCGGCCTCGAGGGGTTCGGCGTCGCGGGCGACCCGTTCGACCCGGAAATGCACGAGGCGGTGCAGCACACGGGAGGCGACGACAACCCGGTGCTCGACACGGTGCTGCGCCGCGGATACCGCGTGGGCGACCGGGTCCTGCGTACGGCAATGGTCATCGTCGGCGACGCTCCCGCCGATTCCGCCGGCGAGGACGGCGGCCCGCCCGCCGCCGGGCCGGCGGGCACTGCACCGGGTGAACCGCCCGCGCAGTGAGCGGAAAGCACGACGTTCAGTAAGCGTAGTGACCACAATGAGAGGTGACCGGTGGTCGCCTGAGCACTACAGGAAAGGAGGTGGCGCCCGGTGACGCAGCGCGAGTGGGTGGAGCGAGACTTCTATGCCGACCTGGGCGTCACGTCCACCGCGACGGCCGACGAGATCAAGAAGGCCTATCGCAAGCTGGCACGTGAACTGCACCCCGACGCCAACCCCGGCGACGAGGCGGCGGAGGAGCGCTTCAAGCGGGTCAGCGAGGCGTACACGATTCTCGCCGACGCCGAGAAGCGCAAAGAGTACGACGAGGCGCGCCGGATCTTCAGCTCGGGAAGCGGCTTCAGCCCCGGTGGCGGATTCCGCACCGGCGGCCGGGGCGGGTCGGGCTCCGGCGGGTTCTCGACGGCCGACTTCGACCTGGGCGACCTGTTCGGCCAGGCCACCGGGGGCGGCGATGCCGGCGACATCTTCGGCGGGCTGTTCAACCGCGGCACGAGGCCCTCGCGCCCCAGTCGCGGCAACGACATCGAAACCGAGATGACGATCGACTTCCGCGAGGCCGCGCGAGGATCGGTGCTGCCCATCCGGCTCACCAGCCCCAGCCCGTGCACCACCTGCCACGGCAGCGGCGCACGGCCCGGCACCAGTCCCAAGGTGTGCGCGCGCTGCAACGGTTCGGGAGTGGTGAGCCGCAACCAGGGCCACTTCGGCTTCAGCGAGCCGTGCGTGGACTGCCGTGGGACGGGCTCCATCGTGGACAGCCCGTGCACCGACTGCAACGGCACCGGCGTCACGACGCGTGAACGCACCATCAGCGTGCGGGTGCCGTCGGGCGTCAAGGACGGGCAGCGGATCCGCCTGGCCGGGCAAGGGCAGGCGGGCATGCGGGGTGCGCCCTCGGGCGACCTCTACGTGACCGTGCACGTGCGGCCCGACCGCGTATTCGGCCGGGACGGCGACAACCTCACCGTCACCGCGCCGGTGACGTTCGGCGAACTCGCGCTGGGCACGACGCTCCACGTTCCCACGCTCGACAGCAAGGTCGGCGTCAAGGTGCCCGCCGGCACCAAGGACGGCCGCACGCTCCGGGTTCGCGGCCGCGGGGTGCCCAAGCGTGCGGGCGGGGCGGGCGACCTCCTCGTCACGGTGCGCGTCGCGGTGCCGAACCAGCTGGACAGCGCGGCCAAGGACGCTCTGGAGACCTACATCAAGGCCGAAAAGGAGAGCGGCTTCGACCCGCGCGCGGACTGGGCCGGTACGTGATGTCGGGGCGTGACATGGGCGGACGCAGGCGCAGCAGGGTCGAGACGGCACTGTTCGGCATCTCGGTGGCAGCCGAGATGGCCGGCATGCACGCCCAGACCCTGCGCACCTACGACCGGCTGGGGTTGGTCACGCCCGCACGCACCAGCGGCGGCGGCCGCCGCTACTCGGACCACGACGTGGAACTGCTCCGCGAGGTGCAGCGACTCTCGCAGGACGAGGGCGTCAACCTGGCCGGCATCAAGCGGATCATCGAGCTCACCGGCGAGGTGGCGGCCCTCGAGGCCCGCGTCGAGGAGCTCACCGCGGAGACGGCCCGGCTCCGGGCGCGCTCGGCCACGGCCGGACGCGAACTGGTGCCGTTCGAGCCGGGGAACGCGGTCGTCGTATGGCGGCCCAGAACCGGACGGTGACGCAGGCGATGGACCGGCGCAGGACATGACGGATCCCCGCTGCCCTCGTGGCAGCGGGGATCCGTCATGTCTCCCTCAGCCGTTGTCGCTGACGTGGAAGGTGAACGCCGCGTTGGGGTATCCGGCGTCGGTCGTGTGCAATGTGCCGATGCCCGCGTGCGCATGGGTGCCCACGGTGTTGAGGTTCCCCTGGTAGTCGTTGGCGTGCAGCGTGACGCCCCGATGCGTCACCCCGTTCGACAGGTCGTAGTCGAGGTTCACCGCGACGCCGTGATTGCCGTTGCTCAGCACCGTGATGTCCTCCGTGGAGTGCGGACGGATCGCCTGCCACGGCGCATCGCTGAACGTCCCGTCCTGCACCTCGCCGCCCTGGTAGTACATCGTGTCGCCGGTTTCGTTGACCACGTGCACCGAGATCGACGCGTCGTCGTCGGGCGTGGAGGGGCCGGCCAGCGAGCTCAGCGAGCCGGACACGGGCGCTGCGGAGGCGCCGGTGGCGAGGGTGGTGGCGGTGACGCCGGCGCCGGTGGCGAGGGCGCCAGCGGCGAGGACGGAGGCGACGACGGGGGTGGCGATACGAACGCGCATGATGTTTTCTCCTGAAGGTTCCGGTGGTGCTCTGCGGTGTGCCGGTGTGCTCCGGCGATGCATCCACTATCCGGCGTCCGGGCCGGGAAGTATGTCCGGCGGCGGGAGGGTGCGCGAGGGGAATGCGGGCGTCCACCGATAGGGGGACACGCGAAAGCCCTGTGCGCGTCGGCGCAGGGTGGAACACTTCAAGACGTGGAAGTGCGCGTAGTGGTGGGCGACGATCACCCGATGTTCCGCGAGGGTGTGGTGCGGGCGCTGACCGCCGCCGACGGCATCACCGTGGTGGCGGAGGCCGACGACGGCGCGGAGGCGCTGGACGCGATCCGCGAGCACCGGCCGCAGGTGGCGCTGCTGGACTACCGGATGCCCGCCCTCGACGGCGCCGCCGTGGCGGCGGCGGTCACGGCCGAGGCCCTGCCCACCCGGGTGCTCATACTGTCCGGCCACGACGAGTCCGCCATCGTCTACAGCGCCCTCGAGGACGGCGCGTCCGGGTTCCTGCCCAAGGAGTCGTCGCGCGCCGAGATCGTGCTGGCCGTGCGCAACTGCGCCAAGGGGCGTGACGTGCTGCCACCCGAGCTGGCGGCCGGCCTGGTCTCCGAGGTGCGCCGCCGCAAGGAGGGGCCGGCGCTCAGCGACCGCGAGTCCGAGGTGCTCGAGGGCATCGCGCAAGGCAAGTCGGTGCCGGCGATCGCCGGCGAGCTCTTCCTGGCGCCGTCCACGGTGAAGACACACGTGCAGCGCCTCTACGAGAAGCTCGGCGTCACCGACAGGGCCGCCGCGGTGGCCGAGGCGATGCGCAGGGGGATCCTGCGGTGATTCCGGGCGGGTGATCACGTGAGCGTGCGCGACGACGCCGTCCGCGACCATTCGGTGGAGGCGCTGCGGGTCACCGCGGTGCTGCGGGTGCCGCTGCTGCTGATCATGGTGATGGTGGGCACCGCGGTCCCCGTGAACCACTGGATGCCGGGCCTGTACTGGGGGCTGCTGACGTTCTGGGTTCTCGTCGCGGTCTGGTGGCTGTGGCTGGTGTGGCGTGGTCGGGTGGCGCGCTGGGCGGTCGGCGTGTCCACCGCGGTCGACATCGTGGGCCTGGTGTCGCTGTGCGCGGCGTCCGGCGGGGCCACCTCGGTGCTGGTGCCGGTGTTCTTCGTGATGCCGGTGGCGGCGGCGTTCCTGCACGGTCCCCGCATCACCGCGGCGCTCGGCGTGCTGACGGTGGTCGGCTTCGTGCTGGTGTGGGTCTTCTACGCCGTGCGCGACGACACCGTCGACCTGCCGGACGTCGCCTTCCTCTACGCCGCCTTCCTGGCGTGGCTCGCGGCGGCGATGACGGCCCTGTCCGCGGTGCTCGAGCGGCGATCGGCCGCGGTGATGGAGCTGCTGACCGCGCGGCGCCAGCTGGTGGCCGAGGCGTTGCGGGTGGAGGAGCGTGAACGGCAGCGGCTGGCGGAACACCTCCATGACGGCCCGCTGCAGAACGTCCTGGCGGCGCGGATGGACGTGGAGGAGGCGGCCGAGCGCCATTCGGACGCGGCCCTCGACGGTGCGGAATCGATCCTGCGCGATACCGCCGCCCAGCTGCGCGCCACCGTGACGACACTGAACCCGCAGGTGCTCGAGCATCTGGGGTTGGCGGCGGCGCTGCGGGAGCTGGTGGGCCAGAGCGCCCGGCGCGGCGGGTTCGAGGCGCGGGTGCGGATCGACGGCGTGGGCAGGCCCGCCGAGCAGGCGCTGCTGTACTCGACGGCGCGGGAACTGCTGGCGAACGTGGTCAAGCATGCGCGGGCGGAGCAGGTCAGCGTGTCCCTGGGGCGGTCCGGGCGGTTCATGGAGATGACGGTGGCCGACGACGGAGCGGGTTTCGACCGGGCCGTGCTGCCGGGGCGCATCGCCGAGGGGCACATCGGCCTGGCGTCGCACGCGTTGCGGATCGAGTCCGTCGGCGGCACGTGGACCATGGACTCCGCGCCGGGGCGGGGAACGACGACGGTGGTGCGGGTGCCGCGAAGCGGGTCGAGTGGCAGCGGCGAAGAAGCGCCGGAGGGGGACGGATAGCGGGGGGATGGATAGCGGGGGCAAGAAGCGGTGGCCGCAGCGACCCCTCTTGCGCTGCGGCCACCGCGGATTCGGGGCCTGGTCCGGTTCTGGTTGCGGGTCAGCGGATGTCGAACACGACCGTGGCGTGCGGGCCCCCGGCCTGGACGGTGGGCAGGACGGCGAAGTCGCCGCCGCTGACGGTGCCGTCGGTGGTCACCCCCGCATCGGAGTTGCTGACGAAGAGCGTCGCGTCTCCGCGGGGCGCCATGCTGATGCCGGAAAGGTGGTAGTCGAGCCTCGTGCTGAGCCGGTCGGCCCCGTTGCCGGTGGCGCTGATCGTCGCCGAGGAATGCGGGGCGACCTGCGCGGCCGGGGCCTGGACCCAGCTGCCGTAGTAGTTGTCGGAGGCGTCGAGGAACATCGTCGAATCGGTGTCGTTCTGCACGACGACGGTGTTGGTGGCGTCGTGCTCGGTGGGCATGGCCTGGGCCGCGCCGGTGCCGAGGACGGCCGCGCCGGCGGCGGTGCCGACGAGGGTGGCGGCTGCGGCGGTGACGAGGGTGATGCGGGCGGGGATGCCGGTGCGGATGCTCATCGTGTGCTCCTGGGGTTCTCGATGCGGGGTGCCGGCGTGGTGCGGCGATGACTCCAATATGCCGCCTGACCAGGCCGGAGTATGTCCTGCTGGGGGCGGAGCGGGAGGTGGAATCCGTTGTCCGCCGATCGGGGGACAGGTGTCGCGGCGCAGCAGCACGGGCCCCGTTCCGGTGGGGGACGAGGCCCGTGCCCGCGGCGTCAGCTGACGGTGAAGATGTACCGCGCGTCGGGCGACCCGTGCACGAAGTGCGGGTCCAGGCGCACTCCCGGGCTCGCCGAGCTTCCGTCCGTGTTGGTCTGCGACTGGTAGTTGTTGACCGCGATCGTCACGTCGCCGACGTTCCCCCACCAGGCGGAGAGGTGGTAATCGAGGAACACTCCGACCCCGGGCCCGGCGTCGCTGGCCACCCTGATGGTCTGCGAGGTGTGCGGCGCGATGGTGTGGGACGGGCCGTCGACCCAGTGCCCGTCCGGGGTGTGGCCACCGTTGAAGTACATCGTGGCATCGGAGTCGTTGGTGACCACCGCGGTGATCGTCGCCTCGGCCGGCGTGGGCTGCACGCACAGCGAGCCGCTCGGCGTGATGCAGAGCGATCCCAGCTGGATCGCGGGCGGCGGGGCGGCGGACGCGCCCGTCGCGACGGAGACGCCGATGGCGGTGGCGGCGGTGGCCGCGAGGACGGTTGCGGAGATCGCGCTGCGGATCTTCATGATGACTCCTCCAGTGGGACTACGCGTTTCACGATTCGCGTGGTTGTCCGGGTGCATCGTCGGCGTGTTCCGGCGACGCACCTACGGTCCCGCGGAAACGGAGCGGGGTCTGTCCCGTCGGCGGTGGACGCGCAGGGGGAATGCCGTTGTCCGCCGGAAGGGGGAGGCGAGCGGCGCGCGGTCAGTACGGGTCGAACGCGATGTTGCCGGGGGGCGTGCCCGCGGCGAGGAGGCGGTCCACGGTGGCCTCGACCATCTTGGGCGAACCGCACACCAGCACCCGCCGGTCCGACCACGCGCCATAGGACGTGACGACATCGGCGAGCGTGCCCGTCTGCCGCGA
Organism: Tomitella fengzijianii; assembly: GCF_007559025.1. NCBI lineage: Bacteria > Bacillati > Actinomycetota > Actinomycetes > Mycobacteriales > Tomitella > Tomitella fengzijianii. The sequence continues at coordinate 3,384,714 of NZ_CP041765.1, read as the reverse complement.
GTGCATGCCCGGCTCGTAGCGGTTGTCGGCGCCCGCCAGCCACCAGGGGTCCTCGGCCTCCTCCGACACCGGCACCACGGTCAGCCACGGGTTGGTGATCGACAGCCGCCACAGCGTGGGCAGTTCGGTGAGGTCCCCGGGGTGGCGCGCGCCGTAGAACAGGTGCACGCGCGGGTTCTCGCCGAAGCGGGCCATGTCCACGATGATCGACCGCATGGGTGCCACGCCGGAACCGCCGGCGACCATGAGGACGTCGCCCCCCGCGTCGCGGTCCACCTGCATCGACCCGTGTGCCGCGCCCAGCCGCCACCTGTCGCCCACCCGCGTGCCGGCCACCACCGGCCCGCTGACGTCCCCGCCGGGGACCGTGCGGACGAGGAACTCGATCTGGCCGCCGGGGTTGGGCGGGATGGTGGGCGAGAAGTAGCGCCAGCTGCCCAGGGTGGTGCGGACGCTCAGGTATTGCCCCGCCCGGTAGGGGACGGGCGCGTCGGCCTGCAGGCGGATGACGGCGTGATCGCGGGTGGCCCGGATGTGCTCGACCACCGTCGCCTCGACGAAGGCGGGCCCCGTGTCTTTGGCGGCGCCCGCGTTCATCAGCTCGGTCGTGGCGCGCACCAGCAGAAGCAGCAGCTTGTCCACCTCCGGGGTGCGCCGGTGGCCGAGGCGCTGCGAGATCACCATCGCCATCGACTTGCGGAACGCGGAGTAGTCCTCGGTGGTGGCCCCGAACTTGCGGTGGTCGCGGCCCAGCTGGCTCAGGAACGCCATCATGGCGGGCTCGGCGTCCGGGTCGTCGATGGACCGCACCACGTACACGAGGACGTCCATGAACACTGCGCGGTGCTCCACCATGTTCGCCGGGAACATGGCGCGGGCGGCGGGCCGGTACGCGAAGAACCTGGCGAAGATCTCCGCGCTGAGCGTGTCGGCGTCCTCATGCAGGAATGCCAGGAATTGTTGCCGCGGCGACGGTTCCGCTGTGGCCATGCGACCCCTTTCCCGATCGGCATCGCGGCCGGGCCCCGGCGGGGTCCATCCGGCTTGCGTCCGCTGCATCCGCTGCGGCTACAGCGTACTGAACCGATGGAAGACGCTGCGTCCCGGCAGGTGACGGGCGTCATGCGTCCCGTTCCGGGTCCGCACGCGGAATCGGTACTGGAACATGTGTCATTTGTGGCGATAGTGTCGTGTGCATCACGACGGAAGTGGAGAGAAGATGAGCGACACCCTGACGACGGGTCCCGCGACGGCCGCCGGGTCCGCCGGCGCGGCGGATCCCCGGTTGCACCGGATGCAGTACATGCCGGACCTGCTGATCCGCGCGCTCGACCGCAATCAGGACAAGCCGGCGCTGTACCTGGGCGACGTGGTGCTCTCCGCGGGCGAGGTGCGCGACCAGATCAGCTGCTTCATCCAGGCCCTCGAATCGCTGGGCGTCGGCAAGGGCACCAAGGCGTCGATGCTCTCGAAGAACCGGCCCGAGGTGCTCATCTCGATGGGCTCGACGATCATCGCCGGGTGCCGCAACACCGCGCTCAGCCCCACCGTGGAGCTCGACGCGCACCGGTACATCATCGACGACGCGCAGATCGAGATGCTCGTCTTCGATCCCCGCCACTACGAGGAGCGCGCGTCGCAGCTGCGCGACGCGTGCCCCGCGCTCACCACGCTGCTCTCGCTGGGGCCGTCGGAGGTGGGCACGGACATTCTGGCGCTGGCCGCCACCTTCGAGCCGAAACCGCTGGTGGCCGCCGACGTGGACGGCGAGGACGCGTCGTCGATGGTCTACACGGGCGGCACCACCGGCAAGCCCAAGGGCGTCGTCAACACCTTCCGCTCGGGCGTCACGCTGCCGCAGATCCAGATGTCGGAGTGGCAGCTGCCGGACGACATGCGCTTTCTCGTGTGCACGCCGCTCTCGCATGCGGGGGCCGCGTTCTTCCTGCCGACGCTGCTGCGCGGCGGCGCGCTCGTGGTGCTCGAGCAGTTTTCGCCGGGCGCGGTGCTGGAGGCGATCGAGAAGTACCGGATCACCTCGACGATGCTCGTGCCGACGATGATCTACATGCTGCTCGACCATCCCGACGTCGACACCCGCGACCTGTCGAGCCTGCAGACGCTGTTCTACGGGGCCTCCGCCATGTCGCCGTCCCGGCTGCGTGAGGGCATGGCCAAGCTGGGGCCGGTGTTCTTCCAGTTCTACGGCCAGTCGGAATGCGGCATGTCGATCGCGGTGATGCGCCGTGAGGAGCACCTGCCCGACGACCCGGCGCGGCTCGCCTCCTGCGGCCGGCCGGTGCCGTGGTTGGACGTGCGGCTGCTCGACGACGACCTGAACGAGGTCGAGCGCGGCGACCTGGGCGAGATCTGCGTGCGCGGTCCGCTGGTGATGCGCGAGTACTGGAACAAGCCGGAGCAGACGGAGGAGACGCTGCGCGGCGGCTGGCTGCACACAGGCGACGTCGCGCGCATGGACCGGGCCGGATTCATGACCATCGTCGACCGTAAGAAGGACATGATCGTCACCGGCGGGTTCAACGTGTTCCCGCGCGAGATCGAGGACGTCATCTCCGCGGACCCCGCAGTGGCCGGAGTCGCCGTGGTGGGGGTGCCGGACGAGAAGTGGGGGGAGGCCGTCAAGGCGTGCGTGGTGCCGCGCGAGGGGCAGACCGTCGACGCCGATGCGCTGATCGCGCGGGTCAAGGAGGCGCTGGGGTCGGTGCACTCGCCCAAGTCGGTGGACATCATCGAGGCGATCCCGGTGACGGGACTGGGCAAGCCGGACAAGAAGGCGCTGCGTGCGCGGTACTGGGAAGGTGCCGAGCGGTTGGTGTGAGGGAGCGCTGCCGATGCGGGGCTACTCAGCAGTACAGGTACGCCAGGGCGCGCGAATGTACCCCGAGTGCTGGAACCGTGCACGGCGGCACGGGTGGTTGTGCACAGGCGCGCGCGTTGTCCACAGGGCGGCGCTCGGCGGGGCGCGGGCGGCCGCGCGGGGTGAAAGTCTCACGCCGTGGAGTCGTACCGTGCCGATCGCCCCCGCCGTGATGCCCGTCCCCGCCGTGATGCGGGGCGCTCATGCCGCACGCACCCGGCGGGAGCGCCGTTCCGGCGGGCCGAGGCGCTGGCGTGCGGGTGCGTCACCCGCCGCCGCATGGAATCGCGCTATCGCCTGATCCTGCCGGGGGTGTGCATCAGGAACAGTGTGATGCTGACGCCGTACCTGCGGGCGCTGGCGGTCTGGGAGTGGTCGCGCGGGGAGGTCGTGCTGTCCGATGTCTCGGCCGCGGCGGTGATGGGCGCCGGTTACCTGGGAGACCACCGCGATGCGAGCTGCATCAGCCGGGCGCCGCGCAGGTGCCGCGCGTGGGTGCACGTGCACCAGGATCATCTCGATGAGAGCGATGTGCGCCGGGTCCGCGGAGTCCGTGTCACCTCTCCGGTCCGCACGGCTTTCGACGTGGCGCGCCGGGTGCCGTATCCGCAGAGCGTCGAAGTGGTCGATGCGCTGTATCAGGCGACGAACCTCACCAGAGCCGTGCTCGCCGAGTATTCGCGCACGCATCGTGGACTGCGCGGCGGTCCGCGCGTGCCCGCGGTGATCGAGGCTTCGGATGAGGGCGCCGAGTCGGTGTGGGAGACGCGTGCGCGCCTGGCCGTCGTCGCTGCGGGCTTGCCTCCTCCCCGGACGCAGGTGGATATCCGGCGCGCGGACGGGTCGTTCATCGCGCGTGTCGACATGTGCTGGCCGGAGTACCGCGTCGTGTTCGAGTACGACGGTGACGCCCCGCATGCGACGACGGCGCAGCGTGACCGCGACATCGTGCGCTGGAACGATCTGCACGAGGCCGGATACGTGGTGATCAGAGTGCGCGCGCCGCACCTGCGGGACGGGGCGGCGAAGGCGCTCGGGCAGCTGCGGTCGGCCCTGCGTGCCGCCGGCGCCCCGGTGTGAGCGTCCGGGCGCGCGATCATGGGTTACTCAGCAGTACAAGTGCGTTTTCCGGCGCGGGCGTGCCTGGGCTGCTGGAATCGTGGGGGAGATCATGGTGGATGCGGCCTGCATTCGGATATGAGCGGAATAGACTCAAGTGCGACAAGGTTGAGTCTTGTGAAGTCAACTGACATGACGGGGTGCGCGGCTGTCGCGTGCCCCGGCTCGACCCGAAGGAAAGGGTGGAAGTGGAATCGTTCAACCCGACAACCAAGACCCAGGCCGCGCTGTCGGCCGCCCTCCAGTCGGCTTCGGCCGCGGGCAATCCGGAGATCCGTCCGGCGCACCTGCTGGTGGCGCTGATCGACCAGGCCGACGGGATCGCCGCGCCGCTGCTGCGCGCGGTGGGGGTGGACCCGCAGGCGGTCCGCGCCGAGGCGCAGCGGCTGGTGGACGCGCTGCCGAAGGCGTCGGGCGCGTCCGCGCAGCCGAACCTCTCCCGTGAGTCGCTTGCCGCGGTCACCGTGGCGCAGAAGCTCGCCGGGGAGATGTCGGACGAGTTCGTCTCCACCGAGCACCTGCTGGTGGGCCTGGCCACCGGCGACTCCGACGTGGCCGCGCTGCTCTCCGGGCACGGCGCCGGGCCGGACGCGCTGCGCGAGGCGTTCACCTCCGTGCGCGGGAACCGCCGCGTCACCAGCGAGGATCCGGAGGCCACGTACCAGTCTCTGGAGAAGTACTCGACGGACCTGACCGCCGCCGCGCGCGAAGGCAAACTGGACCCGGTGATCGGCCGCGACACGGAGATCCGCCGCGTCGTGCAGGTGCTCAGCCGCCGCACCAAGAACAACCCCGTGCTGATCGGCGAGCCCGGCGTGGGCAAGACCGCCATCGTCGAGGGGCTCGCCCAGCGCGTGGTGGCCGGCGACGTGCCCGAATCGCTGCGCGGCAAGACCGTCGTCTCCCTGGATATGGGCTCGATGGTCGCGGGGGCGAAGTTCCGCGGCGAGTTCGAGGAGCGCCTCAAGGCCGTGCTCGACGAGATCAAGGAGAGCGACGGCCAGATCATCACCTTCATCGACGAGCTGCACACCATCGTGGGCGCCGGCGCCACCGGCGAGTCCGCGATGGACGCCGGCAACATGATCAAGCCGATGCTCGCCCGCGGTGAGCTGCGGCTGGTCGGCGCCACGACGCTCGAGGAGTACCGCAAGTACATCGAGAAGGACGCGGCGCTGGAGCGGCGTTTCCAGCAGGTGCTCGTGGGCGAGCCCAGCGTGGAGGACACCATCGGCATCCTGCGCGGGCTCAAGGAGCGCTACGAGGTGCACCACGGCGTGCGCATCACCGACTCGGCGCTGGTGTCGGCGGCGACGCTGTCCGACCGCTACATCACCTCCCGGTTCCTGCCGGACAAGGCCATCGACCTGGTGGACGAGGCGGCCTCGCGCCTGCGCATGGAGATCGACTCGCGGCCCGTCGAGGTCGACATGGTCGAGCGCACCGTGCGGCGCCTCGAGATCGAGGAGGTGGCGCTGGAGAAGGAGGACGACGAGGCCTCGAAGGAGCGCCTGGCCAAGCTGCGCGAGGAGCTGGCCGACGAGCGCGAGGAGCTCAGCCGGCTGATGGCGCGGTGGCAGAACGAGAAGCAGTCCATCGACGCGGTCCGCGAGCTCAAGGAACAGCTGGAGAACCTGCGCGGCGAGTCCGAGCGCGCCGAGCGCGACGGCGACCTGGGCAAGGCCGCCGAGCTGCGCTACGGCCGGATCCCGGAGCTGGAGAAGGAACTCGCCTCGGCCACCGGCGAGGCCGGCGACGACGGCGCGGGCGACGTGATGCTCAAGGAGGAGGTGGGCCCCGACGACGTCGCCGAGGTCGTCTCCGCCTGGACCGGCATCCCCGCGGGCCGCATGCTCGAGGGCGAAACCGCCAAGCTGCTGCGCATGGAATCGGAGCTGGGCAGGCGCGTCGTCGGGCAGCCGGAGGCGGTGCAGGCGGTGTCCGACGCGGTGCGCCGGGCGCGCGCCGGGGTGGCCGACCCCAACCGTCCCACCGGGTCGTTCCTGTTCCTCGGCCCCACGGGCGTGGGCAAGACGGAGCTGGCCAAGTCGCTCGCCGAGTTCCTCTTCGACGACGAGCACGCGATGGTGCGGATCGACATGTCGGAGTACTCGGAGAAGCACTCGGTGGCGCGGCTCGTCGGTGCGCCCCCGGGGTATGTCGGATACGAATCGGGCGGGCAGCTCACCGAGTCGGTGCGTCGCCGTCCGTACACGGTGGTGCTGTTCGACGAGGTCGAGAAGGCGCACCCGGACGTCTTCGACATCCTGTTGCAGGTGCTCGACGACGGCCGCCTCACCGACGGCCAGGGGCGGACGGTGGACTTCCGAAACACCATCCTCATCCTGACGTCCAACCTGGGCGCGGGCGGCAGTCACGACCAGATGATGGCGGCGGTCAAGGCCACCTTCAAGCCGGAGTTCATCAACCGGCTCGACGACGTCGTCATCTTCGACCCGCTCTCGGAGCAGCAGCTGGAATCGATCGTGGGCATCCAGCTGGGTCAGCTGGCCCAGCGGCTCGAGGCGCGCAGGCTCACCCTGGACGTCTCCGTTCCCGCGCGGGCATGGCTGGCGGCGCGCGGCTACGACCCGGCCTACGGTGCGCGTCCGCTGCGCAGGCTGATCCAGCAGGCCATCGGCGACCAGCTGGCGAAGAAGCTGCTGGCCGGCGAGATCCGGGACGGCGATGCGGTGCCGGTCACCGTGGCGGAGGACGGCGAGAGCCTGGTCCTGTCCTCGGGGGCGTGAGCGGAGGGCCGTGGGTGAGATGCCCGTCTCGCCCACGGCCGTCCCATGACCAACCTCATAGGCGGTACTCGCCGTCATAGGTAGATTTAGTGTGTCCGGCATGCACAGAATGTTCGTGGGGCGCGAGTTGCGCACCGCCCAGGGTCCGGACAGGGGCCGGACCCCGACGAAGGGACACGACATGCTTGCAGGACTCCTGATCGCCGCCGCAGCGTTGCTCGCCATCGGGCTGGGCTCCGGGCGCGGGCTCGACTTCGGCGCCCGCGAGGTCCGCGCCAAGACCGAAAACCTGCGCTGACACCGGTACGGCGCGCGCCTGAGCGGCGCCCGGACCACGTGGAGAACCCATAGGCGCGGAGCCGCCGGCGGACGTACAGTGTGCCCGGACCTCGACGGGGTCCGGGCACACTGCTGTCCGGACCGCGACGTGCGTGGCGCGCCCCTCAGCGGAATCCGCATGGGTTCACAGCCTGCACTCAGGATCCGTGCCTAGCCTGAACAGCACGCAGGCGGCCTGCAGCGTGCACCGGAGCGCGCGCCGCCGCGCTGCGGGCAACGCCAGCCGAGGATCCGATGGGAGGTCACGTCGAGATGGATGAGTCGGATCGTTCGTCGCGCGACGACGACGCTGCCGCTGCCGCGTGGTCCCGTCCGAGCCCCGGCGGGGACGGCCCGTCGGCAGGCGAGCCCGACGTCCCGTCGGCGGGCGAGCCCACGCGCCGCATCCCCGTTCCCCCGCAGGATCCGGCGTACGGCCCCGGCCAGGGTCATCCCGGCGACGAGGCGTATCGGCCACAGGTGGACTACCCGCCCCAGGGTGACCCCTACCCGCCCGGCCCGCCGTACGCGCCGGGCTACGGCCACCCGCAGAACACGGCGGGATACCCGACGGCGCCCGTGCAGCCCACGGCATTCGGCTCGCCCGCGTATGTGGAACCCGGCTTCACGGACGCGCCGCAGAGGAAGCGCAGGCCGATCGGGGGCCTGGGCGCCCTCGTCGCGGCGGTGTGCGTGCTGCTGATCGGGCTGGGCGGCGCTTACCTCGTGTCCGTCGGCCTGGGCTCGTCCGACGAGGAACCGGCGGTGCCGGTGGGCATCGCACAACAGGCGCCCGCGGCCGTTCCGCACGGGGGCGGCCAGGGCGGCGGCGTCACCGGGCAACCGCCGCAGGGCGGCCAGGGCGGGGGCGGTGCGCAATCCCCGCAGGCGCCGTTCGGCTCGCTGGGCGGCGGCTCGTCGGCGGGACCCGGCGGCACGGGCGAACACGGCACCAGCGCCGCGCTGGGGGTGGTCGCCTCCATCGACGGGTCCACGTTCTTCGTGCGCACCATCGACGGCAGCGAGAACCAGGTGGACACCGACGGGCACACGTACTTCGCGACGGTGCGCGGAATGGGCGGCATCTCCAAGCTGGCCGTGGGCGACCTGGTGTTCGTCGGCGGCGAGAACCGGCCCGACGGCACCATCGAGGCCGACATGGTGATCGGCGGTGCATTCCCCGAGCTGGGAGCGGGAACCAATTGATCGCCGACCGTCCTTATCAGACGCGGATCGCGCCCTTATCGGCGCTGCTTCCACCCGTTCGCCGGATTGGCGCTTAAGCTGTGCACCGATGTCTATCTTCTGGTTCGTCCTGGCCGCGCTGGCGTTGGTCGGCGCCGTGGCGCTGATGTACCTGGACCGCAGCAAGCCCGCGCCCGTCGTGGTGGGCCGCCGAGACTGGGCCGGCGCGCGCGGCCTGGTGTACGCCGACGCGGAGCCAGGCCTCACCGCGGACTGGCGGCGTGGAGTGTTCGAGGAGTTCCCGCACTCGCGTGCCGTCAATGTGGCGATGGGTCTGCTGGACGGCTCGCAGATGTACATCACCGATCTCGAGGTGCCGCCGCAGGTGGGCCAGGAGGCCGTGCCGTCGCAGCGCGAAACCGTCGTGTGCCTGCAGCGTGCAGTCGGCTCGCCGGTCGTGTTCGACCTGCGCGCCGAGACCTCTCCCGCCCCGACCGAGCCGGAGGTGCACATCCTCGGGGCCGTCGGCCGGTTCTTCGCGTTCTCCAACGACCTGGGCGTGGCCCGCAGGGTGTGCGATCGGCGCATGGTCGCCTTCGCGGAGGCGGTGCCCGAGTGCGTCGACACGCTGTGGAGCGAGGGCGACTGGACGTTCGCGTGGCTGGTCCCCGGGGCGAGCCCCGACGACTGCGACGACGCGGTCGCCGCGCTGTCCCGGTTCACCTCGTTGCTGCGGGTCCTCCCCCCGGCGCTCGGCGGCCCCGTGCCGCGGTCGATGGCGCACGACCCGGGGAGCCCGCGCCCGTGAGTGCCGCAGCACACCGGACCTGCCCGGCGGGGCGGGCGGAATAGGCGCGGCATGGAGACGGTGTTGTTCGGCGTCATACCGGTGCTGGTGTTCATCGCCCTGGCCGCGCGTAGCGCCCTGCGCGGACGGATCGGGGCGAACCGCATCGGCAGCGGCGATCCCGGCGTGGCCGAACTCGAGGCGGTCGATCTCGGGGAGGGCGATCCCGGGGAGGGCGATCCCGGCGTGGGAACTGCCGGCACGCACGACATCGGCGTGTACAGGCCAGGCGGGCCTGCGCCCGGTATCGGCGGCTCCGGCACCACGGACAGCAGAATGAACGCAAGCGAGAGCAACGGTCGCGGCGATTACGCGGACCGGATGCGCGCGCCCGACCCGATCGACCCGACACGAGGTGGCAGATGACGAACCCAGACCGGACCGCGACCGCAGCACCCTCCACGGACGGTGATGCGACGGCCGAGCTGGCGGGCCTGGTCCGTGAGCACGCGGTGGTGCACGGGACGGTGACGCTGTCGTCGGGCAAGGAAGCCGATTACTACGTGGACCTGCGCAGGGCCACCCTGCACCACCGGGCCGGGCCGCTGATCGGGCGGCTTCTGCGCGAGCTCACCGCGGACTGGGACTACGCCTCGGTCGGTGGGCTGACCATGGGCGCGGACCCGGTGGCATTGGCGGTGATGCACGCGCCGGGGCGGCCCGTCGACGCGTGCGTGGTGCGCAAGTCGGCGAAGCAGCACGGGATGCAGCGGCGCATCGAGGGGCCGGACGTGCGCGGCCGCAGGGTGCTGGTGGTCGAGGACACGACGACGACGGGGAATTCGCCGCTCACCGCGGTGCGGGCGCTTCGGGAGGAAGGCGCTGAGGTCGTCGGCGTGGCGACGGTGGTCGACCGGGACACGGGCGCGGCGCAGATCATCGAGGCCGAGGGCGTCCCCTACCGTTCGCTGCTGGGCCTGGCGGACCTGGGTATGGCGGGGGCCCCGGAATGACGCGCGGTCGGAACGGGCGCGGTGCGCGGGCGATCCTGGGCAAGGCGGGCACGGCGCTCGGGGCCGGCGGGTTGCGCCCCGAGCACGGCGTGTACCTCGCGGGGGCGCTCGCGACGACGGCGCTGGCGCTCACCGGTGACAAGCGCGTCCAGTACGCCACCAAGACCACGATGGGGCCGGCGCTGGCGGCGCGCGTGCTGCGTGAGCGGCGTGCCGGCGCGATCGACGGCGTCGACACGACGTTGCTGCTCGTCGGACTGGCGGGGGCGACCGTGGGCGACGTGTTCATGATCGATGCGGACGATGACGGGCGACTGCGGCGCGGGGCCTCGGCCTTCGGCGTGATGCAGTCCGCCTACGGGCAGTACCTGCGTCAGCACGGTGCGCGGCCGCGGCTCAGGACCGCGCTGGTCAACGGGGCGTCTGCGGCGGCCGGCGCGGCCCTGCTGCACTGGCGGATGCCGCAGGTGGCGTCCACTCTCAGCGGTTACTCGCTGGCGCTGGGCACCACCGCCACGCTCTCGGCCGACCCTGAGCTGGTGCCGGGGGCGCCGCGGATCGCCGGTGTGGTGCGTCCCGCCGCCGACGACACCCGGACCTGGCTCGGCGCCGGCGGATTGCTGTTCACCGCTTCGGACGCGGCGATCGTGGGTCGGCGCATGTTCCTGCGCGGGGAGGCGGCCCGGCGCCTGGCGGAGGGCTTCGTGATCGCCAGTTACGGCGCCGCGCACGTGATGCTGGTCGAGGGCATGCTGGCGCTGCGCCGGCGCTGATTCCGTCCGCGCCGTCCAGCACGGCTTCAGTGCGGCATCAGGTGCGGTTGCAGCAGCACATGGTCGCGGTCGTGCGGGTCCACGCGGATGGGAAAGGTCTCGCCGGGCAGGAAGATGGCGCGCTCGTGCGGATCGAGCATCCGCACGATGTGCCCCGCGTAGGGCACCGCGCCGGGGACCACCAGACGCAGCTTGATGTCCGTGAGCTCGCCGGTGAGCTCACGGGGCTGCAACGGGTGCACGGCCAGAATCGTGGCCCACCCCTCGTAGCCGCGGCGCGCCAGACGCGGCTTCCGGTGCGCCCACATCAGCCCGACGCCCAGCAGGAACACGTAGCCACCCAGCAGGATGACGATCTGCGCTGCGAGCGTGCCCTGCGGCGCCAATGCGTGCAGCATCACGACCCATGCGATGAAGGCGGCGAGGAACACCGCGGTTACGACCGCAACCGCCCGAACGGAACGTGCACGACGCATTCAGCTCACCGACCTCGACCGGGTGGCGCGGCTCGCCGCCCGCGGGGTGCAATCCGAATAGACCGCAACCGCCACGGCTAAACCATCCGGACCCGTCGGCCCTGGCGGGGCCGGACGGCCGGGCGGCGCACAATCAACCCTGGGATCAGCCCCGAGCCCTGAGCCCTGGGATCAACTGCTGGGATCAACTGGTATCAGCCCTGGGAGGCGCCCGCGCCCATGCCCCGAGTCTAGTCCTCCGGCGGGCCGGCGTACGGCGGTTGCGGGCGTTCCCGCGGCCGGTGCTCCGGGGGCGGGACGGAACCCGGCGCGGGCGGCTGGGGTGCGCGCGTGGTGGGCGACTGGCCGGGGTAGTCGGCCCAGCCGGCGGAGGGATCGAGCGGCGGCCAGGCCCCGTCCGCAGGGGCGGCGCCGGTCCGCCCGCCGCCGTCGTCCGTCGAGATGGAAGTGGCGGTGACCCACACCAGACCCAGCAGCAGTCCGATCGAGATCGCCAGCATCGCCGACGCCCACACCTGGCGTTCGGACGTCAGGGCGGCGCAGCTGGCCTGGCCGGTCTCCGTGGCGCCCTGCACCGAGCCCGTGCCGAACGCGGACGCGCACTGCACAGCCCCCAGCGGCGTCTGGACCAGCGTGGGCCGGCTGAGGCCCAGGTACATGCCGCCGAGGAACAGGGTGATCGCCAGCGGGGACAGGAGGCGGGCGATCAGCCGGGACGGTTTCACTCGAATACTCCTTGCCGTAGAGCACCGGTGCCTTTCCGGGACGCAGTGCCCGGCCAGGCCGGGCGCCTGTTCCACTCCGCAGTCTTTCGCACCTGCACTCACCGGCGTCCGCCGGGTCGGCGGCTGCGGGTACGGTCGCCACGTGCCCAACTCGAGCCGCAGCGGCCCCGACGCGTCGGGCCCTGAATCGTCGGGCCCTGAATCGTCGGGCCCCACCGAGTGGAATCCGCGCCCCGTCGGCGTCGGGCCGTGGCGTGAGGCGCGCGGTGGGCCCGTGCCGGACGATCCCCGCCTGGACCCTGAGCTGATCGAGGAGGGCGACCGGCGCAACGTCGTCGACGCATACCGGTACTGGCGGCGCGAGGCGATCATCGCGGACATCGATACGCGACGCCATCCGCTGCACATCGCCATCGAGAACTTCGGCCACGACGCGAACATCGGGACGGTGGTCCGCACGGCCAACGCGTTCGGGGTGGCGGCCGTGCACATCGTGGGGCGGCGGCGCTGGAACCGGCGGGGCGCAATGGTCACCGACCGCTACCAGCACATCGAGCACCACGAGGACGTGCCGGCCCTGCTGGCCTACGCGCGCGCACGGGGGCTGGACGTGGTCGCGGTGGACAACGTGCCCGGGTCGGTGCCGATCGAGACGGCGACGCTGCCGCGCGAGTGCATGCTGCTGTTCGGGCAGGAGGGCCCCGGCGTGACGGACGAGGCCCGCAGCGCCGCGCTCACCACGGTGTCCATCGCGCAGTTCGGCTCCACTCGCAGCATCAATGCGGGCGTTGCGGCGGGGATCGCGATGCACGCCTGGATCCGGCAGTACGCGGACCTGTCCACCGCGTGGTGACCGTGGCCCTGTCCACCGCGTGGTGACCGTGGACCTGTCCGCAGCCTGGTGACTGGGGCCTCCGCGCACCGGCGACGGACGGCCCGGCCAGGGAACGCCGTGCGCAGCGGGCCCGGCCCGGGCACGATGAGATCATGTCGTTACCTCGCAGCGCGTCGGCGCAGTCCACCGCGTGGGCTTCGCGCGCCGATGCCGCGGAGTCGGCGGTGGTGCACCGGCACATTCGCCGGCTCTGCGCGATTCCGTGGACACGGATCGGCTGCGTGCGGTGGCCGGTCGATGTGCCGTCGGCGACGTTCATCTCCTGGCACTACTGGTGGCAGGCGCAGCTGATCGACTGCGCCGTGGACGCAACGGTGCGCGACCCCACACCGGCGCGCCGTCGCCGGCTCGGCAGACTGTGCCGGACGCCGTGGATCCGCAACTCGGTGAGCAGGGCCGGGACGGGGGGCTGGCGGCGCGACTTCAACGACGACATGATGTGGATGGCGCTGGCGCTGGAGCGGGCGATCCGCCTGTGCGGGGTGCGCAGGCCGCGCGGGTTCGACAGGATGACGGCCGCGATCGCGGACGGGACGGACCCGGCCACCGGGGTGCTGCCGTGGCGGCGGGGCGGCGACTTCCTCAACGCGCCCACCAACGGGCCCGCGGCGATCCTCTGCGCCCGTCTGGGATGGATCGACACGGCGGAGATGTTGTGCGACTGGCTCGACGCGACGCTCCGCGACCCGCAGACTGCCCTCATCCACGACGGCATCCGCAACGGCGTGCTGGTGGAGGACTACTACACGTACTGCCAAGGGGCGGTGCTGGGCGCGGAGACGGAGCGCGCGGCGCACACCGGGAAGGGGACCAGGCTGCAGGCGATGCACGGGGAGCGCGTCGCGCGCCTGCTCGAGGCGGTGTCGACGGGCATGTGCACCGGCGGCGTCATACACGGCGCCGGCGGCGGCGACGGGGGGCTGTTCGCGGGCATCCTGGCGCGGTATCTCGCGGCGGTGGCCTGCGACCTGCCGGACGCGGTGCCCGACGCGGACCTGCTTCGGAGCACGGCCGCGAACCTGGTGCTCACCTCCGCCGAGGCGGCCTGGGGCAACCGCATCGAATTCGACGGGGAACCGCTGTTCGGGCACGACTGGGCGATCCCCGCGGTGGTGCCGGCCGCACTTTTCCGGCCCGACGACCCGTCCGCCCGGGTGGCCGAGCGCGACCTGTCCGTGCAGCTGTCGGGCTGGATGCTGATGGAGGCGGCGGCGCGGGTGGACGAGGTCGTCCCCGGCTACGGCGCGGGCACGGGCGGCGGGTGAGGGACGGCCCGGGGCGCGGCTTCAGCCCGTCAGGGCTTCAGCCGGTCGGGGGCATCAGCGCGTCAGGGCGGGGGCGGACTGCTCGCTGCGCTGGTCCTCGTGCTGTTCCTTGCGCATCCGCACCATCCCGACGGCGGTCACCACCACCACGCCGATGGTCATCCCGCCGAGCACCACCGGCATGAGCCAGCGCACGCGGTCGAGCTGTGAACCGCCGACGTATCCGATGACCAGCATCACCGGGGCCCATACGAGCGCGCCGAGAGTCGTCGCGAGGGCGAACGACCGCCGGTTCATCGCCGCCGCACCGGCGACCTGCGGGCACAGGGTGCGGATCCACGGCAGCCAGCGCGCCATGAGCACGCCCCAGAATCCGTACCGATCGAGCAGGCGGCGGGCCTTGCCCAGGTTCTCGGCGTTGACGAATCGGCCGCCGGGCCGCGCGGCGAGCCGGTTCCCGCGGCACCGCCCCATGCGGTAACCCATGTGGTTGCCCGCCACGGCCGCGGCGAACACGCCGACGACTGCGAGCACCAGCCAGCCCGGCTGGTGTCCGGCGGCGAACATCATCCCCGCCGTGGCGAGGAGCGAGTCTCCCGGCAGGACGAAGCCGATGAGGAACGCGCACTCGACGAACAGCACCGCCGCGACCATCACCACCAGCAGGCCGGGGCCTGCCGATTGGACGTGGTCGAGGACGGTGCTGACGAACGTCACTTGCCGGCCGGCTGCTCGGGGTCGGAGGAGCCGAGGGACACGGACTGCGGCGCGTCGTCGGCGGCGGTGCCGGTGCCGGCGGCGCCTGCCGCGCGGTTGGCGCGGTACCGCTTGATGCCCTCGATGAAGAGGGGGACCACCGACACGAGGACGATGAGGATGAAGATGTAGTCCACGTTGTCGCGGATGAACGCCACCTGGCCCAGGAAGTAGCCCAGCAGTGTCACCCCGGCGCCCCAGACGATCCCGCCGAGGACGTTGTAGGTGATGAACGTGCGGTAGCGCATGCCCGACGCGCCGGCCACCAGCGGCGCGTAGGTGCGGACGATCGGGACGAAGCGGGCCAGGAAGATCGTGACGGGCCCGTGCCGCTCGAAGAACTCGTGGGACTGGTCGATGTACGACTTCTTGAAGATGCGCGCGTCGTCGCTCTTGAACAGCGCCGACCCGCCGCGGGCGCCGATGATGTAACCGACTTGATCACCGAGCACCGCGGCGATCGGGATCGTCACCAGCAGCAGCCACAGCGGGGCGAACGCGGGGTTGACGTCGGAGCCGATCTCCGTTGCCGCACCGGCCGAGGCCACGATAAGACCGGCGGTGAACAGCAGCGAGTCGCCCGGCAGCAGCGGGAACAGCAGCCCCGACTCGATGAACACCACCAACAGCAACCCGGCGAGCACCCAGCCGCCGAAAGAGTTGAGGAGGTTGACGGGGTCCAGGAAGCTGGGCAGCAATGCCAGATTCGTGGTCACTGTGTCGGAAGCGGCCAGCAAATTCACGGGGTCCAGCCTACCTGGCCCGACTCGCTGATCCGGGAGGTCGTGAGCCGCGTCACGGATGCGGTGACCACGCAGTGGGGCCGCCACGAGACTTCGGCGCGGGGAGTTGCCATAATGAGCGCGGTAGGCCGTGTCGGCCCGCCCCGGACCTGCACAGTCGTCATTGGAGGACCCCAGCCGTGCCCATCGCAACCCCCGAGGTCTACGCCGAGATGCTCGGCCGGGCCAAGGAGAACACGTTCGCCTACCCCGCCATCAACTGCACGTCGTCCGAGACCATCAACGCGGCCATCCGCGGCTTCGCGGAGGCCGGAAGCGACGGCATCATCCAGTTCTCCACCGGTGGCGCGGAGTTCGGGTCCGGACTCGGAGTCAAGGACATGGTGACCGGCGCGGTCGCGCTCGCGGAGTTCGCGCACGTCGTGGCCGCGAAGTACGACGTCAACATCGCGCTGCACACCGACCACTGCCCCAAGGACAAGCTCGACGGCTTCGTCCGCCCGCTGATCGCGCTGTCGCAGGAGCGGGTCGACGCCGGGAGGAACCCGCTGTTCCAGTCGCACATGTGGGACGGGTCCGCGGTGCCGATCGACGAGAACCTCGAGATCGCCAAGGAACTGATGGCCCTGACGTCCAAGGCGAAGCAGATCCTCGAGATCGAGATCGGCGTCGTCGGCGGCGAAGAGGACGGCGTCGAGAACGCCATCAACGAGAAGCTCTACACCTCGGACGAGGACTTCGCGAAGACTCTCGACGCCCTCGGGGCCGCGGGTGTCGGCGATGAGCGCGGCTACATGCTCGCCGCGACGTTCGGCAACGTGCACGGGGTGTACAAGCCGGGCAACGTCAAGCTCAAGCCGGCGGTGCTGGCGGCGGGGCAGCGGATCGCCGAGAAGAAGCTGAGCCTCGGCGAGGGCGAGAACCCGTTCGACTTCGTCTTCCACGGCGGCTCCGGCTCCGCGGTCTCGGACATCGAAGAGTCGCTGACCTACGGCGTCATCAAGATGAACGTCGATACCGACACCCAGTACGCGTTCACCCGCCCGATCGCCGGCCACATGTTCGGCAACTACGACGGCGTGCTCAAGGTCGATGGCGACGTGGGCAACAAGAAGGTCTACGACCCGCGCAGCTACCTCAAGAAGGCCGAGCAGGCGATGACCGACCGCGTGGTGGAGGCCTGCCAGAACCTGCACTCGGCGGGCAAGTCCGTGAAGGCCTGACCGCACGTCTTCGCCGGGCCCTGGTGCCCGGTGCTCGGCTCGGCGGCCGCATCCCGGTGGGGTGCGGCCGCCGAGTCATGTGCCGGGGCGCGGGATGGGCGTGCGCCGGGGGACAGGCTTGTGCGGGGCGGTGGGATCGTGCCGCGCGCCGATCATCCGCTCGCGCGCGAATCGTCCCGGCGTGTCGCGGCAATAGGCGCGCGGCAGGGTGTTGAGGCGCGGCAGGGCGAGGCGCTGCGGGTGCAATAGGCGCGCGGCAACGTGAGGTGCAGCGGGTGCGGCGCGGTGGCCGGGTCCCCGCGCCGCGCGCGCTCCGGCACAATGGGCGCCATGACCTCTTTCGGTGATCTTCTGGGCCCCCCGCCCACCCTGCTCCCCGGCGACGATGACGATGCCGAGTCGGAGCTGCTCAACCACGCCGACCCCACGGCGGTGGCGGCCAAGTACCCGTCGGCGTCGATCGCCTGGGCCACGCTAGCCGAGGGTGCCCTGGACGAGGGGGCCGCTGTGACCGCGTATGCCTACGCGCGCACCGGCTACCACCGCGGCCTGGACCAGCTGCGCCGCAACGGCTGGAAGGGCTTCGGGCCGGTGCCCTGGAGCCACGAGCCCAACCAGGGGTTCCTGCGCGCGGTCGGTGCGCTCGCCCGGGCCGCGCAGACGATCGGCGAGGACAGCGAGTACCGCCGTTGCCTCGACCTGCTCGAGGACTGCGATCCCGCGGCCGCCGGGGAGCTGGGACTGGCCTGAAATGGGCGCCGCCCCACCGGCCTGAGCCGGGCCGGGCGGCCCCGCGCCGACCCGGACCCGCCCCGCCCGCGGCGTCAGTACAGCGCGCGGCTCATGTGCTCCCACGCGGGCGCGAGCTGCGGGCGGAAGGTCTGCCAGCCGTGCAGGCCGTCCTGCAGGTAGTCGACGCGGACGTCGGCGTCGACGTCGTCGAGAGCGCGGTCGAGGTCCTGGGTGCACCCGTAGATGAACTGCTCGATGACGGCGCCGGACAGGTACGCCGACATGTCGCCGCCGTAGGGCCCCTCGAGCTCGCCGGGCCGCCCGATCCCGGGCGACGCGGACAGGTACACCGCCATCCCCGCGAGCGCGTCGGCGTGCGAGAGGACGTCGTGCCGGGCCCACTCGGGATTGTCGCGGGTGCCCCACATGTTGGTGACGTCGCCGAGCCGCGTCTCCACCGTCATCTTCGTCATCGCGTAGCCGGCGTCGGACACCGTGGAGTAGCAGCCGCTGATCCCCGCCACGGCGCTGTAGAGCGAGGGGTGCAGCGCGGCGATCCCCACCGCGCCGGACGCGCCCATCGACAGGCCCGCGATGGCGCGCTTGCCGTTGAAGGGGATCGCGTGGCCGCCGCTCTCGAGCAGCGGCGGCAGCTCCGAGGCCAGGAATGTCTCCCACTTGTTGCGCGAGAGCATCGGGTCGTCGGCGATCCAGTCGGTGTACATCGAGCCGTAGGCGCCGGTGGGCATGACCACGGTGACCTGCTTGTCGCGGAAGTAGTCGTCGGCGTGCCCCAGGGTGATCCAGCCGCTGGGCAGGTCGGATCCGACCCCGTCGAGCAGGTAGAGCATCGGCGCGGGCGCACCCGGGTCCGCCGCGCGCAGCACCTGCACGGCGATGGTCCGCGACATCGACGCGGAGTCGACGTACCAGGTCTCCAGTCGCGGGTCGTCGACGTCCTGTTCGACGCGCACCACCCGCGTCTGCGTGATCGACGGGTCGGGCCGGGGCACGGTGTACGGGTCTTCTAGCAGCCCGGAGCTGCCGAACACCGCGTCCATCGGCAGTGCCACGGTGCTGCCCAGCGACGCGGTGTCGGTGGATCCGAACGGGCTCGCCGAGCCGACGGCCTCACCGGATCCCGTCATCGACTGCGCGGACGATTCCGCCGACCCGCCCGCGCCGGACCCGGAGGACAGCGGCGCGGCGGCCGCGGGCTGCGCCGCCGTCACGGACACCGCCACGGGTACCGCAACGGACACCGACGCCGCCACTGCCGCTGACATGGCCGTTGCCGCGGCGCGGATGCGCGCCCGGCGGGAGCGGCCGGTCAGGCGTGCGCGCGCCGAGCTGCTGATCGGGTCGGGTGCGGTCACGGTACCTCCGAGAGTCGGACAGACGTCTAGCCGGAGAATTCTCGCACATTGATCTCCGGCGCGCGTGTCCGATCAGCAGGTTCCGCGCGGCACGATGATGGGGACCGTGCCCCGGGGGTCGTCGAGGACGTCGGCCCGCAGCCGGTAGGTCTGCGCCAGCGTGTCCGGGGTCAGCGCCTGCCGCGGGGTGCCGGAGCCGAGGATCCGGCCCTGCCCGAGCACGATGATCCGGTCCGAATACGCGCCCGCCAGCATCAGGTCGTGCAGAACCATGACGACGGTGCGGCCGCGGCGGGCGAGGCCCCGCACCAGCTCGAGCATCTCGACGGCATGTGCCGGGTCGAGGTAGGTGGTGGGCTCGTCCAGCAGGATCACCGGGGTGTCCTGGGCGAGCACCATCGCCAGCCATACCCGTTGGCGCTGGCCGCCGGACAGCGTCGCCATGTCGCGGTCGACGAGCGCGGTCGTGGACGTCTCCTCGAGCGCGGCGTCGATGGCGGCGGAGTCGGCCGCGGTCTCGCCGCGCCACCAGGGCCGGTGCGGGTGCCGTCCGCGCGCCACCAGCTCGCCCACGGTGATTCCCTCGGGCGCCACCGGGTTCTGCGGCAGGACGGCGACGGTGCGCGCGGCGTGCCGGGCCGCCATGCCGTGGACGTCCGCGTCGCCGATGAGCACCCGGCCGGCCCGGGGGCTCAGCTGCCGGCTCATCGTCTTGAGCAGCGTGGACTTTCCGCACCCGTTCGGCCCCAGCAGGGTCGTCGTCTCGCCCGGCCTGGCGGTGAGGCTGACGGCGTCGACAACGTCGGGCGCGGGACCGTAGCCGGCCCGCACGTCCTCGACGGTGACCGCCGGGCCGACGGTGCCGGCCGGGGCCTGTTGTTGTCGCTGGGTCTGCATTACGAAGGATCCTCCTGCATCAGGGCGTCGACCGCCTCGCACGCCGCGACGAGCCGAGGACGAGCGCGATCAGCACGGGGCCGCCGACGACCGCGGTGATCAGCCCGACGGGCGCGGTGAACGGCAGTGCCTCGGCGACCAGCGCGCACAGCGTGATCACCGCGGCGCCGCCGACGGCCGACGTCGCGGGCGGGGGAGTGGGGCGCTCGGTGAGCAGCCGGACCAGCTGCGGGGCGACGAGCGCGACGAAGCCGATGGGGCCGACGACGGCCACGGTCACCGCCGCGAGCCCCGTCGACGCCACCAGCAGCACCATCCGCACCCGGTTCACCCGGACGCCGAGGGCCGCGGCGGTCGCGTCGTCGTGCGCGAGCAGCGGCAGGTCGCGGGAGACGACGGCGCCCAAGGCGGTGAACACGAGCAGGCCCACCGACAACGGGATCAGGGCGTCGGCCCGCACCAGCCCCGTCGACCCGGCAAGCCACGTCTGCGCCTCCGTCGCGCGCGTGAGGTCGGCGCGCAGCAGCAGATAGCTGACGAGGCTGCTGCACAGCAGGCTGAGCGCGAATCCGATGACGACGACGCGGCGCGACGAGCCGAAGCCGCCGAAGAGCAGCAGCAGTCCGACGATCACGGCCGCGCCGACGAGCGCCATCGCGGCCCGCCACCAGAAGGTGGAGACGTCCTCGGAGAACGCCGGCCGCGCGACGACGGTCCCGGCGACGACGGCCACCGACGCGCCGCCGGTGATGCCGAGGACGTCGGGCGAGGCGATGGGGTTGCGGGACATCGTCTGCGTCCACGCCCCCGCGAGCCCCAGCGCGGCGCCCACCGCCACGGTGGCGATGGCCACCGGCAGCCGCAGGTCCCAGACGATGCTGATGGTCCGGTCGGTGCCGCCGCCGGTCAGCGCGGCGAGCACCTGGGCCGGCGTCAGCTGGACGGGGCCGGTGGCGAGGAGCATCAGGTAGCCGGCCGCGGTGACGGCGACCAGCCCGGCGAAGACGGAGATCAGGCGCAGCCGCCGGGCCCGGGCGGTGCGGCTGCGGCCCACGTGGCCTGCGTGCGGCGCTCCGGGATCCGTCCCGACGCCGGTCGCGCGCACGTCTGTAGTGCTCGTCATGCGAAGGCCCCCGGCCTGCCTCTGCGCATGCGTGCCACGGAGAGGATGAGCAGCGGCGCCCCGATGACGGCGAGCACCACCGAGACCTCCACCTCGCCGGGGCGCGCGACGACGCGGCCGAGCACGTCGGCGATCAGCGTGATGGCGGCGCCGGCGAGGGCGGTGGGAATCAGCATCCGGCTCAGCGACGGGCCGGTGAAGCGGCGCACGATGTGCGGCGCGGCGAAGCCGACGAAGGCGATGGGGCCGACGGCCGCCGTCGCGCTGCCCGCGAGGATCACGACGGCCAGGGCGGTGAGCGTCCGCGTGGTGTGGGGCGACCCGCCGAGGCCGACCGCGGTGGACTCGCCCATCGCCAGCAGGTCCATCGGTCGCGCCGCCACGGCCGCGATCAGCAGGCCGACGGCGAGGCCGACGGCGGCGATCGCCAGGTCGCCCCCGTCACGTCCCACGGTGGAGCCGACTATCCACTGGCGCATCCCGTCGAGGACCGACGAATCCTGCAGAGCCAGCAACGTCGTCGCCGCATGCAACGCGGCCGCCATGCCGAACCCGACGAGCAGCAGCGTCAACGGGTCCGATGTGCGGCGGGAGACGGCGAGCACCACGAGGGCCACAGCGCCCGCCCCGGCGAGGGCGAGGAGCGCCTGGCTGCCGAGTGCGACGACCCCGAGCGTGGTGCCGACGGCGACGGCGAAGGCCGCGCCGGCGGTGATGCCGATGATGCCCGGGTCGGCCAGCGGATTGCGGGTCCATGCCTGCGCGAACGCGCCGGAGACCGCCAGCGCGGCGCCGGCGGCGAGCGCGAGAAGCGTGCGCGGCACCCGCAGCTGCCACACCACCTGCGACAGGTCGCTGTCGGCGGCTCCTCCGTCCGGGCCGGCGAACAGCGCGGAGAAGGCGTCGACGGGGGAGGTCGGCCGGGCGCCGACGACGATGGAAAGCACACAGCCCGCGAGCACCCCGGCGACGGCGACCACGAGGATCACCGTCGCCCGGCGGCTGCGTCCGCGGACCGGTGCGCTCACAACTGCTGGTCGATCGCGTCGACGGCGTACGGGATGGTCAGCGGGTTCGGCATGCTCATCGCGTTGCCGGTGGCCTGGTCCAGGTAGTACACCTTGTCCTGCTTGACCAGGTCGAGCCCCTGGAAGATCGGGCTGTCGCGGACCGCGTCGGCGGCGCCTTCGTAGTCGAGGACGAACAGGTAGTCCAGCACGTCGAGGTCGCGGTAGTTCTCCGGCGCGATGTCCTTGTAGAAGGTGCCGTCGGAGGTGGCCTGCAGCTGGTCCGGGATGGTGAACCCGAGCTTCTCGATCATCGCGCCGCGGCCGTCGCCCTCGGTGTAGAGGCCGAGCTTGCCGGCGTAGGGCATCACCACGGCGGCCTTCTTGCCCTGCAGCTCCGGGTGCGACTCGCGGAATCCGGCAAGGCTCGCCTCGGCCTGCTCGATGAGCTCCTGCCCCTGGTCGGGCTTGCCGACGGCGTCGGCGATGGTGGTGACCTGCTCCTTCCACGGCACCTGCCAGTCCTTGTACTCCGGCGGATGCACGGTGACCGGCGCGATGCGCTCGAGGTCCGCCTTCGCCTGCTCGTTCACGGCGTTGTTGACGGCGATGATCTGCGTCGGGTTTGCGGCCGCGACATTCTCGACGATGTCGGCGGTGAACCCGCTGGCGGTGTTGAAGATCAGCGGCGGGCGGGCGTCGCCCAACGCGTCCTGCGCCCACGGGCCCACGCCGGATTCCGCGACGTCGCCCTGCGCGCCCCACGGCGCGATGGCCACCGGGGTGATGCCGAGGGCGAGCAGCGTGTCGGTGTCGCCCAGGCCGAGCGCGGCGATGCGCTGGTCGTCGCCGGACTGCTGGGTTCCGGCTGCTGCATCGGCGGTGTCCGCGTCGCCGCCGCGCGAGCAGCCGCCGAGCGTCAGGGCCACGGCGGACAGCACCGCGACGGCGCCGAGGAGTCCGCGTCGTCCGAGGCGGGGGGATCGTCCCACTGATTTTCGCATGTGGAGCAGGTTAGCCTAGGCTAATAACGAAACGAAAGCCGGACGGCCCGACCACGACGCACCCCCAGGAGACGCATGGCCCACAGCACCACAGCCTCCGACACGCGCCTCGCCGCTCGGCCGGTCGCCGGGGAGCACCGCATCATCCCGGTCAGCGTCACCGCGAACGAGAGCCTGGCGGAGAACGTCCGGCGCCTGACGTTCACGGCGCCCGCGTTCGCCGACTACCGCCTCACCGGCCCCGACGAGTACTTCGGCCTGCTGATGCCGCGCGACGGCCGGGAGTTCCGGTGGTTCGACCCCGACGCGGCCGCCAACATTCGCGCCGCCGTCACCGCGCTCGCCCCGGAAGAGCAGCCCGAGCTGCGCTGGTACACGATCCGCAGCCTCGACCCGGTGGCCGCGACCATCGACGTGGACGTGGTGACGCACGGCGACGACGGGCCCGGGTCGCGCTGGGTGCTGCGCGCGGCGCCGGGGGACACCGCGGGGGTGTACACGTCCAGCGGCATCTGGTGGCGCCCCGACGCGCACCGGCTGCTGGTGGCCGATGCGACGGCCGTGCCGGCGCTGCGGTCGGTGCTCGAGTTCCTCGCCGCGCACCACCCCGGAGAGCTGCAGTCGACGCACGTGCTCGCGCTCGCCGCGTCGGACGCGGAGCTGGAGCCGGGCCTGGTCGCGCAGTGGGGGCACCGGCTGGGCACCCTCGAGCTGGTGTACGCCCCCGAGGATCGCCAGTGCGCCGAGACCGCGCGGATCCTGCGGGAGTGGACCCGCGAAGGGCATCCCGCCGCGCGCGTGCCGTACGTGTGGGCGTGCGGGGAGGCGGACCTGGCCAAGGCCGCGCGCACGATGGCCGTCAAGACCTGGGGGCTCGACGTGGAGGCGGCCAACTGGGCGACCTATTGGATCCGGGGGCGGGCGCGCCCCTGACCGTACGGCGGTGCCAGGATGGGCGCATGCCGCGCACCCGATACCGAGGCCGCCGGTGACCGGCCGGGCCCTGCTGGTGGCGGGCACCGCCTCGGACGCGGGAAAGACGGTGGTGACCACCGGGATCTGCCGGGCGCTCGCCCGCCGCGGCATCTCCGTCGCGCCGTACAAGGCGCAGAACATGTCGAACAACTCGATGGTCGTCGCGGGCGGGGCCGCCGGCGCTGCTCCGGGGGGCTGCGCGGAGATCGGCCGGGCCCAGTGGATCCAGGCGGTCGCCGCGGGCGCGGTGCCGGAGCCGGCGATGAACCCGGTATTGCTCAAGCCGGGCAGCGACCTCCGCAGCCACGTGGTGGTGATGGGCGAGCCGGCCGGCGCGCTCGAGGCGGGCGAGTTCGCGTCCGGACGGGAACACTTGGCCCGCGCGGCATTCGACGCGCTGGACGACCTGCGTTCCCGCTACGACGTGGTGGTGTGCGAAGGGGCGGGGAGCGCGGCGGAGATCAACCTGCGTGTGCATGACTACGTCAACATGGGCCTCGCCCGCCGCGCCGGGATGCCGACGCTCGTCGTCGGCGACATCGACCGCGGCGGCGTCTTCGCATCCATGGCGGGCACGCTGGCGCTGCTCTCGCCCGAGGACCAGCAGCTGGTGCGCGGGTTCGTCGTCAACCGGTTCCGCGGCGACGCCGGCCTGCTGCGCCCGGGGCTCGACGAGCTGGAACGCCGCACCGGCCGCCCCGTGCTGGGGGTGCTCCCGTGGCTGCGCGGGCTGTGGCTGGACTCGGAGGACTCGCTGGCCTTGGGCGCCAGGCGGTTCGACGACGAGGCCGTGGAACCCGGCGCCGACGTCCTCACCGTGGCAGTGGTGATGCTGCCGCGCATCTCCAACTTCACCGACGTCGACGCGCTGTGCCTGGAGCCGGGCGTGCGGGTGCGGTACGTCGACGATCCGCGTGCGCTTGCGGGCGCCGACGCGGTGGTGCTGCCGGGCACGCGGGCGACCGTCGGCGACCTGGCCTGGCTGCGCGGGCGGGGCCTGGACGGCGCGATCGTGGAGCACGCAGCGGACGGGGGTGCCGTGCTGGGGATCTGCGGGGGATTCCAGATGCTGGGCCGCGAGATCCGCGATCCCGTTGGCGTCGAAGGTCCTGCGGGCGTGCGTGTCCCGGGACTGGGGCTGCTCGACGCGGTCACCGAGTTCGGCGCCGGCAAGGTGCTGGGCCTGCCGCGGGGAACCGCGCTGGGCGTCGCGGCGTCGGGCTACGAGATCCACCACGGGCGCGTGACAGTGGGGTCCGGCGCCGGGTTCCTGGGCGGGGTCCGCGACGGGCTCGTGTTCGGCACCATGTGGCACGGGGCCCTGGAGGGCGACGGCCTGCGGTCCGCGTGGCTGCGCGCGGTGGCGCACGCGCGGGGCAGGTCCATCGACGTGGGAAACGTGGGATTCGCGGCGGCGAGGGAGAACCGCCTGGACCGGCTTGCGGACCTGGTCGACGAGCACATGGACGTGGACGCGCTGCTGGCGATGCTCGACGGCGGGCCCGCGCTGCCGACCGTCCGCCTCACGCTGGAGCAGCCCCGGTGACGGTCAGTGCTGGCCTAGCGCCTTCCGTGCTGCTTCGGCCAACGACGATGCAGCGATGGACCGCAAACGCGGGTCAGCGTGGAATTGTTCTCCGCCCCACAGCTTGGAAGCCGCGTAAACGCAGATCAGAGGTGCGGCCGGGCCATAGAGTGAGAGAGGCTCGGCGTCGAAGAACTCGAACGTCACGGTCCAGTTCGTGGGGTTCGGGTGGAATGTGGTGACGTGGTTCCAATCGAAGTGCATTGCGCGTCCGTAAGGGAAGATGACGAGACCGTAGTTTCCCGCGAGGACGTCGGTGTACTGCTTTTCGCGCCACGCCGGGGTCGCTGCCGCCATCGCTTCGGAGCGCCGTCGACTGTTGCCGATCAGTGACGCGCCCACGAGTGCGAGGCCTGCCGGGCCGGTTCCGAAAGCGACAGTGTGACTGTAGGAGCCGTCGCCCGAGGTGACGTACCGGGAGTAGCCGATACGTGTGCGCAGATGGAAATGCTCCCCAGGGCGCGGAACCAACGGCGTCGGGTCGACAGGGCGGAGCGCGCGCCGACGGGAGATGTCGAGATGGAGCCGGCCCGCCTCTGCCCACCCGTTCTTGTGATCAGCGTTGTTCTGCATCATGTTGCGTTGTAACGTCTTCCAGCCAACAGACCGCCAATGGATGCCCGAGGCGAGAAACGGGATTGCGAGCACGAACAGGACGCACCCGCCCATCAGGAGCAGTCCGTTGGATGCGTTGGGGGAGGTCGACGCGGCGTCAGCGGTGGAGTTGCTGGATTCGACGGCCTCCGCGGCAGGTATCGCGATCATGACCATCGCGATCACGAGCACGATGGACCAGATGATCCACCGCCGCTCGCGTTGCCATGAAAAGCCCCCTGCGAATTCTCCGTCACCCTCTCCCATGGTGGAACGCTAACAACCTGCGGACGCTCATTCCGGCCCGGGCTCGGGCCCGGACCGCTCTCTGCCGACCGCGTAGCCGGTCTGCGGGCACTGTGGCCGCCCGCTCGCAGGTAGTGTGACCTGTGCAACATTCAACTGCGTGATGCCGATGAAGCCCGGAGGTGCGGCATGCCCACGGTCCCCGGAACCCTGAGATCCACCGCCGCCCGCGTGCCCGATCGTGAGGCGCTGGTGTTCGGCGGCCTCCGCTACACCTACGCGGAGCTCGACGCGGCCGTCGACCGTGTCGCCGCCGTGCTGGTGGGGGACGGCCTCCGCAAGGGCGACCGGCTGGCGCTCATGTCGCCCAACACCGACAGGTTCGTCATCGCCTTCTACGCAGCCCAGCGCGCGGGCGCTGTGGTGGTGCCGGTCAACCCCGCCTCCACGGGGCCTGAGCTGGACTACCTGATCCGCGACTCGGGTGCCGCGGTGCTGGTTTTCGCGCCGGAGGTGGCGGGTGCGGTGCGCGACGCGGTCGCCGCCGGGATGCCCGCGGGCCTGCGGGTCGACTGCACGGGCGACGGCGGCGAGTATCCCGACCTGTTCGCGGCGGCGGAGGGGAGGGCCGCGGAGCCGGTCGAGGTGGGACTCGCCGAGGACGACGACACCGAGATCCTCTACACCTCCGGCACCACCGGCAAGCCGAAGGGCGCGCTGTTCGACCACCACCGGATGATGTGGGAGACGGCCGCATTCATCGGGGGCGTCGGCCTGCGCGATGGCGACCGGCTGCTGCACGTGGCGCCGCTCTACCACTCTGCCGAGCTCAACCTGATGCTGCTGCCCGGCGTGTTCGTGGGCGCCACGCACATCGTGCACAGCGGATTCGACCCGGTAGCGGTGCTCGACACCATCGAGCGCGAGCGCATCACGATGATGTTCGGGGTGCCCACCATGTACCAGTTCCTCATGCGCGTGCCCGGCGTGCAGGATCGGGACCTGGCGTCCTGGCGCACCGGCATGTTCGGGGCCGCGCCCATGCCGGCATCCGCGGTGCAACAGCTGGTGGCCACCTTCCCGGGCGTCGAGTTCATGCAGCTGTGCGGGCAGACGGAGGCCGGGCCGGGCGGAATCCTCGCCAGGCACGATCAGGTGGTGGCGCGGCCGGAGACCAGCGGCAAGGAGGCGCTGATCAACCTGGAATGCCGGGTGGTCCGACCCGACGGCACCGACGTGGCTGTCGGCGAGGTCGGCGAGATGATCCTGCGTGGCGTGACGGTGATGAAGGAGTACTGGAACAAGCCGGAACAGACGGCCGAGACGATCCGCGACGGCTGGCTGCACACCGGCGACCTCACCCTGGTGGACACCGACGGCTGCATGACGGTGGTCGACCGGCTCAAGGACATGATCATCACCGGCGGTCGCAACGTGTACTCGGTGGAGGTGGAGAACGCCGTGGCCGCGCACCCGTCCGTCGTCGACTGTGCCGTGGTGGCCCGCCCGCACGAGGAGTACGGCGAGTCGATCGTGGCGGTCGTGACCCTCGCCGAGGGGGCGGCCCTGGACCTGGGCGCGCTGCGTGAGTTCTGCGGGCAGCGGATCGCGCACTACAAGGTGCCGCATGACCTGGTGGTGCTCGACGCCATCCCGCGCAACGCCTCGGGGAAGATCCTCAAACGCGAGGTTCGCGGGATGGTGTGAGGGGGCGCTGCCGCTGCGGTTGCAGCCCCCGGCCGCGCCGACCAAGCGGTTTCTACACGTTCCGGCGCGGAACTGAGCACTTTCCGCTTGCTCGGCGGGGGACACAGGATGTAGTGAGTTGTCATACAATGTAGTGATGGGGGAGGGAATTGATTGGAGCAGACGTGCCGACTGCATAGTGAGACGCCACGGTGTCGGCCCTGCTGCGGCGAATGAAGCTGTCGCTGACCCGCATGCAGTGTGGTTGACTCCCGACCCTGCGAGTCGGACTCGGCAGGCGACGCGAGTGATCGGCTATTCACGGTTGGCAGGCTCATTGGTCACCGTGATCGTGGTAGATCCTGCCGCCGATCCGGACGAGCAACCGGACGGCCGGTGGTGGGGAAGTAATGCGTGGCGCTCAAGTAGGCGCGATCAGCGGATCTACGACGAGGAGGCGTGATGACGGGGATCGACGAAGTGCTCGCCGGCGAAGGCTCGGCGGCGGAGCGCCATGAGGTGCCGGAGCCGATACCTGGGGACGTGACTGTGCATCGTCCGAATCTCTCGAGGTCGAGCGTGGTGTCGGTGCGTGTGTCTGCTGCAGAACTCGAGCGCTTGCACACCGCCGCGGAGCGGGCGGGGCTGCCTCTGTCCACGCTCATGCGGGTGTGGGCTCTTGACAGGGTGGAATCGGAGGACCGGGGGGCGGGCGGAGATGTCGGTGAGCGGCTCGCGCGCTTGGAACGCGAGGTCTTCAAGCGAGGTGCGTAGACCCCGCTGTGCCGACCAAGCGGTTTCGGCACGTTCCGGCGTGGAACTGAGCACTATCCGCTTGCTCGGCGGGCAGTGTGCGGCCGGCGCGATGGAGCACTGCGTCAGCCCAGCGTGAACCCCTTGTAGCCGTCGGCGGCCACGCCGTCGCAGATGCCCCGGTAGGTGCCGACGCCGCCGAGGAACGGCATGAACACGCGCGGCTTGCCGGGGACGTTGGCGCCCATGTACCAGGAGTCGGCACTCGGGTAGAGGGTCGCGGAGGCGATCTGATTGCCGAGCTCCACCCACCGGTCCTGCGCCTCGGCGGTCGCTTCGACGGTGCCGGTGCCCGTGTCAGCCAGGTGTGCGAGCAGGTCGCGGACCCACTCGACGTGCTGTTCGATGGAGACGACCACGTTGGACATCACCGACGGACTGCCCGGGCCGGCGAGCACGAACATGTTGGGGAACCCCGCGACCGACAGCCCCAGGTAGCTGCGGGGCCCGGCGGCCCACTCGTCGCGCAGTCTGCGCCCGCCGCGTCCGCGGATGTCGATCCGGTCCAGGGCCCCGGTCATCGCGTCGAAGCCGGTGGCGAGTACAACGGCGTCCAGTGCGTACTCCTGTGCACTGGTGCGGATTCCGCCTGGCGTGAATGTTTCCAGCGGGGTGGCGCGCAGGTCCACCAGGTCCACGTTGCCGCGGTTGTAAGTCTCGTAGTAGTCGGTGCCCACGCACAGTCGCTTGGCACCGAGCGGGTAGCCGGTGGGGCACAGAGTTTCCGCGGTGCTCGGGTCGTGGACGGTGTCCCGGATCCTGTCCCGGACGAACCGTGCCACCTGCTCGTTGGCGGCCGGGTCGGTCATCACGTCCGAGAACGCCGACTGTAGGCACAATCCGCCGATCGACCACCGGCGCTCCAGCTCGGCCAGGCGCTCGCCGTGCGGCACGTCGGCGGCGGGTCCCGACGACGGCGGCAGGTGCCAGCCGCCGAACGATTCGCGCAGCGCCTGACGCCGTGTCGCGTAGTCGGCCTCGATTGCGGCGGTCTCGTCCGGGCTCAGGGGATGATTGCGCGCGGGCACCACGAAGCCGGGCGTGCGCTGGAACACCACCAGGTGCTCGGCCTCCTCGGCGAGGACCGGGATGGCCTGCACCCCCGAGGATCCGGTGCCGATGACGCCGACGCGCCGGCCGCGCAAGTCCGCGTCGCGGGGCCAGTCGGCGGTGTGCAGCAGGCGGCCTCGGTACTCGGACGCGCCCGGGAAGTCCGGGGCGTTCGCCTGCGAGAGGCTGCCGGTGGCGAAGACGAGCCACCGGGCCCGCCACGTTCGCCCGTCGTCTGCTGTGACGGACCAGGATTCCGCGTGCTCGTCGAACTCGGCGGCGCGCACCCGGGTGGACAGGCGGATGTCCCGGCGAAGCCCCAGCCGGTCCGCGACGAACTCCAGGTAGCGCCGGATCTCGGGGGCGGACGGATACCGCTCGGACCAGGTCCACTCGGCGCGGATGGCGGGGTCGAACGAGTAGGAATAGTCGATGCTGTCCACGTCGCACCGGGCGCCCGGGTATCGGTTGTGGTGCCAGGTGCCGCCCACGCCGTCGCCGGCCTCGAGCAGCACGGCACTCAGTCCCAGCGTGCGGATGGCGTGCAGCATGTAGAGCCCGGCGAATCCGGCGCCGACGATGAGCACGTCGGTGGGCCCGGCTTGGCCGTCCTGAGGCCGGGCGGCGGACGGCGCGGCGTCGTGGATGGTCATTTCCGGCGGCCTCGATTCGGGTTCGTGCGGGCGGGGGTTGCGCATGTCGTGCATGATCGGTCGGGACGGATCGGGCGGGCCGGTCCGGGAGCGGAGGGGTGATCGTGGATCCGGATTCGCTTCCGCCGTATCAGCGCCGGCGGTGGGGGAGCATCGTCGACGCGGCCGGCGCCCTTCTCGCCGCGGACGACTACGAGGCGATCCTGGTTCGCGACGTGGCGGCGCAGGCGGGCGTCGCGCTGGGCACGGTGTACCGCTACTTCCCGTCCAAGGAACAGCTGTACGCCGTGGTGCTGCGCGAGTGGTCCGCGGCTGACGCGGAGACGGAATCCGCAGACCCGGTCCCGGCCCGGCCGCCCGGCGAACGACTGCGGGCGCGGATGCACCATTCCGTCCGTCGCTTCGAGGTCTTCCCCTCGTTCCTGCGATTGCAGCTGCTCCTGCAACAGTCCGCCGACCCTGCGGTGCGCGCAGTCTTCGACCAGTTCAGTGACCAGGTGGTGTCCTCGTACCGGGAACGGCTCGCCGATCTGCCGGCGGCGGACCGCGACGACGTCGTGGCGATGGCCGCGGCGCTGCTGGTGCATCAGCTGGGACGGTTCGCGCAGGGCCGGCAGTCGATCGGCGAGGTGCACCGGCTGGTTGACAGGTTCGTTGACCTGCTCTTCGGTGCAGGGCCCGCAGGCGCCCGCCAGGAGTGACGGCCCAGAGGCTGACCGCGCGGGTCCCGGGCCGGACACGGTAGGCGCGGCAGCGCGCTGAGGCCTGGGCATTGTCATGTGGATCACAGTAGAACTAGAATCCAGTTCATGACAAGACCGGGTATCGAGGAAGCGCCGCTGGACGACGTGCTGCAACGGGTCGTCGAGCAGATGGCGCAGGCGGGCGCCGCGCGGATGGTCGACGGCACGCCGGAGCAGGCGCGCGAGAAGATCCTGGCCACCGCCGCCACCTGCGCGCCCGGACCCGCGGCGGTGCGGGTGCGGCAGGCGGACGCCAGCGGGGGGACGCCGGTGCGGATCTATCGCCCGGAGATTCCGGGGCGCGGGACCATCGTCCACTTCCACGGCGGCGGGTGGGTGACCGGCGACCTCGACTATTCCGACGCCTACTGCAGGCACTTGGCGGCCCGGACGGGGCGGGCGGTGGTCAGCGTCGGCTACCGGCTGGCGCCCGAGCACCCGTTCCCCGCGGCGCTCGACGATGCGGCGGCCGCCCTGCGGTGGGTGGCGGGCGGCGCGTCGGGCCTCGATGCCGACGTCGTGCTCAGCGGCGACAGTGCGGGCGGCAACCTCGCCGCGGTGTGCGCGGCGTCCGGCGCGCCCGGGCTGCGGGTGCTGGGCCAGGTGCTGGTCTACCCGGTGGTGGACGGCGACCTCACCCGCGATTCGTATCGCACCAGGTCCACACTGTTCTTGGGTGAGGAGGAGATGCGCTGGTTCTGGGGTCATTACTGTCCGGAAGAGCCGCTGCGTTCCGGCCCGCGGGCGGCACCGCTGCGCGCGGTGGGCCCGGGGTCCGTGCCGCCGCCGGCGGTGCTCGCGGTGGGCGGCCACGATCCGCTGCGCGACGAAGGGCTCGCCTACGCGGACGCGCTCTCTGCGGCGGGGACGCCGGCGGAGGTCCTGGCGTTTCCGTCTCTGCCGCATGGGTTCCTGCAGTTCACCGCCGTCTCGCCGGCTGCGGCGGCGGCGCAGGACCGGATCGTCGCCGCGGCGGCGCGGTTGTGCGCGGAGGTGTTCGGCCCCGTTCCGGCGCATGACCTTGTGATCCGCGGTGGCACGGTGATCGACGGGGGCGGCGACGCACCGTTCACGGCGGACGTGGCCGTCGACGGCGTCGTCGTCACCGCGGTGGGTGCGGTGGCGGGCGCGGGACACCGGGAGATCGACGCGTCGGGACTGCTGGTGACGCCCGGCTTCGTCGACATCCACACCCACTACGACGGCCAGGTGACGTGGGACCCGCTGCTCACCCCGTCGGCCCTGCACGGGGTCACCACGGTGGTGATGGGCAACTGCGGGGTGGGCTTCGCGCCGGTGCGCGCGGCCGACCGCGACTGGCTGATCGGGCTCATGGAGGGCGTGGAGGACATCCCCGGAAGCGTTCTGGCGGAGGGCATCGCGTGGGACTGGGAGACGTTCCCCGAGTATCTCGACGCCATCGACACGCCGCACGCCATCGACTTCGCCGCGCAGGTGCCGCACGGCGCGGTGCGCACCTACGTGATGGGCGCGCGCGGCAGCGACCACACCTCCCGGCCCACCGAGGACGAGACGTTACGGATGCGCGCGATCATCGCCGAGGCGGTGCGGGCGGGCGCCCTGGGCTGGTCGACCTCGCGCACCGCCATGCACAAGACCGTCGCGGGCGAGCCGACGCCGAGCCTCACCGCGCCCCGATCGGAGCTGGTCGCGCTGGCGGCCGGGCTGCGCGACGCGGGAGGCGGGGTCACCGATCTGATCTCCGACTTCATGGACCAGCCGGAGGAGATGGAGCTGGTCCGCGCGATCGTCGAGGAGTCGGGGAGGCCCGCGTCCGTGTCGATCACGCAGGCCGACCGCGTGCCCGGCAAGTGGCGCGACCTGCTCGACGGGCTGGCGGCGGTCTCGGGGCAGACGGGTCTGCCGGTGACCGGGCAGGTGGCGCCGCGCGCGGTGGGGGTGCTGCTGGGCTGGGAGCTGAGCTGGCACCCGTTCACGGCCAATCCGGTGCACCGGGAGATTGCGGACCTGCCCGTTGCCGAACGCCTGGCGCGGCTCCGCGATCCGGACGTGCGCGCGCGGATGCTGGCGACGGATCCCGACGACTCCAACGCGTTCCAGCACCGGCTGGCCACCGACTTCGAGCACACCTACCTGCTGGGAACGCCGCCGAACTACGAGCCGGGCCCCGAGGACTCGGTGGTCGCACACGCGGCGCGTGCCGGGGTGACGGCGGCCGAGTTCGCGTACGACGCCATGCTGGGCGGCGGGCTGCTCTACTTCCCGATGCTCAACTACAGCGAGGGAAGCCTGGACGCGGTGGGCGAGATGCTGGAGCGCGAGGGCACCGTGCCCGCGCTGGGCGACGGCGGCGCGCACTGCGGCGCCATCTGCGACGCGAGCTTCACCACGACGATGCTCACGCACTGGGGGCGCGACCGCACACGCGGGCGGCGCTTCCCCGTGGAATGGCTGGTCAAACGGCACACGACCGACACCGCGGCGGCGGTGGGGCTGGGCGACCGGGGGCTGCTGCGGCCCGGCTACCGCGCCGACATCAACGTCATCGACTTCGACGCGCTGCAGGCCGACCACCCGGAGGTGCGCTACGACCTGCCCACCGGCGGGCGCCGGCTGATGCAGACGGCCACCGGGTACCGGGCGACGATCGTGGCCGGCGAGGTGGTGCTGCGCGACGGCGAGCACACAGGCGCGCTGCCCGGGGGGCTGGTGCGCGGGGCGAGGCCGGCGCCCGCGGGGTGAGGGGTGGGGTGAGGATGGGTAAGGATTGCGTCGACCAAGCGGATTCTGCACGTTTTCGCTTCCGCGCGTGCGGGATCCGCTTGGTCGACGCGGGCACGCGATCAGCCTGCGGCGCCGTCCCGCAGCCGCCGCTTGTCCACCTTGCCGACGGCGGTGAGCGGCAGCGCGTCGACGATCCGCACCGACTTGGGCGTGAGGACAGGACCCTTGCGTTCGCGGACGTGCGCGATGAGCTCGGCCTCGCCCGCAACCGCCCCGGGCCGCAGCACCACCGCTGCCGTCACTGCCTCGCCCCAGCGCGCATCGGGCACGCCGTACACCGCGGCCGCCGACACCGCGAGGTGCGCGGCGAGTACGTCCTCCACCTCCCGTGGATACACGTTGAAGCCGCCGGAGATGACCATGTCCTTCATACGGTCCACGATGTAGAGGTAGCCGCGCTCGTCGCGGCGTGCCACGTCGCCGGTGTGCAGCCAGCCGCTGGCCAGCGCCGCGGCGGTGAGGTCGGGGCGCTTCCAGTACCGGTCCATCACGGGTCCGCCGCGCACGCACAGTTCGCCCGGCTCGCCGTCGGGCACCTCGGCGCCGTCGTCGCCGCGGATCGACACGGACACGCCGGGAAGCGGGAACCCGCACGACGCGAGAAGCCCGGGCTCGTCCATCCGATGCTCGTCGCGTCGCAGCAGCGAGATCGGGTAGCACTCGGTCTGCCCGAACATCTGCGAGAACACCGGGCCCAGCCTGTCCAGCCCCTCGCCGAGCCGGTCGGGCGAGATCGGGGAGGCCCCGTAGAGGACGAGTTCGAGCGAGGAAAGGTCGGCGCGGCGCAGCGCAGGCGAGTCGAGCAGCGCGTAGATCATCGACGGCACGAGCAGCGTGCAGTTGAGCCGGTGCCGTTCGATCGCGTCCAGCGTCGCCTCCGGGCTGAACCCGGTGACGAGGTGCACTTTGCCGCCGCGGATCAGCGTGGGCACCACCTTGGATCCGCCGACGTGGCTGATCGGCGCCGCCGCCAGGAACCGCGGCACGGGCGGCAACTCGAACCCGGCCAGCACTGCGCCGGTGACCGCGGCGTTGGCGGCGTGGCTGCGTTCGACGCCCTTGGGCGTGCCTGTCGTGCCGCCTGTGTAGCCGATGTTGGACAGGTCGTCCGGGCGGGCCAGGTCGACGACGGGGGCCGGTCCGTGGCGGCGCGCGAGCGTCGCCAGGTCCGGCGCGAAGTCCGACGGGCCGATCGAGAGCACGTCGACGCCGCGCTCAGCGCAGGCCGCCGCCAGCTCGCCGCCCTGGTCCGGGAAGCGCTGCTCGTCGACGATGAGCATCGACGCCCCGGAATCCTCGAGCTGGTACAACCGGTCGGCGTTGGCGCCGAGCGGGTGCAGCCACGTGGTAGCCATGCCCAGCCCACCGGCCGCGGCTCCCGCGCACCAGACGTCCGCCCGGTTGCCGCCGAGCAGCCCGATCACCTGTCCGCGTGCGCATCCGCGGGCCGACAGCACGGCCTGGAACCGCCCGATGACGTCCGCGGTCTCGCAGTACGTGCGGCTGCCGCCGTCCCACGAGAACGCGACCCGATCCGGGTACCGGCGCAGCGCGGCGAACACGGCGCTGTTCATCGTGGGACCGCGCTGATGCACCCCAACGCGGCCGGCCGTCTGCTCGTTCATCGCAGTTCCCTCCTCGTGGCCTCACGGGCCGCTTTGTACTCGTGCTGCGTCTGCTCCGTGATCGCGGCAGCGCTGAGCACGCCCGCCACGCCGGAAACCGAGTGCCCGGCGCTCCAGATGTCCTTGTAGCGCCGCGGACCCGGGGGCGCGGCGCTGCCGAAGACCTGGGCTGAGTCGGCCACGGTGATCTGCTCGTCGAGCCGCTGCGGGTCGAGTCCGTTGGCGCGGATCGACGGCGCGAGCATGTTGGTGCGCAGCCCGGTGAACGCGCGGGTGAGGACGACGTCGTCGAGGGTGGCGTCGACGAGCATCCGCCGGTACCCGTCGGAGGCCAGCGACTCCTCGGCGGCGATGAACCGGGTGCCCATGTAGGCCAGGTCGTACCCGGCGGTGCGCGCCGCCCACAGTGCATGACCGTCGGAGATCCCGCCGGCCAGCACCACCGGGCCGCCGAAGAAGCCGCGGACCGCGCGCACGAAGGCGAACGGGTTGAGCCACCCCGTCTGCCCGCCCGCTCCCGCGGTGAGCAGGATCAGCCCGTCGGCCCCCTGCTCCACCGCGCGCTCGGCGTGCCGCAGGGTGCCGACGTCGGCGAACACTGCGGTGCCCGCGTCGTGCAGCGGGCCGATCACGGCGCCGGGGGCGCCGACGCTGGTGATGACGAGCTCGACGGCGTGCCGGGCGAGGCAGGCGAGGTCGTCGGCGAGGCGCGGCTGCCGGATGATGAGGTTCGGCGCGTACGGCGCGGCGGGCGTACCGGCGTCCGCAGCCGCGGCGACGACCCCGTCGAGGGTCGTCAGCCACCGGTCGAGCTCGTCGACGTTGCGGGCGTTGGCCGTGGGGAACGCGCCCACCACGCCGGCCCGGCACGCGGCGGCCGCCAGGTCGACGCCCGACACGCTGAGCATCGGCGCGGCGATGAGCGGAACGCGCAGCCGGTCGGCGCACAGCGCCCCGCCGGGGGCGAGGAGCGGAGGGGTCTCGGGCACCCCATCACCCCTCGGTCCGGGCCGCGTCGCCGAACAGCATGATCCCGTCGGCACTGGGCACCACGTCGGTGACGCCCCGCCAGGCGACGAGGTTCTTCGTGGCGCCGAGCGCCGCGAACGGCGCCTCGGCGTTCACCCACGACTGCAGTTCGTCCAGCGCGGACTGCCGCGCTTCGTCGCCGTCGGCCGTCTGCAACCGGTCGAGCAGCCGATCGGCCTCCGGGCTTTCGACGCCGAGCACGTTGGAGCTGGAGCCGCTGTGCAGGTTGCTGAACAGTCGCACATACGGGGCCTCGTCCGCGACGTTGAAGCCGGACTCGCCGATGTCGAAGTCGTGCTTGGCATACAGGGCTGCGATGAGGTCGGCCATGCTGGGCTTGAAATCGAGCTCCACCGTGAAGCCGACGGCCTCCAGCATTGACTGGATCGCGAGGGCGTGCGACTGCGCGTAGGCGGCATTGAGACCGACGTAGGTGAGCGTGCCGTCGTAGCCCCCGGCTTTTGCGTCGGCGAGGAGCTGCCGGGCGAGGTTCGGGTCGTAGCCGGCAGTCTCCGTCGGCCCCCAGCGCGACCATTGCCCGAACATCGCGCTTTCGGGCATGCCCTTGCCCTTGTTGGCGCGGTCGTCGAACAGGTCCGGGTCGACGGCGGCGACGATCGCTCGGCGGACGAGCGGATCGGCGGCAGCGCGCCCGGGCCTCTGGTTGACCGCCAGCACCGCGCCCATGTTGGCGTTGTAGAGGTAGCCGGCGTCCTCGGTGTTCAGCGCGTCCGCCACCACGTCGGGCGAGCGCATGTAGGCCGCGTCAATGTCGCCGTTGCGCAGCGCGTCCAGCCGGCCGTCCTCACTGGTGATCACCGGGAAGCGCAGTGTGTCCAGCGGCGGGGCACCGCCCCAGTAGTCGTCGCGCGCGGCCAGCGTGAGCGCGGTGCCCGGCTGGAAGTCCGCGACGGTGAAGGGCCCGGCGCCGATGGGGCGGAACGTGCCGGTCGCCATGGACGACGGGGCCACGATCATCCCCGGTCCGGCCGCGAGCAGCGCAGGGAACTGCGGCCAGGGCTTCGTCAGGACGATGCGGGCCGTCAGCGGGTCGACGACGTCGATGCGCTCCACCGCCGACGACCAAAGCTGCGCGTGCGTGCCCCTGTTCGTCAGATACCGCTCCACACTCCACCGGACGGATTCGGCGTCGACCGGGGCGCCATCGCTGAAGGTGACGCCGTCGCGGAGAGCGAGCGTCCAGACGGAGGCGTCGTCATTGGGCTCCAGCCCCGCGGCGAGCTGCGGCACGTACTCGTCGGACGCCGAGTCGTACCGCACAAGCAGGTCGTAGATGGCGGCCATCTGGCTGCCGCCCGTCGATCCGCCGTCCTGGCGCACCGGGTCGAGGGTGCTGACGCCGGAGAAAGGGGCGTAGGAGATGGTGCCGCCCTGGACTCCCTCGGCGGAATCGGAATCGTCGATCAGGCCCGCGGTGACCTCGGAGATGTCGCGCGCGGAGTCGGTGGTGCCGGCGCTGCTGCAGCCGGCGAGGAGGAGGGCGGACGCGGTGGCGGCGATCAGTAGACCGCGGGTGGTGCGCATGGTTTCACCTCGGGGGTAGGGGGCGCTCACGCGCCGGGGGTGCTCGGGTGCTGGTCGGCGCCGGTCGGCCCGCTCAGCGCGCCATGGCGGTGGGGGAGTCGAAGCCGGAAGGCGAGTGCCGCCCGGCGACCCGGTGCTCGAACATGCCCGAGCCGACGGCATCGCCGCAGCGCGCGTGCACCACGTACTCGACGACGCCGTTGGTCTTGCGCTGCGCGAACTCCGGTGCGGCGGTGTCGTAGCGGGAGGACAGCGACCAGTCGCGGCCCATCCACCGGCCGTGGCTCCACTCGGGATCGCTGCCGTAGCCGGCGCCGATCTGCAGCGTCAGGAACGTCTTGGGCTCGAGGTCGATGACGGTCTGTTCGCCGCGCCGGTCGGTGAGATGGATCCGCACCGACGCCATCTCGCGGGTGCCGGGCTTGTAGGAGATCTCGAACCGCGGCCAGCCCAGCTGCTCGACGGCCCCGTCGCGGTCCACGCGCACCGCGTAGTTGAGTGAGCGGAACCCGTCGCCGTCCTCCTGCGCGATGAGGACGATCGCGAAGTCGTCGAACCGCAGCGGGCAGTACACCCACCAGAACCCGTCGGGCCGCAGCTCGGCCGTGCGCTCGAGCGGATCGGGCTCGCCAGACGGCCGGATGCCCCACGACCGGTCGCGGCTGCCCATCCACACGGCCGGGTCCACGGCGAAGTCCTCGCCGTCCACGCTCAGCGTCCCCTCCCACGAGCCGAGCTGCGCGAACCGGCTGGCGTCGAGGTTCGGCCTGAGTCCTCCCATGAGCAGGTGCCGGTCCTCCAGCACTGCGCGGAACGAGCCCCGCCAGGTGAGGTCGAACGACAGGTCGGGATGCTCGCCGACGAGGCGGAGGGTCTCCAGCGGCTCGATCACCTCGATGCGGTAGCCGCCCACCTGGTCGCGGTAGCGGGTGTCGAGCGCGTCGGAGAAGCGCACGGCCCGCTGGTCGGTGCCGCGGGTGACGGTGGCGAACGCGTCGACCACGCCCAGATTGGGGTACACCCCGAAGCCGGAGACGAAGTAGACGCGGCCGGTCTGGTCGTGCGCGTTGAAGTAGTAGCGGTCGTAGAAGTTGCGGTCGGAGGTCTCGGTGCGCGCCATCGACAGCGGCACCTGGTGGATCGGGTACTCGTCCAGCGGATCCGGATACATCAGATCTCCCATTCGTAGCGGTCGTCGAGGATGGCGCGGAGCATGCGGTGGTGCAGCACGTACTCGTCGGGGTCGGCGGGGGCGGGGGTGTCGCCGAAGTGCACCGAGCGCGCCTTGATGCGGGCGAAGATGATGCCCATCCGCACCGCCGCGAGCATCAGGAAGTACGGCATGTCGTGCAGCGTGCGGCCCGAGTCCGCGCGGTACTGCGCGAGCACGTCGGCGGCGCGCAGGAACGCGGGAAGGCCTGGCTTGCCGAAGGACTCGGCCATGTCCTGGTACATCCGATGGAAGAAGACGAACCAGGCCACGTCGAACTCGGGCGGCGCCAGCGCGGCGCCCTCCCAGTCCAGGGCGGCGGTGGGCGCGAAGTCGCGGTACAGGATGTTGCCGATGCGCGCGTCGCCCCACGTCAGCACGTCCGACGACGCCTGCGCGGGCCGCTCGTCGCGCAGCCGGCGCAGCCCGTCCTCCAGGATCGGCACGCGCACACCGCCGTCGGCGACGGTCCACTCGTAGTAGTCCGCGGTGTCGTCGACCAGCCGCGCCAGGCCGGAGCCTGCGGGCCCGTCGGCGCGCAGCGCGTCCGGCGGCGGGGTGGCGTGCACCCCGGTCAGCAGTGCGACGGATGCCCGCTGCACCCGATCGCGCTGGGCGGGAGTGGCATCGACGAGCGGGCCGCCGAACACGTACGGCGGATTGTCGGCCGGGGCGGCACCCTCGGCGCGGTCCATCACCAGGAACGGCCGGCCCAGCGGCGCCGGCGACTCCTCCACCCGGCGCACGCGCGGCACCGGGACGTGGCCCGCATCGGCGAGGGCCCCGGTTACCGCGGCCTGGCGGTGCAGGTCGTAGCTCTCGAACACGGGCAGCGCCGACGGCTCGGGTGCCAGCCGCAGCACCTGCTCCGAGCGTGCCCCGTCGCCCACCGCGGTGAACAGCACGGTCACGCTCGACATGCCGGAGGATTCCGAACGTTCGAGGTCCTCGACGGTGAGCGACGGATCGTCCTCGGCGTCGCTCAACCACGCCTGCACGGCCGCGGCCAGCTCGGCGAGGTCGGTACGGGTGGTGGTGACGACGGTGTTCACGCCGTCGGGGACGGGGGTCGCGCCCGCGTTCCGCGCGGGTCTCGTCACTGCCGTGCCTCGACCCGCCGCACCTGCGGCGGGGTCCACTCGTGCGTGGTCACGCTGTGGTGCGGCAGGTAGATGCGCATCGTGAGCCCGAAGCCCTCCCGGCCCACCGGGAGCCAATTGGGCATCCGCTCTGCGTCGGGCGCGTCGGCGGACAGCCACAGGTCCAGCGACCCGTCCGGGTTGATCGTCAGCGGCATGCCGTCGTCGAGCGCGTACCGGTCGAGCTCGTTGGCGACCAGGCGGCCGGCCTGCGTGTACGGGGCGAGCGACCACCATCCGCCCTCGTGGTACGGCGGATGCTGCCCGGCGGGGAAGTGCATGACATAGGAGTGCTCGCCGGTCAGCGGCGCGCCGTCGGCGTCGGCGAAGATGGACGGGTACGCGGTGACGTCGACGGGATTGGCGAAGCCGCGGTGCGCGATCCGCGCGCGGTAGGTGTAGTCGGTCCCGAAGCGCCCGACCGAGGGGTCCAGGTAGGTCCAGCCGTCGACGACCGTCGCCCGGCGGAGGGCGTCGATGCGGGGGCTGTCCATCAGGCCCGGCAGCTCCTTGGCACGGCGCTGCGCCGCCTCGGGCAGCGCCGAGACGGAGAAGTCGAGCCCCGCGCCCACGCCCACCTGTGCGAACTTTTCCAGGGCGGGCCGGTCGTCGGCGGTCCCCGGGTTGGTCGCGGCGAGCGCGTTGAAGCGGCGGAAGTAGGCCTCCGCGTCCAGGGTCAGGATGTGCTCGAGCGGCACGAAGTCGCGCGCGGGCGAGTAGGCGCCGCGGGGGTATTCGTGCGCGCGCCCATGCTGGGAGAGCGGGTAGAGGTCCATCGCGTCCTGCAGGCGGTGCGGCTCGGCTATGTCGTCCGGGCCGTGGCAGCGGACGCGCGCGAGCAGCCACACGAAGTCGGTGGGCATGGGCACGGGGATGACGCCCTCGGGCAGCGTGCCGCGGAATCGGGGGCCGGTGAACGCGTAGACGGCCTCGTCGTCGCCGCCCGGGCCGCCGGTGCCCAGGATCGAGGGGTTGTTGGAGTACCCGTCGAACGGCTGGATCGCCAGGTAGCGCTGAGCCGCCGGCTTGTGCAGCAGGTACGGCTCGTCGCCCAGGTCCAGGTACGCCTGCGAGTAGAGGGTGTCGGCGTTGGGGCGGGTGAGGCTGTCGATCGCCGGGGACGCGAGCGCGCGCGAGTGGAAGAACTGCCCCAGCGGCGCGCGCTCGGTGGTGGG
Organism: Tomitella fengzijianii; assembly: GCF_007559025.1. NCBI lineage: Bacteria > Bacillati > Actinomycetota > Actinomycetes > Mycobacteriales > Tomitella > Tomitella fengzijianii. Next base: position 3,342,835 of record NZ_CP041765.1, on the reverse strand, counting down.
CAGCTCGGTGTTCGTCGTCATCTCCCGGATGACGTCCATGAGCACCAGCGGGTAGGCGTAGATGTAGGCGTCCTCGAGCGCATCGGCGGCGGCCTCGGCGGTCATGGTCGCGGGGTGCTGGGGTGCGGGCATGGGGGCTCCGTTTCCGTAGGGGTCTGTGTCCGTGGGTGGGGTCGGCGTCACTGCGCCGGGCGCGGGTCGAGCACGCGGGCGGTGGTGAACTCCCAGACGCCGGCGACGCCGCCTTCGCGGCCGAAGCCGCTGGCCTTGACCCCGCCGAAGGGCAGGGCCACGTCGAGCGCGTTGTGCTGGTTGATCCACACGGTGCCCGCGTCGATGCGCCCGGCGACGGCGGCCGCCGCGCCGGAGTCGGCGCTCCACACCGACGCGCCGAGCCCGAACTCCTGGGCGTTCAGCATGGCCAGCAGTGCGTCGAGGTCGCGGTAGCCGACGACGGGCAGCACCGGCCCGAACTGCTCCTGGCGCACGATGTCGTCGCCGTCGTCCGCGCCCACCAGCACCGTCGGGTCGAGGAAGTGCCCGGGCAGCGCATGCCCCCGCACCCCGCCGGTGACCGTCCGGGCGCCGGAATCGAGTGCGCGCCCGAGCATCCCGGCCGCGATCTCGAGCTGGCGGGCGTTGTGCAGCGGGCCCATCGTGGTGGCGGGGTCGGCGCCGTCGCCCACGGTGCGCTGTGCCTGCGCGGCGAGGGCCTCGGCGAAAACCTCCACCAGCGGGTCGGGCACGTAGATGCGCTTGGGCGCGATGCACATCTGGCCGGCGTTGAGGAACGCACCGGCGGCCAGGCGGGCGGCGGCGTCGTCGAGGTCGGCGTCCGGCAGCAGGACCGCCGGATCGTTGCCGCCCAGCTCGAGCGCGACGGGGGTGAGGGTGGCAGCGGCCTGCGCCATGATGCTGCGGCCCACCGCCGTGGAGCCGGTGAAGCTCACCATCCGCACGTCGGGGTGGTCGATGAGCTGCCGGCCGGTTTCGGGTCCGCCGGTGAGCGTCTCCACCACCCCCTCGGGGAGCGCCGAGCGCAGCACGTCGACGAAGGCGGCAACCGCGAGCGAGACCGACTCGGCGGGCTTGACCACCACGGTGTTGCCGGCCAGCAGGGCGGGCGCGATCTTGGCGGCGGCGAGGTAGACGGGGAAGTTCCACGGCACGATCGCCGCCACCACGCCGTACGGCCGGTGCTGCACGGTCACCGGGCGGCCCAGCGAGGCGGTGATGCGCTCCTCGGGCTCCCAGTCGGTGCCGGCGAGCGTGGCGAACGCGTGCCCCGCCACCCACAGCTCCTGACCGGCCTCGGCGAGCGGCTTGCCCTGCTCGGCGGTAAGCAGCGGCACGAGCTCGCCGGTGGCGGCGGTGATCGCCTCGGCGGCGGCGCGCAGGGCGGCGCGCCGGGCGGGAAGGTCGGCGGCCCACGCCGGCTGCGCGGCGCGTGCGCGGGCGATGACGGCGTCCAGCGCGCCGCCGGTGAGCGAGGGCGAGCGGCCCACCTCGGCGAGCGTGGCCGGGTTGCGCGAGATCAGCGTCCCCTCGTCGGTGACGGTCATCGGGCGGCCTCCTCTGCGGCGGCGGACTGCATCATCGTGAAGACCAGCGCGCCGTAGCCGCCGTCGACGGGCAGGTCGACGCCGCTGATCCAGGCGGCGTCGTCGGAGCCGAGGAACGCGATGGCCGCGGCGATGTCGTCGGGCGTGGCGTGCCGGCCGGCCCACGCGGCGGCCCCCTCGACGACCTCGTTCCCCATGGCGGTGCGGAAATCGGCGAGCAGCGGGGTCTGCACGGTGCCCGGCGAGACGGTGTTGGCGCGCAGCCCGGGCACCGTGCGTTCGGCGGCGAGCGTGAGCGCGTCGACGATCACCGCCTCCTTGGCGATGGCGTAGCAGTCGCGCTGGATGTCCGGCTCGTCCGCGGCCAGTGCGAACGCGTCCCCCCAGGTCTCCGCGGCGAGCAGCGCGCGCGAGCGGGCGGCGGTCTCGCGCCAGCGCAGGCCGGCCTGCGAGGCGACGGTGACGACGGCCGCGGCGTCGGCGAACTTCGGCGCCAGCAGCCGGGTGAGATCCCGCGGGGCGAGCAGGTCGACGCCGAGCACCTCGCGCCACGGGCGGGTGGCGGCGACGCCGGCGTTGTTGACGAGCAGGTGCACCGGGCCGTCGACCCGCTCTGCCACCGCGGCGGGCCCCGCGGGGGCGGACAGGTCGGCGTCGATGCGTGCGGCGAGCAGGGCCGTCAGCTCGGCGGGTGCGACGGCGCCCGGGCGGTCGACGCCGATGACGCGCGCGCCGAGCCCGACGAGCAGGGAGGCGGTGCGCGCGCCGATGCCGGAGGCGAATCCGGTGACGACGGCGGTGCGTCCGGTGTAGTCGAGCATGGCGGTGGGGCCTTTCCTCAAGCGGTCGGGGGTTCCTGCGGTCAGTGGGCGACCGGGCAGGCCGGGTAGCGCGCGGGCACGTCCTTGAGCGCGTTGAGCCATCCCGAGGGCGCGCGGACGGCGGGACCGGTGACGGTGATGTCGGGGATGAGGTCGGCGAGGGCGTCGAAGATGAGCTCGACCTCCATGCGGGCGAGGTTGTGGCCCAGGCAGAAGTGCGGGCCGGTGCCGCCGAATCCGACGTGCGGGTTGGGCGACCGGGTGATGTCGAACGTCCGCGGGTCGGTGAAGGCCGCCTCGTCGTAGTTCGCCGAGGCGTAGAGCATGACGACGCGGTCGCCCCGGCGGATCCGCTTCCCACCCAGATCGGCGTCGCGGGTCGCGGTGCGCTGAAACGACATCACGGGGCTCGCCCAGCGGACGATCTCGTCGACGGCGGTGGCGGGGCGCTCCCGGCGGTAGAGATCCCACTGGTCCGGGTGGTCCTGGAACGCGAGCAGCCCCTGGGCGACGGCGTCGCGCGTGGTCTCGCTGCCCGCCACCATGAGCAGCACGAGGAACGAGCCGAACTCGGCGTCGGTGAGCGCGCCGGATTCGTCCTGGGCGCGCACCAGGGTGGTGACGATGTCGTCGGCCGGGTGTGCGCGGCGCTCGGCGGCAAGGCCCATCGCGTAGGCGAAGACCTGGCCTATCGCCTCGGCCGGGTCGCCGGGGATGTCCGGGTCGTCGCGGCCGGTCATGGTGGTGGACCAGTCGAAGATCCTGCGGCGCTCGTCCTGCGGCACGCCGATGATGTCGGCGATCGCCTGCAGCGGCAGCTCGGTGGCCACCTGCTCGACGAAATTCCCCGCGCCCGACGCCAGCGCCGACTCGACGATCCCGCGGGCCCGCGCGGCGAGGCCGGCGCGGAGCGTGGCGATGGCGCGGGGCGTGAACCCGCGCGAGACGATCGCCCGCAGCCCGGTGTGCTCGGGCGCGTCCATGTTGAGCATGATGCTGCGGCCCGCTTCGATGTGCTCGCGGGGGCAGTCGTCGGCGTAGCGGGTGGTGGCGGTGTTCTCCCACGACGAGAACGTCGCGCCGTCGCGGGAGACCTGGCGCACCAGCTCGTTGGTGGACACCACCCAGAAGCCCTCGTCGCCGAACCCGCCGACGCCCCGCGGCTGCGGGTTCCACCACACGGGGCTCTCGGCGCGCAGGCGGGCGAACAGCGCGTGCGGGATGCCGTCGGAGTACAGGGACGCTTCGGTGATATCGGTGCCAGGGCGGATGTCCGCGCCCGTGTCCCCGGCGACGCCGCCGGCGGTCCGGGTGCCGTTCGGTGCTTCCATGAGGGTCCTCCGGTGCTCTGTGATGCCAGTCATATTAATGAAGTTCGTTACTATGTCAATGAAACTTTCGAGAGGGGTGCGCATGGGCCAGGACACCGCGCGGCAGCGGCTGATCGAGGCGGGCGAGGAGCTCTACGCCGAGGCGGGCGTGGGCCGCGTGCGCTTGCGGGAGCTCAACGCACTGGCGGGGGTGCGCAACGACTCGGCCGTGCACTACCACTTCGGGTCCCAGGACGGGCTGCTTGAGGCGATCCTGCAGACGCACCTGCAGGAGATCGGCGCCCGCGTCGACAAGACGACGGCCGCCCTGTGCACGGGGCGCGACGGCTCGCCGGAGGCGCTCCGGGACGCCATCGCGGCCCTCGCCATCCCCTTCGCGGAGAAGCTGCGCGACGAGCGCGGGCGGCGGTTCATCCGCATCGTCGCGCAGGTGTGGGGCCGCATCGGCGACTGGCAGCAACAACGCTTCATCCCCTCCAGCGCGCTCGCGATGGACCTGATCCGGCGCAGCGCACGAGGAGGGTTGCCGGGCGCGGTGCTGGAAGAGCGGATGTGGCTGATCACGCGCTTCGTCGTCGCATCGTTCGCCGCCCGCGCGGAGCGTCAGGACGCGGTGGTCGACGGGATCGCGCTCGACGCATTCGTCTACGACGTGGTGGGCATGGCCACGGCCGCATACTTCGCGGAGCCGCCCGAGGGCGGGTTCTGGCCGGCGCGGTGGCCGGCGATCAGGGAGGGATGAGCCCGACCGGTGCCACCCGGACGCCTCGTCGCGCAGGTCGCAGTGGCACACCATGGCGCCGGGCGGGTGCCCGGCGGGCGCGCATCCGATCCGGGTCCGCGCCAGACGCTAGGCTCCGGGGTATGGCACGACCGACCCGCTGGTTCAGTGAGACTTCCGAAGGCCACTCGCGGTGGTACATCGATCGCTTCCGGGCCATGGCTGCCCAGGGCGCCGACCTCGCCGGTGAGGCGCGGATGATCGACGCCATGGTGCCCCGGGGCGCCCGCGTGCTCGACGCCGGTTGCGGCCCGGGCCGCCTGGGCGGCGAGCTGCACGCCCGCGGGCACCAGGTGGTGGGCGTGGACGTCGACCCGGCGCTCGTCGCGGCCGCGGAGCAGGACCACCCGGGCCCCACCTGGCTCGTCGGCGACCTGTCCGAGCTGGACCTGCCTGCGCGCGGCGTCACCGGCGGGTTCGACGCGGCGGTCATGGCAGGCAACGTCATCTGCTTCGTCGCGCCCGGTTCGGAGACCGACGTGCTCGCGGCGGTCGGCGGGCACCTCAAGCCCGAGGGAGTGCTGGTCGTCGGCTTCGGCATGGGCCGCACACTCACCGTCGAGGAGTTCGACGAGCACGTGGCGGCCGCGGGCCTGCGGGTGCGGCAGCGCTTCGGCACCTGGGACCTGGAGCCGTGGACGCCGGACTCGGACTTCGTGGTCAGCGTCCTGCACCGCGGCGAGGCCTGACCCCGACGCGGTAGGGCCGGGCCTCACTTCCGCCAGAAGACATGGTGCGTCACGCCGCTCGGGCTGGGCACGACGTCCTGGTGGTACCGGTCGGACAGCTCGTCGGGCGATTCCCACAGCCGGGCCCCGGAGCGGAGTTCGATCGGCGCGACCGCCACATGCAGGGTGTCGATGAGATCGGCGTCGAGGAACCGGCGGATGACCGTGGCCCCTCCGCCAAGTCGGACGTCTTTGCCCTGCGCCGCCTTCTTCGCCCGGGAAAGCGCCGCGGCCGGGTCGCTGTCGACGAAGTGGAACGTGGAATCGGCGAGCGTGAACGACGGTCGGCTGTGGTGCGTCATGACGAACACCGGCGTGTGGAATGGGGGTTCGTCCCCCCACCATCCCTGCCACTCGTGGTCCTGCCACGGACCGCGTTGCGGTCCGAACTTGTTGCGCCCCATGATCTCGGCACCGATATTGCGCGCGTAATCCCGAGTGAAATAGTCGTCCAGACCTCGGCTGCCGGGTTCGGATCGAGCGATGGGCGGGTGATCGGTGGCAAAGGCCCAGGCGAGCAGGCTGCCCGGATCGGCATGCCCGAACGGCGTCTCAAGACTCTGGCCCTCGCCGGCGCCGAAACCGTCACTTGAGACGGTGAAGCTTTGGACCCTCAGCAACTGACTCATGCCCTGCCTCCTGCTACGCACTGCCTGATCACCTGACGATCGGTAGACCGGCCCGGCCGGCAGGAATCATCGGCGCACCGTTCCGCCTGTGTCGAGCTCCAATAGCCGAACTGTCAGACATTGACCAGCACGTGTCCTGCAAGGATCCACATCCTTGCTCCCGAAGTGGTGGCCTTCCCACATCGACGCGGTCCGGCGTCGTGCGTGGTCAGCGGGTGGAAAGGACTGCGCTGTGGGCGTCGAGGACCCTGCTGACCAGGATCTTGCCGACGGTGTCGTCGAGTCGGATGGTCGAGTCGACGACGGCTCGCAGGCCCGTGTCGTTTGCGTGGTCGAGGGGGGCGGTGAGTATCCAGGCGAGACGGTCTTCGTCGTGCCGGCACCGGTAGGCCAGGCCGACGGCCGGCGTGGCCTCGAGGATGGCGGCCGCCCACCTGCGGGTGAGTGGATAATCGACGGCCTCGGATTCCGTCAGCCAGAGGTCTTGGCCGATGGCCGACAGGTGTGGCCCCCGTAGTGACGCCACCTGCAGGTCTTCGATCACCTCGAGTGCGGTGAGCAGTCTGTTGCGCAGCATGGCGGCGGGCACGATACGAGGGGCGCCGCCGAGGGGCAGGTCACGGCAGAGGGCTTCGGCGATGGCGGCTTCGTGGGAATCGCCGGCATACAGGTACGCGTACGAGCCGTCGTCGCTGTCGAACCGTCCGCCCGCCCCCTGCTTCGGCGTGGTCGGGTTCGGTTCGGCTGCGCCGCGGCGGGCACTGTGGATGCGCCACAGGCGGGTGCCCGCTGCCAGCTGTTCGACGTGGGCAGGGGAGGAGAGCCCGCCGGCGGGAGGTGGAATGGCGGGCATCAGTCGTCGAGGAGCGCTTCGGCGATGGCGACGACGAGCCCGTGCGACTCCGGGTCACTGCTCGCGGCCAGGTCGGCGGGGCTGACGCCCCCGGAGAGCCGGCCGTTGGGGCTCAGCCACCAGGAGGCAGCACCCCACGGGTCGCCGGCTGCGTCCAGCAGCTGGTTGACGCGGGCCACATGGGGGCGCACCTCGGCACGGGCGGCGTCGAACTGGAACGCCGGGTGCAGGTAACGGCCGGCCACCCGCACGCCGACGATGCTTCCGCCGGCGCGGAGACGCTGTGCGGCGCTGCGCCCCGCCCCGCCTCGGTCGAGGACATCGGCGACTCCCGTCGAGTCGAGCATCGGATGCTCGAGCACACGGGCTTCGGCGGCGGATTCGGTGTGCACACGCTCCACGATCACCGCGGGGTCGGTGCTGCGCCGCAAAGCGATGTCCCGCTGAGTCCCGATGCCGCCGGCCAGAGTGAGCAGGACTTCGACGCCGCCGCGCACCGGGGTGAACCGGGTGCGGGTGCCCACCTCTGCGACGACCAGCGCGACGAGCTCGTCGTCGTCGAGCGCAGCGACGGCAGCTTGAGTGTTCTGGTCGATCGTGTGCGGGTCCATCACGGCCTCCTGCTACGGATACACCACTGATGATAGCTGTTGCAGGCGTAGTCGGAAGGAGGCCGCGATCACAGGGCTGCGGCCCCGGATGCCCGGTACCGTCGGGCAGATGCGCACACAGTGGCGGGCACGGGCGGCACGGATGCTCGGCGGCGGCACGCCCGGGCGGATCATCTACTTGGTCTCGCCCGCCGGACACCCCAACTTCGGGGACGAGCTCGTCGCGCGCACGTGGCTCGAGCACCTGGCGCAGGTCTGCCCGGACGACCAGGTGGTACTCGACTGCCACACGCCCGGCCAGGCCGCTCTGCTGTTGCGCGGCGCCCACCCGCACGTGACGTTCGTGGACACGCTCTGGCGGATGATCGCGCTCGCCCACGAGAACGCGCGCCCGGGGCCGGTGTGGGAATGGTGTGCGCACGCGGCGGTCACGCTGGGGGCCGAGCCGCGCATCGACGAGGGGGTGGCGCTGCTCCACCGGGCCGACGCGCTGCACCTGCTCGGCGGCGGCTACCTCAATGCGGTGTGGCCGCACCACACGGCGCTGGTCACGGCTCTCGGCGCGCTCGCGGAACGCTTCGGAATCCGCGCCGCGGCATCGGGGCAAGGGCTGATGCCCCGCGTCGACGGCGACGCATGGGAGGCGCTGCGCGGCGCGGCCCGGTCCTTCGCGGTGTTCGACACGCGCGACCGGGAATCCTATGAGGCGCTGGCCGGCGTGCCGGGGGCGTCGCGCACCGGCGACGACGTGTGGCTGCGGGTGGACGGCGCATTACGGGGCGACGAGGCACTGCGGGGCGACGAGGCGCTGCAGGGCGACAGTGCACTGCAGCCGGCGGCGGCGTCGGACGGCGGCGTCGTGCTGTGCCTGCAGTCCGACCTGACCGAGCACTTCGCAAGCGACGGGCGGACCGGGGGGGAAGCGGTGGCCGGCTGGGCCCAGCGGGTGCTCGACTCGTGGGAGGTCCGGGGCTCCGAGGTGACCGTGGTCGAAGGCATCCCCGGCATGGACCGCTTGGCATACGAGCGGCTGGGGGAGCGGCTGGCCGGGGCGCGGTTCGTGCCGTTCCGGGACCTGTGGCATCACGGGGTGCCGGTGGGTGCGGGGCAGACGTGGCTGAGCACGCGCTTCCACCTGCACCTGGTGGCCGCCGCAGCGGGCGCCTCGGGCGTGGCGGTCGCCACCGAACCCGGGTACTACGAGGTCAAACACCGCTCGCTGGTGGACGCGGGCTCGCGCTGGACGCTGGTGGCGGACGGCGACACGGTCCCCGCCCGGCCGACCGCCGGCGGCTTCACCCCGGGGAGCCGGCGGGCGGCGGTGGCGGCGAAGACCGCGCTGGCCGACCGCCTCTACCCGCCGCGGTAGTCCGCGCGGCGGACCGAGGGGGATGCGCGGGTGTCCCGACGGCTCAGTAGATCCGGCGCACGATGTGGATGGGCGGCTCTGCGGCGAGCGGGGTGAGCCCGATGGGCACGCCGTAGTCGTAGGCGTTCCACACCTGGCCGAAGCCCGCGTAGATGCCGATGTGCGAGTTGTCTTCGCGGAAGATGATGAGGTCGCCCGGCTGGATGTTGTTCAGCGGGACGTTCACGCCGTCGTAGATCTGGTCGTACGTGGTGCGGCCGATGTCGATGCCCAGCTGCCGGTAGGCCCACCAGATCAGGCCGGAGCAGTCGTAGCTGTTCGGCCCCTCAGCGCCCCACTCGTAGGGCTTGCCCGCCTGCGTCATCGCGGCACCGAGGGCGACGATTCCGCGGGGGCTGGGGATGGGCAGGGCTCCTGCCCCCTCGCCGATGCTGCCGGATCCGGCCGAGCCAAGGGACCCCAGCGACCCGGTGCTGCCGGAGGAGGAACCGGCGCTGCCCGATCCGAGGCTCTCCGAACCGAGGCTGGAGGACGGCGCGGCGAGGGCCGCGGTGGCGGGGGTGACGACGGCGACGGCGGTGACCACCGCGCCGATGGTGGCGCGGCGCAGTGCCGGGGCGACGACGGAGCTGCGGGGGGCGCGGTGCCGCGGCTTCCGGCGGCGAAGTGCCGTCGGCGCCTCCAGGGATGCCGGGCTCTTTCGGGACGAGTGGCTCTTTCGGGACACAGGGGTGCTCCCATCTGTGGCGGGGCCGTGCGGACGCGGCCGGCCTGGACGATTCCTGAAGGTGAGCTGTGCACGCCGTCCCCGACTACGGCGGCGGCCGGCGCACGCGTGGCGCCGGTCACGGTCACGAACCTATAACACATCGGGGCGGCGCGTGGGGGAAAGGCGAATGCACAGACGGCGGGGCGGCGTGCGCGGCGCGAACGGCCCATTGACACATGCGAAACCATGCATATGATGAGCGGTATGGGGCACACGCACGAGCACGGCGCGCAGACGCACGGCGGCCACTCGCACGGCATCACCGCGGACGCGGACCGGCGGTACCTGTGGATCGCGCTGCTGCTGATCCTGGGGCTGATGGCCGGCGAGGTGGTCGTCGGTTTCCTCACCGGATCACTGGCGCTGCTCGCGGACGCGGGGCACATGGTCTCCGACGCCGCGGCCATCGCCCTGTCGCTCGGCGCGATGGCGCTCGCGGCGCGCCCCGCCTGGGGCTCCTACACCTTCGGGCTCAAGCGCGTGGAGATCGTCTCCGCGCTCATCAACGGGGCCACGCTGCTCCTGCTCGCCGTCTTCTTCACGGTGATGTCGGTGCTGAGGCTTCTCGACCCGCCGGAGGTCGAGGGCGGGGCCGTGGTGATCGTCGCGCTCGTCGGCATCGCGGTGAACCTGCTGGCCACGTGGTCGCTGAGCAAGGCCAACCGGCAGAGCCTCAACGTGGAGGGGTCCTTCCAGCACATCCTCACCGACCTCTACGCGTTCATCGGCACGGCAGTGGCCGGCACCGTCATCTACTTCACCGGCTGGGTGCAGGCCGACGCGCTGGCCTCGCTGTTCGTCGCCGCGCTCATGTTCAAGGCCGGATACGGGCTGCTGCGCGACGGCGGCCGCGTGGTGCTCGAGGCCGCTCCGCGCGGCGTCGACCCGGACGAGATCGGCCGGCGCATGGCCGGTCATCCGGACATCGACGAGGTGCACGACCTGCACGTGTGGGAGGTGACCTCCGGCTTCCCGTCGCTGTCGGCGCACGTGATCGTCGCGGACAGCGCGCCGTGCCACGCGGTGCGCGCGGAGCTGGAGCACCTCCTCCGCGACGACTTCGGCATCACGCACACCACGCTGCAGGTCGATCACGCGGCATCGCGCGGCGACCACCGCGGGCATCACGGCACGGACTGCCCCGAGCCGGTCAGCGGGGTGGACACGCACTGACCAAGCGAAAAATGCACATCCGGCCGCCCGGGTGTGCGGAAAACGCTTGGTGGACGGGCCCGACCCGCAACGCCGTCAGCCGGGCAGGCCCTCGTCGAGCGTGACGGGCGCCTGCTGGATCGCGCCGGCCGCGTCGACCCACTCGAGCACCACCACGTCGCCGGGAAGGTGGCGGTCGATCGCCGAGCTCAGGTCGTCGGCCCCGGAGATCCGCCTGCCGTCGAGCGCGGTGACGACGTCGCCCGCCCGCAGCGGCGTCGAGGACGCGGCGCTGCCGGGCACGATCTCCATGACGACGGCACCACGGGGGGGCTCGGCGGCGCGGCTGCGCACGCGCACGCCGAGCTGCGCGGTGGGGCCGACGTGCACCGTGCCATGCTGCGCGCCGCCGTTCCCGGGGCCTGCGGCCACCGCACCCAGGACCACCCTGGCCACGCCCAGCGCGTCGTCTATCGGCACCGCGTAGCCGCGGCCGCCCGACGCCTCGGCCTGCGCGGACTCGGACTTCGCGGTGTTGATGCCCACCACGCGCCCGGCCATGTCCACCAGCGGGCCGCCCGAGTCGCCGGGGTTGATGTCGGCGGCGATCTGGATGACGCCGTCGAGGTTCTCGGTGCTGCCGTTGCTGTCGGTGGCGCGGATCGACTGGTCGAAGGCGGTGACGGTGCCCGGCGAGGTGATGAGCGAGCCGGTGCCGCCGGCGTTGCCCAGGGCGATCACCGGCTGCCCCACGTGCAGTTCGCCGGCGTCGCCGAGGGCGGCGGCGGGCAGGCCCGACACGGCCGCGCCGCCGGAGCGGGCCAGCTGCAGGATCGCGATGTCCCGGGTGCGGTCGTAGCCGAGGACCTCCGCGTCGTAATCGGTGCCGGTGGACGGGTTGGTGACGGAGACCGACTGCGACCCGGACACCACATGGTTGTTGGTCAGTACCACGCCGTCGGCGGTGAGGATGATCCCGGTCCCGGCACCCCGCGTGCGCAGCCCGGCCACGTCGTCGGGGATGTCCGTCCACACCGTGACCGTGGTGGGGACGACCGCGGCGGCGACCTGATCCACCGTCGGGGCCGGGGGGAGCGCGGGCGCGGGGCCGCCGAGCGAGACCGACGTGCCTAGCGGTGCTCCCGCGTCGCCGAGAACCGGCGTGGTGGGCGACGCGGGCGCAGTGGCGGACGGCGACTGCGCCGCCTGCCGCACGGAGTCCCACTGCTCCAGCCCGAAGCCCGCCGCGCCGCCCACGATCACCGCGGTGATGATCGCCGCCGCCACCACGCGAAACGTCCCGTGGCGGCGCGGCCCGCGCGTCGGGCTCATGAGGCCAACACTACGGTGGTCCTCCGACGGGCACGCCGGGAATCGTCACGCCCAGAACCGGAACAGCATGTACCCGATCGCCGAAAACGCGCGGGGGACGCCGAACACCTCGACGATCCGGTAGATGATGTCGAAGAAGACCGCGTTGACCTGCCGGATGGTCAGCAGCGCGAACACGGCGATGATGCCGAAGGGCGCGAACTGCGCCACCGAACGGCGGGTCGACGGTGACAGGTGCGGCTCCAGCAGCGCGTAGCCGTCCAGGCCGGGGATGGGCAGAAGATTCAGCACGGCCGCCATCACCTGCAGGAACCCGAGGAAGGCGAGGCCGTAGACCACCCCGCGCGTCGCGCCGCCTGGGGCGCCCGCCTCGGTGCCCGCCAGGAAGTGCACCGACACCAGCAGCACGACCGCCAGCACTGCGTTGGTCAGCGGGCCGGCCAGGGAGATGCGGCGCCGCACCGCGGGTGAGAGGTGCCCCGTCTGCAGATACACCGCCCCGCCGGGCAGGCCGATCCCGCCGATCGCGATGAACAGCACCGGCAGCAGCAGCGAGAGCACCGGGTGTGTGTAGCGCAGCGGATTCAGGGTGAGATAGCCGCGGGCGGCCACGTCCGTGTCGCCGTGCCGGTAGGCGGTGTAGGCGTGCGCGAACTCGTGCAGGCACAGCGAGATCACCCAGCCGCCGACGACCATGAAGAACACGGCCACGCGCATGGCCGTGAGGCTGCCCTCCAGATTCCACGCGGCGACGCCGGCCGCCGCGGTGGCCGCGACGATGGCGAGGAACAGCGGGCTGGGCCGGACGCCCGGGCCCCGCAGGGATCTGGACCGGACGTGCACTCAGCGCACCGACAGCCAGTCGACGTTGTGCCGGTAGAACGTGGAGCGCTTGAGCCGCTTCGGCTCGGGCACGCCGTCGCGTGTCACGGCGATGGCGTCGCCGCCCGTCTGCGCGGCCCTGCCCTCGATCCACTTGCGCCGCATCCGGCCCAGCCGCGCGGCGCGCAGTCCCGGCGCATGCCCCGTGGGATGGATTTCGATGCCCGCGGCATCACCGCTGAACAGCGCGCGATGGTCCACGTAGGTCTCCCCGGTGAGCCGCCCCCCGTCCGGGCCGGTGAGCCGCGCGCACCCTACGAGAACCACGCCGAGGTCGTCGCGGATCAGCGGGGTGGCATGGGCGGTGCCCTCCAACGCCGCACGGCCGGCCTTGGCCCCCTTGTCGAGGCCGTGGATGCGCGTGGCATCGGTGCGCGCGGCGGGGACGAAGGCGACCTCCACGTCGAGCCGCTCGGACCGCAGCAGGTGGGTGAGCACCGCGGCGAGGGCGGCGTCCTGCCCGGCGACGATGATGATGCGCTCCGGCATCTCGGTGCGGGGCAGGTGCTCGGCCAGCTCCTCGCGCGTGGGCACGTCCGAGACGACCACGGCGCCCTCGGGGGGCAACGTGACCGGGATCGGGGCGTCTCCGCATCGCAGCAGCACGGAGTTCATCGTATCGGCTCGGCGGGCGGCCGACATCGGCAGCCGTACCGGCCGGTAGTAACGGCGCCGGCGCGCGGCCGCCCGCCACGCCCGGAGGTGCTGGAAGGAGTGGCCGCCGGGCGCTGGGATAAAGTGAAGCACCGGCTGTGCTCGGGGACCCGCGCGTTGGATCACGGCGCCGGAAAGCGGCGCCCGCTCAGGTTCCCGGCATCCGCAAACCGAACATCACGGTCCCGGCCGCCAAGCCCGGGACCGAACGTAGTAGGAGACACGATGCCGGCGATCGTTCTGATCGGTGCCCAATGGGGCGATGAGGGCAAAGGAAAGGCCACCGACCTGCTCGGCGGGCGGGTCCAATGGGTGGTGCGATACCAGGGCGGCAACAACGCCGGGCACACCGTGGTCCTCCCCAACGGGGACAACTTCGCGCTCCACCTGATCCCCTCGGGCATCCTCACCCCGGGCGTCGGCAACGTCATCGGCAACGGCGTGGTGGTGGACCCCGCCGTGCTGCTCGACGAGCTGGCCGGCCTGGAGGACCGCGGCGTCGACACCTCGTCGCTGCTGCTCAGCGCCGACGCCCACCTGCTCATGCCGTACCACGTGGCCATCGACAAGGTCACCGAGCGGTTCCTGGGCAACAAGAAGATCGGCACGACCGGCCGCGGCATCGGGCCCTGCTACCAGGACAAGATCGCGCGCGTAGGCGTGCGCGCGGCAGACGTGCTGGACGAGAAGATCCTCACCCAGAAGGTCGAGGCGGCCCTGGAGCTGAAGAACCAGATCCTGGTCAAGGTGTACAACCGCCGCGCGCTCGACCCGCAGCAGGTGGTCGACGACGTGCTCGCGCAGGCCGAGCGCTTCCGCCACCGCATCTCCGACACCCAGATGACCCTGGGCGCGGCGCTCGAGCGCGGCGACAACGTGCTGCTCGAGGGCTCGCAGGGCACGCTGCTGGACGTCGACCACGGCACCTATCCGTACGTGACGTCGTCCAACCCGACGGCGGGCGGCGCCGCGGTGGGCTCGGGCATCGGGCCCACCCGGATCACCACGGTGCTCGGCATCCTCAAGGCGTACACCACGCGCGTGGGCTCCGGCCCGTTCCCCACCGAGCTGTCCGACGAGTGGGGCGAGTACCTGGCCAAGCACGGCGGCGAGGTGGGCGTGACCACCGGCCGCGCGCGCCGCTGCGGATGGTTCGACGCGGTCATCGCCCGCTACGCCACCCGCATCAACGGCATCACCGACTACTTCCTCACCAAGCTCGACGTGCTCTCCGGGCTCGAGACGGTGCCGATCTGCGTGGGCTACGAGATCGACGGCAAGCGCGTCGACGAGTGGCCGATGACCCAGACCGACATCCACCACGCGGTGCCGGTGTACGAAGAGCTGCCCGGGTGGTTCGAGGACATCACCCACATGCGCACGTTCGAGGAGCTGCCCGCCAACGCGCGCCGGTACGTCGAGCGCATCGAGGAGCTCGCCGGCGCGCCGGTCTCCTGCATCGGGGTGGGGCCCGGGCGCGACGAGACGATCGTCCGCCGCGACGTCATCCACTAGCGGTTTCCCCGCCGGGGTCGGCATCGGAATTGTCGGCCCCGGAAGTGCGGCCCCCGGTCCGAGCACCTGCTAGGTGACCCGCGCACGCGTTATCGGCGTTGCGGCGGGATCCGGTGCTCGGACCGGCAGGGGCCGGCGTGTCGGGGGACGGCCCGCCGATACAGCGGGCGCCCGGGGCGGCACTACCCGCCCTGGGGTTCCCCCTGCCGCAGCCGCTCCGCCAGCACGGGGCCCACGGTGTCCAGTGCGGCGGCCCGGATCATCTCGGGGTGCGTCAGGGGCAGATCGTGGCCCTCGACGACGCCGGACACGTGCGGCTTCCAGGAGTCGCGGTGCAGCCAGGACTCTGCGCGGGGGGCGGCCGCGGTGAAGAACAGCACGTCGCCCTTGAACACCCGGTGCTCGTGCTCGCGCATGAGCCGCGCGTTGTTGGTGACGATGTCGATCACCGCGGACAGCGTCGCGTCGCCCAGGCTGCCCAGCGCGCTCCCGCCGCGGCGCAGCCGGTCCATGACGGCGGCCCGGCCGGATCCGGGCCCCTCGTCCGGATCCTGGCCGGCCATGTGCAGCAGCGCCCGGAGCGCCTCGTCCTCGGTGGGCGCCTCGAGCCCGCGCCACTGGTCGCCCGGGTACGCGTCGAGCAGGGTGAGCGACGCGACGGTGCCGCCGGACTGCTGGATCTGCACCGCCATCTCCTGCGCGATCACCCCGCCGACGGACCAGCCCAGCAGGTGGTAGGGGCCGTCGTCACCGGAGTCGCGGATCGCGGCCACGTACTCGGCGGCCATGGCCTCGATGCCGGCGGGCAGGGCGCCGCGCCCGTCGAGCCCGCGTGCCTGCACGGCAATCACCGGCCGCCCGGACGGCAGCCGGCGCGCGAGCCCCGCGTAGCACCAGCCGAGCCCGCCCGCCGGGTGCACGCAATACAGCGCAGGGCTCGCTTCGCCTGTGCCGTCGGACGTTCCCGCGCCCGAACGCAGCGGGAACAGCACGTCGAGCGAGCGGTCGGGCGCGTCGGCATCGAGTTCCGCGGCGAGTGAGCGGGCGTCGGGCGCGGCGAAGACGGTGCCGACGCCGAGTTCGGCGCCCAGCTCGTCGCGGAACCGGCGCACCAGGGCGACGGCGGCGAGGGAGTGCCCGCCGAGGTCGAAGAAGTCCTCGGTGGGTGAGACGGATCCGAGTCCCAGCACGTCGGCCATGAGCTCGCACAACGCCTGCTCGCGCGGCGAACGCGGTGCTTCGGATGCGGTGCGCCCCGCGTTGCCGTCGGCCTCGGGGGCCGGCAGCGCGGATCGGTCGAGCTTTCCGTTGGCGGTCACCGGAAGCGCGGCGAGGGGAACGATGTGCGCGGGCACCATCGCCGCGGGAAGCCGCTCCGCCAGGCGCCGGCGGACGGCGGCCGGGTCGATCTCCGTCCCGGCCTCCGGCACCGCGTAGCCGACGAGCATCATCGGGCCGTCCCCGCCGGTGCGGGCCGCGACGACGGCCGCCTGCGCCACCCCTCCGAGCCCGCGCATCGCTGCGGCGATCTCGGCAGGTTCGATGCGCACGCCGCGGATCTTCACCTGGTCGTCGTCGCGCCCCAGGTATTCGACCGCGCCGTCGGGCCGCCTGCGTGCCTGATCGCCCGTGCGGTACAAGCGTTCTCCCGCGCGCCCGAACGGGTCGGGGATGAACCGCTCGCGGGTGAGGTCGGGCCGGTGCAGATAGCCGTCCGCCAGCTGCACACCCCCGAGGTACAGGTCGCCGGCCACGCCGGGCGGGGCGGGACGCATCGCCGCGTCCAGCACGTGCAGCCGCGTGTTCCACACGGGGTGTCCGATCGGGACCGTCGCCGATCCCGCCGCGTGTCGCCACCAGCTCACGTCCACCGCGGCCTCGGTGGGCCCGTACAAGTTGAACACGGGCGCGCCCAGCAGCGACTCCGCGGTGTCCGCCAGACCCGCGTCGAGTGCCTCTCCGCTGCACACGATCCGGCGTAGCGGCGTCGTGCCTGAGCGGTCCGCAAGGGAGGGTTCGCCGCAGAACGCCTCGAGCATCGACGGGACGAAGTGGATCGTCGTGATGTCCTCGCCCGCGATGAGCCCGGCGAGGTATGCGGGGTCGCGGTGCCCGCCCGGCTCGGCGAGCACCAGCACGGCCCCGGTCATCAGCGGCCAGAAGAACTCCCACACCGACACGTCGAAGCCGGACGGGGTCTTCTGCAGCACGCGGTCGCCGGCGTCCAGGCCGAAGGCGTGCTGCATCCACGCGAGCCGGTTCACGATGGCCCGGTGGCCGACCACGACGCCCTTGGGCGCGCCGGTGGACCCGGAGGTGTAGATGACGTAGGCGGGCCTGTCGAGCAGGTCCGCGGGCCGGGTGACGGGTTCCGCGGGCGCGGCGAGCGCGGCGGCGACGGCGGGATCGTCGAGCCGGACGACGGGTGCGGCGGGGGTGCCGGGGAGCAGGTCCGCCTCGGCCCCGGTGGTGACCACGCACCCGGGGCCCGCATGGTCGAGCAGGTAGGCGATCCGGCCGTCGGGGTAGTCGGGGTCCACCGGCAGGTAGGCGGCGCCGCACTTGAGCGTCGCCACCAGCGCCACGACCAGCTCGAACGAGCGGGGGAGGGCGACGGCGACGATGTCGCACGGCGCGCCGGCGGGTGTGTCCCCGCCGCCGATGCCGTGCTCGCGGCGCAGCAGGGCGGCGAGCCGGTCGGCGCGCGCGTCGAGCTCCGCGTAGGTGAGGGACTCGCCGCGGAAGCGCAGCGCGGGCGTACCGGGGGTGCGCCGCGCGGCGGCCTCGATGCGGTCGATGAGTGTGGCCGGGGCGACGTCGTGCCCGGTGTCGTTGCAGTCGGCGATCATCCGCAGCTCGGCGCGGGTGGCGACGTCCAGCCGCCGCACCGGTCCGGTGGCGGATCCCGTCGCGGCCCGCGTGACCAGCTCATGCAACCGGGCGTGGTGCGCGGCCAGCTCGTCGGGGCTGTAGAGGCGCGGGTTGGCGGTCATGTCGAAACCCAGGGCGCCGCCGGGTGCCGCCGTGTGCACGGTCAGCTCGATGTCCTCCACCGGCCCCGCCGCAAGGTAGTGGACGGCCGCGCGCCTGTCGCCGAAGCGGAGCGGGTACCCGAACGGCTTGATGTTGATCTGCGGCCCGGACAGCCGGCGTGCCCCGCCGACGAGGCCCAGGTCGCGGCGCAGGTCCTCGTGCCGGTACCGCTGGTGCGCACGGGCGGCGGCGATGCCGTCGTGCACGGACCGGGCGAGCGCGGGCAGGTCGTCGGCGGCGCCGATGGTGAGCGGCAGCGGCAGCACGTTGACGGTGGTGGTGGGGACTTTGGCGGCGGCGGAGCCGGTGCGCGCGAGGACGGGGAGCCCCAGCACGACGTCCGCGGAACCGGTGATCCGGCCGACGTAGGCGGCGGCCGCGGCGAGCGTCAGCTCCGGCCAGGCGACGCCGTGTGCGCGCGCCGCCGCGTCCAGACCCTGCGCCGTCTCCCGCGGCAGTGCGCCGTCGTGCCGGAGCACCTCGCGGGCGGCGGGCTGCGCGCGGTCGGCCAGGCTGACCGCGTCTCCGAAGCGGCTCAGCCGGTCCGCCCAGAACCCCCGGTCCGTCGCGAAGTCCGGCGACGCGCGGTAGGCGTCCTCCTCCGTGATCAGCGTCTCGACGGGGGCGAACGGGCTCGCCGGCGGCTCTTCCCCGCGCTCGTACGCGGTGAACACCCGCGCGGTCCTCCGGATCACCGACGAGAAGCCGAAGCCGTCCAGGACGATGTGGTGCGCACGCAGGTAGAGCAGCACGTCGCAGCAGCCGCCGCCTACGGCCGCCGAGCCCAGCGGCAGGAGCATGGCGGTGAACAATCCGCCGCGCTCGAGGTCCGGCACCTCCGCCGTCGCCTCGCGCATCACCTGCTGCGCGGCCGCCTCAGGGTCGGGCTCGCCGGACAGGTCGAGGATGCGGACGGGGTCGTCGAACGCGGCCCCCAGCACCTGCCGGGGTTCCCCCGCGGCGGCCGGTCCTGCGGTGTCGAATCGCGCGGTGAGCGTGCCGGTTTCGGCGACGACGCGGCGCAGCGAGCGCTGGAGCAGCGCCAGCGCGGCCGCGTCCATCGGGCCGCTGATGCGCACGTACTCGGCGCAGTGGAATGCCGGGCTGCCGGGGTCGCGCTGCTGGGCGAACCAGATCCCCGACTGCGCGCGGGTCAGCGGCAGCGTGCTCATGCGCCCGGGCGGTCGCCGCGGGAGACCAGCGCCAGCCACGCGTCCAGGGACGGCTCCTCGATGAGCTCGACGAAGCCGACCTCCACGCCGCGCTCGTTCCACCGCGTCACCAGCGTCATCATCCGCATCGAATCGATGCCGAGCTCGAGCAGGTCGTCGTCGCCGGCGAGCGTGAGGACCTCCGGGTCCTCGAGGATCTCGCTGACGTCTCGCCGCAGCTCGTCCAGGGTCGCCGGCAGGGGGGTGGTCATGCGGGTGCGCCGCCTTTCGCGATCGGGATTCTTACGGGAGGGACGGAAGCAGCTCGGGGGTCGGCACGGGCCGGCCCCCGAGCTGCTCCGGCCCGCGGGTCAGCCGGCGGCCCGGGATTCGGCCAGGGCGCGCCGCAGCTGCGCCCTGCTGATCTTGCCCACGCCGATCACCGGGAACTCGTCGACGATCTCCACGAGGTCGGGGATCTTGTACGCCGCCAGGCCGTCCCGACGCAGGTAGCGGGTGACGTCCCGGGGTGCGAGCGGGGGCGTGCCGTCCTCCTGCGACGGTTCCGGCGCCCCGTGGCGGGGGATGACGAACGCGCACGTGCGTTCGCCCAGCGCGTCATCCGGAACGGCGACGACGGCCGCGTCATGGATGCCGGGGTGGGCGAGCAGGCGTCCTTCGACCTCGTCGGGCGAGATCTTCTCCCCGCCGCGGTTGATCTGCTCCTTGGCGCGGCCCACCACGACGAGGTTGCCGTCGGGCCGCAGCACGGCCAGGTCGCCGGTGCGGTAGAAGCCGTCGTCGGTGAACGAGGTCAGGTTGGGGTCGGCGGGGGAGCCGGAGCCGGGAACGGACGGGTCCGCGGCGCCGCCGTCTCCGCGGACGGGTTCGAAATACCCGCGCACGGTGTAGGGGCCGCGGGTGAGCAGTTGCCCCGGGCTGCCCTGGGGCACCGGGCTTCCGGCGTCGTCGACGATGCGGATCTCGTCGGCGGCCGAGCACGGGCGGCCCTGCGTTCCGACGAGCACGTCCTGCGGGTCGTCCAGGCGCGTGTAGTTGATCAGTCCCTCGGCCATGCCGAAGACCTGCTGCACGGTGGCGCCCAGCTCGGGGCCGACGCGCCGCGCCAGCTCCGTGCCGCAGGCCGCCCCGCCGATCTGCAGGACCTCGAGGCTGGAAAGGTCGCGGTCGGTGGATGCCGCGGCGGCCAGCCACGTCAGCGCCAGCGGGGGGACTGCCGAGGTGATGGTGACCCGCTCCGCCTCGATGAGTGCGAACACCACGTCCGGGCTCGGGACGTGCGCGAGGACGACGGTGGCGCCGGCGTGGAAGGCGCCGAGGATGCCGGGGGAGACGAACGGGAAGTTGTGCGCCACGGGCAGCGCGCCCAGGAACACCGAGCGCGCGTCCAGCGGGCAGGCGTCGAGGCTCTCGCGGATCGCGCACAGGTAGTCCTCGTGGCGGCGCGGGATCAGCTTGGGCACGCCCGTGCTGCCGCCGGACAGCTGCAGCAGTGCCACGTCGGAGGCGGCCGGTGGCGAGGGGAGCGCGTCGGCTGCGGTGCCGGCGTCCACCGGTGGATACAGCGCATCGAGCCGCTGGAAACCGTGCGACTCGCCGACCCGGCCGGGTTCACCGGCGACGATGACGTGCCGCAGCCGGGGCAGGTCCGCGGAGATCTCCGCGGCGAGGCCGCGGTAGTCGAACCCGAGGTGCTTGTCGGCCACGATGTAGGCGACCGCGTCGGTGTGGGCGCAGAATTGCGCGATCTCGGTGCGCCGGTGCGCGGGCAGCGCCAGGACGGCGATCGCGCCCAGGCGCAGCAGGGCGAAGAACGTCTCGACGAACTCCGCGCCGTTGGGAAGCTGCACCACCACGTGGTCGCCGCGCCGGATGCCCGTGCGCTGCAGGCCGGCCGCCAGGCGGTCGACGCGCGCCGCCAGATCGCCGTAGCTCAGCCGCGTCTCGCCCGCGACGAGCGCGAGCCGGTCGCCGTGCTCGGCGGCCCGCGCGCTCAGCACGTCGCAGAGCGTCTCGTCGCGCCAGAGCCCTTCCGCGCGGTAGCGGTCGGCGTACTCGCCGGGCCAGTCCGGGTAGCGGGGCCGCGTGGTGGTGCCCGCCATCAGTTCGCCATCGCCGTGTCGACGTCGTCGAGCATCGCGGTCGCGGCGAGCGGGCCGCCCAGGCTCATCCACATCGAGCCGTCGACGGTGCTGACGTGGCCCTCCTGGACCGCGTTGAGCGCGGCGAACGACGGGCTGGCCATCGCTGCGTCGAGCGCGTCGACGTCGTTGCCCTGGCCGGAGAGGGTGCCGACGAAGATCCAGTCGCCGTCGATGGCGTCGAGGTTCTCCATGCTCAGCGGCATGCTGTGCTGCGCGGTCTCCTGCTGGGCCTCGGGGCGCTGCACGCCCAGGTCGTTCAGGACGGAGCCGGCGAACGTCCCCTTGTTGATGGTGCTGGGCCCCTTGGGGTTCCAGCGCACCACGCTGACCACCGAGTCCGAGGCCGGGCCCAGGTCCTGCTGCACCGTCTCGATCTTGGCCTGGTAGTCGGCCATGAAGGCCTGCTGCTGGTCGGTGCGGCCGAGGGCCTGCGCGATGTTGGCGAACGCGTCCTTCCAGTTGTCGCCCACCTGGAACGTCACCACGGTGGGCGCGATCTGGCGCAGGCGGCTGAGCACCTGCTGGTCGCGCACCTGGCCGGCGAGGATGACGTCCGGGTCGGCCTTGATGACCTTGTCCAGCTCGGGGCCGGTGACGGTGCCGACCATGGTGATGTCCGCAGCCTTGTCGCCCAGGTAGCGCGGGGCGCCCTCCTGGCCGCGGCCGGCCGTCGCGCCCACCGGCGTCACGCCGAGGGCGAGCGCCGAATCGAGGTCCAGCTCGCTGAGCGTCACGACGCGCTGCGGGTCCGCGGGCACCTCCACCTCGGTGCCGGTGGCGTCGGTGACGGTGACGGACTCCGAGGAGGCGGGCGACGCCGCGTCGGCCTCGCCGGACCCGCCGGACCCGCTGCCGCACGCGGTCAGCGCCAGCATCAACGCCATGAGGGCGGTGAACAGCGCGGCGATGCCGGACCGGCGGCGCAGGCCGCGGCCGGTGCGGCCTCGGGGCGCGGGGTGGGCGCCGGGGATCGTAGAGTGCGGCATGGATGCTCCGTAGTCTGGTCGTGATGGACGGTCTGGTCGTGTTGGACGCGCGCCTGCGCCGGACGCGTTCGTGCGGATTCGTGTGGCCCGGGGACGCGGCGTGCAGCCCGACCATGTCGTCCCGCTGTGTGCGGGGGCACTTCGACCCCGCCGCACCGGTTAGCTTAGGCTAACTTCATGGTCGTCGATCATGCTGCCACGGACCGCCGCCCCGGCGCCAGGGGGGTGTCCCCTATGAGGTTGGGCGGCAAGCGGAACCGCTTCGGAGCGCGGCGTCACGCGGTGTTCGCCGCCCTGCTGCTGGCGGCGGTGCTGCTGGCCGCCGGGGCGTCTCTGCTGTTCGGGTCCGGCGACACGGGCATATGGCGCGCCGTCCAGTTCCTGGTGGGCGCCGGGGACGCCCGCGCCGACGACCACCTGCGCGTCGTCGTGATGGACCTGCGCCTGCCGCGGACGTTCGCGGCGCTGCTGATCGGCGTGGCCCTGGGAGTGGCCGGCGCGCTGCTGCAGGCGGTCACGCGCAATCCCCTCGCGGAGACGGGGCTGCTCGGCGTCAACGCGGGCGGCGCGCTGGGGGTGGTCTCGGGCATCATGCTCGGCGCCGCAGGGACCGGCACCGCGAGGCTCGGCTGGGCGTTCGCCGGCGCGCTCATCGTCAGCGCGGTGGTCCTGCTCATCGCCGCCAAGGGCAGCGGCGGAGCCTCGCCGCTGCGCCTGGTGCTCGCCGGCGCGGCGATCGGCGCCACCGTCCGCGGCATCACGGCCTACCTGCTGCTGGGCAAGCAGGCCAGCTACGACGAATACCGCTGGTGGATCCTCGGCTCGCTGTCCGGGGTGTCGGGGGAATCGGTCGTCGACGTGCTGCCGTTCGTGATCGTCGGCGTCGTCATCGCGCTCGCCTCCGCGCGCCCGCTGTCGGCGCTGTCGCTGGGCGACGAGACCGCGCGGTCGCTGGGGCACCGTCCCAAGCTGATCCGCACGGTCGTGGTCGTCTCGGTGACGCTGCTGACGGCGGCGTCGGTGGCAGTGGCGGGGCCGGTGGCCTTCGTCGGGCTGCTGGCCCCGTACATCGCCCGCGCGGTGGTGGGCACGGCGATGGTGCCGCAGCTGATCTTCGCGGGGCTCGCGGGCGCGCTCGCCGTGCTGGTGGCGGACGTGGCCGCACGGTTGGTGATCGCCCCGTACGAGGCGCCGGTGGCGGTGCTGCTCGCGCTGATCGGCGCGCCGCTGCTGATCATGCTCGCCCGCTCTCCCCGGCTGCTCACGCTGGGCGCGTCGAAGCAGGGGGCGCTGTGATGTCGGCCGGGACGCGCACGGCGGCGCATCCGCCCGACGGCCACGTCGTGCGGGCGGGCCGCTACTCGGTGGTGCTCGCGCGGCGGGGCAGCCTGGTCGTCGCCGTCCTGGCCCTGTTCGCGGGCGCGCTGGTGGTGGTGTCGCTGCTCACCGACTCGGCGGGTTTCGGCACCGGGCAGCTTCTGTCCGGGCTGTTCGGCCAGGCGAGCGACGGCGTGAACCTGCTTGTGCAGCAGATTCTCCTGCCCCGGGTGATCTGCGCGGTGCTGGCCGGGGCGGGCCTGGGGGCGGCCGGATGCCTGTCGCAGACCCTGGCGCGCAACCGCCTGGCCACCCCCGACATGCTCGGCGTCAGCGAGGGCGCCACCACCGCCATGCTCGCCGTCGCGGGCGCCAGCGTCACCGGACTCGTCGGCGCGTGGTGGGCGGGGCCCGTGGGAGCCGCCGCGGCCGGGCTGGTCGTGGTGCTTCTGGCCGGCGGGATGGGCCATGCCGGCTACCGGGTCCTGATCGTGGGCGTCGCGCTGACCACCATGCTCTCGTCGGTCGTCCAGCTGGTGCTGGCCACGCAGAACATCAACTCCGCGGGCGGCTCGTTCCTGTGGACCATGGGCAGCCTCAACGGCCGCGGCTACGAGACCGCGGTGCCCGTCGCCATCGGTCTGGCCGTGCTGTTCCCGCTGGCCCTTCTCACCGCACGGCGGCTGGGGGTGCTGCGGCTCGACGATGCCACCGCGGCGACGCTGGGCCTGCGGCCGGACCGGACCAGGCTGGCCGTGCTCGCCGTGGCGGTCGGAATGGCGGGCCTGGCCGTCGGCGTCGGCGGGCCCATCGGATTCGTCGCCCTGGCCGCGCCGGTGATCGCCTCGCGCCTGGCCGGGCCCGCGCGCGTGCCGGTGCTGTCCTCGGCGGTGATGGGCGCGGTGCTGGTGGTGGCCGCCGACCTGGCCGCGCGGGTGATCGCGCCGGTCGAGATCCCCGCCGGCGTGGTCACCGCCGTGCTGGGCGGGCCGTTCCTGCTGTGGGTGCTGTTGTCGCGAGAAGGAGGAGGCCGATGAGCGAAGCGCAAGCCGCCGCACCGGGCGACGGAGCCGGTGGCGCCGGCTGGAGCCTGGAGGTCTCCGGCCTCAGCGCGGGCTATTCGGGCGCGCCCGCGGTGCGCGACGTGTCGTTCACCGCGGGCGCCGGGCGCGTCGTGGCGATCGTCGGGCCCAACGGCTGCGGCAAGTCCACGCTGCTGCGGTCGATCGCCCGCCTGCACAAGCCGACGGCGGGATCGGTGACGGTGGGCGGCGAGGACCTCTGGCGGATGCGCCCGCGTCAGGCGGCACACCGCGTGGCGCTGCTGCCGCAGTCGCCGCAGGCGCCCGAGGCGCTCACCGTGGCGGGGCTGGTCGGCTACGGACGGCATCCCCATCAGGGGCTGTTCCGGCAGTGGTCGGTCCGCGACGAGCAGGCGGTCGCCGCCGCGATGGACGCGACCAACACGACGCCGCTCGCGGGCCGACGCCTCGACGAGCTCTCCGGGGGCCAGCGGCAGCGCTGCTGGTTCGCCATGGTCATGGCGCAGGAGTCGCCGGTGCTCCTGCTGGACGAGCCCACCAGCGCTCTCGACCTGGGCCACGCGGCCGGCGTGCTGGGCCTCGCCCGCGGCGTCGCCCGCGCCGGCCGGACGGTGGTGATGGTGCTGCACGACATCGGCGCCGCCGCGCGGTACGCGGACGACGTGCTGGCGATGCGCGACGGCGAGGTGGTCGCGTGGGGCCCGCCCGCCGAGGTGGTGGATGCGGCGCTGGTGCGGGCGCTGTTCGACATCGACGCGGACATCCTCACCGCGCCCAGCGACGGCGCGCCGGTGGTGGTCACCAAGGAATCCGCCGATGCCGCGGGCCCGGCTGATGCCGCAGGCCCCGCCGATGCCGCAGGTCCGGCCGATTCCCCGGGGCCGTCCGAGCCCGCCCGGGTCGCGGAGGCGGCGGCGGTGCGGGCGTGACGCCTCGCGACGGGGCGGGCGCCATGCCGGGCCATGCCGTGCCGCCGCGACAGCGACGCCCGGCGCCGGCCCCGGTGGCGGACAGCCCCCGCGTCGGCCGCCTCGTCCGCGACGTCGCGGACGGCGGGGCCAGGGTGGTGGACGCGTTCTGGGCGGAGGCCGCGGCGGCGGGCACGCCGTTGATCGAATCCGTCCCCGGCGGCGACGGCGCGTCCGGCGACGAGGTGATCGCCACGTTCCTCTGGCGCGGTGCGGGCGGCGACCGGGGCGCGACCGCGCTGGTGAACAAGCTGCACGACCGCGCGAACCCCGAGGCGTCGCGGATGCGGAGGGTCGAGGGCACCGACGTGTGGTGGCTCGGGTACCGGCTCCCCTCCGACTGGCGCGGCAGCTACCAGTTCATGCCCGACGTGGCGCAGGACGGCGGCGCCCCGACCGTGACCGCCGCGGCGGCCGTCCCCGACCCGCTCAACCCGCACCGGCTCGCGCAACCCGGCGGCGCCCCGGACAAGAGCGTGGCGGCGATGCCGGACGCCCCCGACCCCGGCCACCTGGAGACGGAGCCGGGCACCCCCGCGGGCCGAGTGGTGGAGCACGGCTTCACCAGCGCAGCGCTGGGGAACCGGCGACGCGTGTGGGTGCACACGCCGCACGGCTACGACGGCCACGGAGAGGGCGACGGTCCGTACCCGCTGCTGGTGCTGCTGGACGGGGCCGCCTGGTTCGAGACCGCGCCGATAGCGCCCGCGCTCGACCGCCTCTACGCGGAAGGCGCGCTGCCCCCGGCCGTCACGGTTGGAGTGGACACGCTGGGCGCTTCCGTGCGCGGGGAGGAGCTGACCTGTCACGAACCGTTCGTCCGGTTCGTCACCGACGAACTGCTGCCGTGGGTGGAACGGCGATGGGCGGTCACCGGGGATCCGGCCCGCACGGTGATCGCGGGGCAGAGCCTCGGCGGGCTGGCCGCGGCGTTCATCGCGGGTGCGGCGCCGGAGCGCATCGGGTGCGTGCTGGCGCAGTCTCCGTCGCTGTGGTGGGGAGGCCGCGAGCGGAGCGGGAACGAGCACGGCGGGAACGCGCCGGGTGCGGCGGCACAGGGTGCGGGCGGCGCCGCGCGGCGCGAGTGGCTCACCGACTGGTATGCGCGGCGCGAGCGGCTTCCGCTGCGGTTGTACCTCGAGGTGGGCTGCGACGAGTGGGTGAACCTGGCCCCGGCGCGCCGGTTCCGGGACGTGCTGAGAGGCAAGGGCTACCCGCTGGACTACCGCGAGTTCAGCGGGGGGCATGACAACGCCTGCTGGCGGGTCGGGTTGGCGGGCGGCCTGCAGTCGATTGCGCGCCACTGGTAGCCGGACCCGTTGGGGGGCTTGGCGATTCGCTGATGTGTCTGTTAGGTTAGGCTAACCAAAAGCGTTGATCGGAGGGTGCATGGATGCTGCCGAGTTCGCGGGCCGGGTGGCCGTCGTGACCGGGGCCGCGAGCGGCATCGGCGCGGCGGTGGCCGCCGCGCTCACCGCGCACGGCGCCGTCGTCGCGGCCCTGGACCTCGACGGTGCGGCGGCCGACGCCGCGGTGTCGGCCGGTGGGCGCGGATACGCCTGCGATGTCACCGATTCCGCCGCGGTGGACGCGGTGGTCGCACGCATCGAGGCGGAGCTCGGCCCCGTCGAGATGCTCGCCAACGTGGCCGGGGTGCTGGCCACCGGCGACGTCGTCGACACCTCCGATGTGCAGTGGTCGCGCCCGTTCGCGGTGAACACCACCGGCGTGTTCACCGTGTCGAGGGCGGTGGCCCGCATGATGATCCCGCGCGGCGGCGGCGCCATCGTCACCGTCGGGTCCAACGCGGCGGGCGTGCCCCGCGCCTCGATGGCCGCCTACGGCGCGTCCAAGGCCGCAGCGACGATGTTCACCAAATGCCTGGGACTGGAGCTGGCGGAGCACGGCATCCGGTGCAACGTGGTCTCGCCCGGATCCACCGACACGCCCATGCAGCGGGGCATGTGGGGCGACGGCAGGGGAGCCGAGTCCGTGATCGGAGGCACGCCTGAGAAGTTCAAGGTGGGGATCCCCCTGGGGCGCATCGCCGATCCGGCCGACGTCGCCGACTCCGTGCTGTTCCTCCTGTCCGACAAGGCGCGGCACATCACGATGCACGACCTCTACGTGGACGGCGGCGCGACGCTCAAAGCATGACCCGGTCCGGGCCGCATCGACTGTCCACGGCCCCGCACACCGCACGACTGCACCGCACTGGATTCATGACTGCACCGCACTGGATTCACTACTACACCGCATTGGATTCACGACGACCCTGCACTGCTGACGACACCGCCGCCGGGACTCCGGCGTGCGACGACAGGAGACGCGATGACCATCCCCACCGCGACGACAAACCCCAACGCAATGACAGACCCCACCGCAATGACAAGTCCGGCTGCGACGGACCCGGACGCCGGATCGCCGGCGGGCAGCGGATCGCCGACGGGCACCGGGGCGGGCCCACTCCCGGATCCGGCGGCCCTGCTCGACGAGTACACCCCGGGCGACTTCTACTTCTCCACCGACAGGTACACGATGCTGGGCGCGGGCGGGGTCCATGTGGGCGCGGCAGTTCCGTCAGCCGCGAGCGGGGATGCGGTGCGCGCCGCGCTCCGCGAAGCCGGGCCCACCGGGGGCCGCCCGGCGCGGGTGGTCGGCGCGGTCCCGTTCGACACGTCGCGGCCCGCGCGGCTGGCGATCCCGGAGCGACTGCGGATCATCGGCGGGGGCGACAGCGGCGGACCGGCGGAGCACGGGCACGAGGGGCGCGGGCAGGCGGAACGGTCCGGCGTGGGCGCGCGGGGCGAGCTCGAGGCGTTCAGCGTCACCGCCGTGCCGAGCCCGGAGGACCACATTGCCGCCGTCGACGAGGCGCTCAGCACCATGCATCGGTCCCCGGAGCTGCACAAGCTCGTCCTCGCCCGGACGCTGCACCTGCGGCCGGGGGAGGCCGTCGATCCGCTGCGCGTGCTGCGCATCCTGGCGCGCCGGCACCCCGAGGCCTACACGTTCGCCGCGGAGATCCCGGGCGGGCCCGAGGGCGGTCCGCGCGCGCTGGTGGGCGCGAGCCCCGAGCTGCTGGCGGCGCGCCGCGGCGACGCGGTGCGCTCGTGCCCGCTCGCCGGATCCGCGGCGCGCAGTGCGGATCCCGCAGAGGACCGCCGTCGCGCGGAGGCGCTGCAGGCGTCGGCCAAGGACCAGGTGGAGCACGCCATCGTGGTCGACGCCATCGCCGAGTCGCTGCGCCCGCTGTGCCGCACCCTCGAGGTGCCGCGGCGGCCGGAGCTGGTCGCGACCCCGACGATGTGGCACCTGGCCACCCCCATCGCCGGAACGGTCGCCGACGCCGCGATCACCGCGCTGGACCTCGCGCTGGCCCTGCACCCCACCCCGGCGATCTGCGGCGCCCCCGCGGCGGCGGCGCACGCGGAGATCGGCAGGATCGAGGGCTTCGACCGCGGCTTCTACAGCGGCTTCGTCGGCTGGTGCGACGCGCGCGGCGACGGCGAGTGGGCGATCGCCATCCGCTGCGCCGAGGTGGACGCGGCCGGCGCGCGGCTGTTCGCGGGCGGCGGCATCGTGGCCGGGTCCGATCCCGCCGCCGAGCTCGCGGAGACCTCCGCGAAGTTCCGCACCATGGTCGACGCCATCGACGAGGCGGTGCGCGCCGCCCCCGTGCGCGGCTGAGACCCGCGCGCCCATCGCACGCAGACCCCGACACACGCCCCCGGCAGAGACGGAGCCACACAAGCCATGGCGATCCCCGCGATCACCCCCTACTCCACCCCCGACGCGGACCCGGGGGCCAACCGCGCCGCCTGGCGCCCCGAGCCCGGCCGCTGCGCGTTGCTCATCCACGACATGCAGAAGTACTTCATGGACGCGTACGACCCTGCGCAGGAGCCTGTTCCGGAGCTCTATCGCAACATCGCGGCGCTGCGCACCGCGTGCGCCGAGCAGGGCATCCCCGTGCTGTACTCGGCGCAGCCCGGAGGTCAGGACCCCGCGCGGCGGGGGCTGCTGGCCGACTTCTGGGGCGACGGGATGGCCGACGACCCCGCGCAGACGCGCATCGTCGACGAGCTCGCCCCCGCGCCGGGCGACGTCGTCATCACCAAGTGGCGCTACAGCGCCTTTCAGCGCACCGAGCTGGCGGACGTGCTGCGGTTCCAGCGGCGCGACCAGCTGATCATCACCGGCGTGTACGCGCACCTGGGGTGCCTCGCCACCGCCTGCGAGGCATTCATGCGCGACATCCAGCCGTTCTTCGTCGCGGACGCGACGGCCGACTTCACGGCCGACGAGCACCGGATGGCGGTGGACTACGCGGCGCGCCGCTGCGCCGCGGTGACCACCACCGCGCGCCTGGTGGACGCGCTGACCCCGGCGTTGCAGCACTGACCCTGCCCGCTGCTTCAGCGGCGCGGGACTCGTCACCTGCACACGCCCTTGCACCGACACACACCTTTTCAATCACACTGGAAGAGAAGAGAACACACTGATGCACAGCACAAACAAGACGGCGACGCGGGTGCGGCGGATGCTCACCGTCGCCGCCGCCGCGGGCCTGGTCACCGCCACCGCCGCGCCCGCGCTGGCCGCGCCAGGCCCCGCGGGTTCACTGGGCTCGCCGGAACCGTCCGTGCTCGACACGCTGCAGGTGGGCGACGGCAACTACGAGGTGGCCGTGGACCCGATCCACAACCGCACCTACCTCGCGAGCCCCGGTGCGAAGGCGGTCACCGTCCTGGACGCCACGACCAACGCGACGCTCCAGACGATCGAGCTCGAACACGCGCCGTACGGCGTGGCCGTCAACCCGATCACGCAGACCGTGTACACCTCGGACACGCGCGACAGCACGGTGACCGTCATCGACGCGGCGACGAACTCCGTCACCGGCACGATCGACGCGGGCCGGGGCCATGGCATCGAGGTGGACCCGGTCCGCAACCTCGTCTACCTGACCGTTCCCGGTGACTCCGCGGTGCAGGTGATCGACGGCGGGACCAATGCGGTGGCCGCCACGGTGCCGACGGGCGACACCCCGGTGCAGATCGCGGTGGACTCGGCGCGCGGCAGCTACTGGGTGTCCACGACGGGTGACGCCACGGTGACCGAGTACTCGTCGGCGACCAACGAGAAGATCGCGTCGGTGACCACCGGCGAAGGGCCGCAGAACATGTACCTCGACGCGCTGCGCGGCAAGCTGTACGTCGACGCGTTCAAGGCGGGCACCGTCGACGTGGTGGACGTGAACACGGACGCGGTGGTCGACAGCATCGAGGTGGGCGCGCAGCCCATCGGCATCTCCTGCAACCCGGTCAGCGCGGTGTGCGTGGTGCCGCACCTGACGGCCAAGGGCGACGGCGGCAAGGGCAGCACCGACCCGAACGACCCCGGTCGCGTGTCGGTGATCGACGCCGACGCGGGCACCAAGACCGCCGAGCTGCACATCGGCGGCGTCCCGCTGGGCGTCGGCTACAACCCGCTGACCTCCACCGCGTTGGTCACCGACCGTGGCAGCGCGAACGTCGCGGTGATCGGCGCCTGACACGCCCGGCTCGAACGATGGCCGCTCCGGCGCCGACGGGATCCCCCTCGGCGCCGGAGCTTTCGCACATCGTTACGCGGTCGCCGCGAGGTATGGCGCCAGCACGAGCAGCGCGACGATGAGCGCGCGCTTGAGGGTGCGGGTGGGGAGGGCGTGCGCTATCCGCCAGCCGAGGAACACCCCGGCCAGCTCCGGCACGCCCACGAGCAGCGCCAGCGGCCAGTCGATGGCGCCCTGCGCCGCGTAGCCGACCGAGCCGACGGCGGCGATGACGATGGATTGCGCCTGCGCTGCCGCAAGGGATTCGAGCACGGGCACGCCGCACGCGATCAGCAGTGGCACGGCCAGCATGGGGCCGCCGATGCCCACGATCCCGCCCGTGACGGCCACGACGGCGCCGATGCCCGCGATGGCCGCCGTCCCCGGGTGGTGTTCCGGCACGGGGGCGGCCGCGTGATCGGCGGCCGCACGCCCGACGCCGGCGCGCTCCCGGTACCACAGCAGCAGCGCGACGGCCGCGACGACGACCGCGAGGACGTAGCCGAACGCGCGCTGGGACAGGTGCGCGTTGACCAGGACGCCCAGCGGAGTGCCGACCGCGGCGGCAGCGGCGAGGATCAGCGCCGTGCGGCGGATGTGGGGACGCCGTAGCTGACCGGACCGCGTGAACGCCGCGGTGCCCGCGATGCCGGTGGCGACGTGCGTGACCAGGGCGGTGCCCGCCACGACCGGTGCGGACAGCCCGGTCAGCGCGAACAGCCCGATCGTGGGCAGCACACCGCCAGGGCCCAGCGCCGTGATGCCGACGCCGCCGGCCAGGCTGATCAATGCCAGGCCGACGAGCACCGCGGGGCTCAGGCCCGCGATCAGGTGGCGGCGCCGGTGATCGGGGAAGCGCGCTTCCTGTCCCCGGCGCGCAGCAGGTTGCTCGCGCCGGGCTTGCCGACGATCTCCTCCGCGAGCGCCGCGGCGGCGAGCGCGGCGTCCAGGTCGATGCCGGTGCCCACTCCGGAATCCGCCAGCAGGTAGACGAGCTCCTCGGTGGCGATGTTGCCGCTGGCCCCGGGCGCGAACGGGCAGCCGCCGAAGCCCCCGATCGCCGCGTCGAGTTCGGTGACCCCCGCCTGCACGGCCGCCCACGCGCACGCCAGGCCCGCGCCGCGCGTGTTGTGGAAGTGGGCGCCCAGCGTGAGGTCTTGCGCGGCGGGCGCCCCGCGCTCCCGGCCGGCCTGCGGAGCGAGCTCGGCCCGTATCCGGTCGATCAGCGTGGTGACCCGGCCGGGCGTGGCGGTGCCGATCGTATCGGCCACCGCCAGCGAGTCGGCGCCGCGCTGCAGCGCCCCGGCCGCCACGCGGAGAGTGCGTTCCGGGTCGGTGGGGCCGTCGAACGGGCAGTCCCACGCGGTGGCGATGATGACCTCGAGCCGCCCGCCCGCGTCGTGCACGATCCGCGCCACCTCGGCGGTGCGCTCGAGCGCCTCGCCGGTCGTGGCCTTGACGTTGGCGAGGCTGTGCCCGTCGGCGGCGGAGACGACGTACTCGACGGCCGTGACGCCCGCGTCCACCGCGCGCCGCGCACCGCCGGGGCTCGCCACCAGCGCGGAGAACTCCGGCCCGTCGTCGCCGAAGGCCCGTGCTGCCGCGGCCATCCCGGCGGCGTCGGCCATCGCGGGGACCGCGCGCGGGGAGACGAACGCGGTCAGCTCGATGCGGGGGACACCCGTGGCCACGAGGGCCTCGAGCAGCCGGACCTTCGCGTCGGTGGCCACCGGGGCCTCGTTCTGCAGGCCGTCGCGCAGGCCGACCTCGCGGATGCGCACGCGCCGTGGCAGTGCACCCATCAGATCGCGCCCTCCTCACGCAGCGCCGCCCGCTGCTCCTCCGAGTATCCCAGCAGCCCGGCGTAGACGTCGTCGTTGTCGCGGCCCGGCTCGGCCGACCCGGCCGTGCGCACGGAGCCCGGGGTCGCCGACAGCTTGGGCACCACCCCCGGACCCAGCACGGATTCGCCGATGCGGGCGTCGTCGTGCTCGACGAACATCCCGCGTGCGCGCAGCTGCGGGTCCGCCACCACTTCGGCCACCGTGTTCACCGGACCCACCACCACCTGGGCGTCGATGAGCTCGTCGATGACGGCGCGGGCGGTGCGCCCGCCGGCCCACGCGCCGATGATCGCGTCGAGCTCGTCCTGATTGCGCCCGCGTGCCAGGTGGTCGCGGAACCGCGGGTCTTCCGCCAGCCCGGGCCTGCCGAGCGCCCCGCACAACCGCCGGAACAGCGTGTCCTGATTGGCGGCGATCACCACCCACTTGCCGTCGGAGGTCCGGTAGATGTTCGACGGCGCGATCCCGTCGAGCCGCGTGCCCGACGGGCCGCGCACCACGCCGCCGCGGTCGTAATCGGGGATCGTCGACTCCTGCACCGCCAGACACGCCTCGGTGAGCGCCACGTCCACCACCTGGCCGCGCCCGGTGGACTGGCGGGCCAGCAGCGCCGCGAGGATCCCCTGCGCGGCGAACATGCCCGCGAGCGTGTCGCCGATCGACAGCGACAGCCGCGGCGGGGGCTGGTCCGGATAACCGTTGAGGTGCCGCAACCCGCTGACCGCCTCGGCCACCGACGCATACCCGGGGCGGCCGGCGAGCGGGCCCGTCTGGCCGTACCCGGACACGCGCGCGAGCACGATGCCCGGATTGCGCGCACTGAGCACGTCGTAACCGAGGCCCCAGCGCTCGAGCGTGCCCGGACGGAAGTTCTCCAGCACCACGTCGGCGTGCTCGACCAGGTCCAGCAGCACGCTGCGGCCAGCGTCGCCGCGCAGGTCCAGGGTGATCGACCGCTTGTTGCGGGCGTGCACCGTCCAGAAGAACCGGTGCCCGTCCTGCTCCGCGTTGCCCCACGTGCGCAGTGGGTCGGGACGGTCGGGTGCCTCCACCTTGATCACGTCGGCGCCCATGTCGCCCAGCAGGCGGCCCGCGAAGGGGCCGGAGATCAGCGTGCCCAGCTCGAGGACGCGGTAGCCGTCGAGTGCGCCGGGGGTGTCGGTCACCTGGTTGCCTTTCGTCCGGGTCGCCCGTTGCGGGCCTTCCCGACGATTCTGGCAGGCGGGTGGTCAGGCGGGGCAGTCCCCGGCGTCGGGGACCCCCGCCAGACGGTCGTTCATCCACGCCAGCGCCTCCGGCGCCGCGATCGGCATGGCGGCGATGTGGTTGACGAGCGGGGCGAGGTCGGGCGTCGGATAGTCGCGGAACGTCACGGGGCCGCCGAGCGAGCACCAGCCGGCGACCATCGCACGGACGGTGCGGGCGGGGACGATGTCGTCGCTGTCGCCGGTGACGACGAACACCGGGACGCCGGGCCGCAGCGTGCCGATGGTCTGCTCGGCGACCACCGACTTGATCGGCTCGGTGGACAGTAGCGACTCGATGGGGAGACCGGAGGCGGTGAACTCCGAGCTGTGCGCGCCCCCGAACTCCTCCTCCGTGTCCGTGGTGCACTGGGTGGCCACGTCGCGGAGCATCGCGCGGCCCCGGTCGTTGAGCTGGGCGTCCACGGCCGGGACGACCTGCGGGTAGTCGGCCTCGAGCCCGTTGATGGCGTAGCCGATGGCCCCGGCCAGCCGGCTGCCGTCGATCTTGGTGGTGGTCACGGCCAGGTTCGCCGGCGGCGCGCCCGCGAACGCGCCGCGGACCCCCAGGTCCGGCGCGTAGGAGTCGACCTGTTCCGCCGCGGAGGCGACGGCGCCGCCGCCCTGCGAATACCCCCACAGGCCCACGGGTGCGTCGGCGGGGATCTCGGGATCGTGCAGCCTCTTGGCGGCGCGGCCCATGTCCAGCACCGTGTGCGCCTGGGACAGCCGGTTCGCGTAGGTGTGGATGCCGGGGGTGCCGAGGCCCTCGTAGTCGGTGACCGCGACCGCGTAGCCCTGCGCGAGGAACACGGCCGCCTGGGCCAGATTGTCGACGGAACCGCCGCCGGGCATCCGCCGCGACGGCGCGCACTGATCGCCCTGGCCCTGGGTGCCGGGCGCGACCACCACCAGCGGGCGCGGACCGGGCCGGGTCCACGGCATGTCCGGCGCCATGACGGTGCCGCTGACCGCGATGGGTTCTCCGTGCGTGTCGTCCGACCGGTAGAGCACCGTGGCGGCGTGCACGGGCAGGTCGAGGCCGGCGAAGTCGATGGTGGCGGGCCGCTCGCGCAGCACGTCGCCGGGCCGGGTGCCGGCGAGGTCCACCGGCGCGTCGTAGAAGGCGTCGGGCACCGTCTGCGCCGGCGTGTCCGTGCGCGACCCGGCGAGCAGGTCGTTGAGGGCGGTCTCCGGGCCGGCCGCCGCCGCGGGTGCGGCCAGCGCCGCGGCGACCGTGATGACGGCGCCGAGCGTCGTCAACGGTGCCGCTAAACGGGCGAGCGTCCGTGGGAATCGCGTGCGCATCCGGGATCCTTCCGCCGGGCACGTGGTGCATGTGCTGGGGCGATCCGCCGGAATGGACCGTCTATGTCGTGCCGCGTCTCACGGTAACGGAATTCTGGACGTGTGTTCGTGAAACGCGTGGAAATGCGGGTGCGGGCGCTGCGCCCGCCCCGGCACCGTGACCGGGTGCCGGGGCGGAGCGGGCCGTATGAGGGGGACTCAGGAACCGTGCGAGGCGCGGAGCATGTCCTCGCGTTCGACCACCTTGACGCGCTCGCGGCCCTCGTCCTCGCCGAGCCCGCGCTCGTAGGCGTCGAGCTTGTACCAGCCGTCCCACGTGGTGTACGGGTGCTGCTTCGCGTCGAGGAACTCGATGATCGCGTCCTGCGTCGC
The DNA here is from genome assembly GCF_007559025.1 of Tomitella fengzijianii. NCBI lineage: Bacteria > Bacillati > Actinomycetota > Actinomycetes > Mycobacteriales > Tomitella > Tomitella fengzijianii. The sequence goes on along the minus strand of NZ_CP041765.1, from coordinate 3,306,819 downwards.
GTTCTCCGGCTGCGGCAGCCGGCCCGCGTCGAAGTCCTCGATCAGGCATGCGACGGTCTCGTTGGCGTCGCCCTTGGTGGAGCCGATCAGGCCGACCGGTCCGCGCTTGATCCAGCCGGTGACGTACGTGGCCGGGAAGTGCGCGCCGTCGTCGCCGGTGACGCGGCCGGCCTCGTTGGGGATCGTGCCCGCCTGCTCGTCGAACGGCAGCTTGGCGATGTTCTGCGACAGGTAGCCCACCGCGCGGTACACCGCCTGCACGGGCCATTCGTTGAACCGGCCGGTGCCGCGCACGTTGCCGGTGCCGTCGAGTTCGGTGCGCTCGGTGCGCAGGCCGGCGACCTTGCCGTCCTCGCCGAGCACCTCCACCGGGTTCTCGAAGAAGTGCAGGTGGATGCGGCCCCGGCTCTCACCCGGATCGCGCAGCGCGTAGTCCTGGATGATGTTGGCGACCTGGTCGACGATCTTCGAGTTGCGCCGGGCCGCCTCGGAGGCCTCGTCGTAGTCGATGTCCTCCGGGTCGACGATGACCTCGATGGTCGGCGAGTGGTTGAGCTCCTTGAGCTCGAGCGGGGTGAACTTGGCCTGCGCCGGGCCGCGTCGGCCGAACACGTGCACGTCGGTGGCCCTGTTGGCCTTGAGCCCGTCGTAGACGTTGGCGGGGATCTCGGTGCGCAGCAGCTCGTCGCCGGTCTTGGCCAGCACGCGCGCCACGTCCAGGGCCACGTTGCCCACGCCGAGCACCGCCACCGACTCGGCCTCCAGTGGCCACTCGCGCGGTACGTCGGGGTGCCCGTCGTACCAGGAGACGAAATCCGCCGCGCCGTAGCTGCCGTCGAGCTCGATGCCCGGTATGTTCAGCGGCCGGTCGGCGTTGGCGCCGGTGGAGAAGATCACCGCGTCGTACATCGCGTGCAGGTCGTCGAGGGTGACGTCGCTGCCGTAGTCGATGTTGCCGAGCAGGCGCACCTGCGGCTTGTCGAGCACCTTGTGCAGCGCCGAGACGATGCCCTTGATCCGCGGGTGGTCCGGGGCGACGCCGTACCGGATGAGGCCGAACGGGGCGGGCATGCGCTCGAAGAGGTCGATGCTCACGCCACAGCCACAGGTCGCGGTATCGGATTTCATCAGGGCGTCTGCGGCGTAGATGCCTGCAGGCCCTGCTCCAATGATTGCGACACGCAGTGGACGATTCACTTCAAACCCTTTTGTCGAGTTGGCGTATGTATGGACATTCCAGTCTAGGGCACCGAAGCCTTACCTCTGTGATGGAGGTGACACTTGTCTCCCGTCGGAAATCGCGTGATCGGCGACACTCCTGCGCGACGCGTCGACGTCGCCGGACAGACCCTGCGATGCGAGTTCCATGCGTGCGGTGACAGACTGGATCCGCCCCACCCCGACGCGCGAGGTGCGGGGTCTTGACGGGATTCACGGGCGGGAGGCTTCGGCGATGGCGGATCGGACGGACCCGCAGGTGAACGGCTATGCGGGCGACGTGACGCCGTCTCGTGCGTGGGAGATGCTGGGCGAAGACCCGCGCGCCGTCCTGGTGGACGTGCGCACCGGCGCGGAATGGCAGTTCGTGGGCGTCCCCGACCTGTCGCCCCTGGGGCGCCGCACGCGCTTCGTCGAGTGGATCGACTTCCCCTCCGGGGCGCCCAACCCCCGATTCGGTGAGCAGCTGCGCGCCGAGGTCGAGGCCGAGCGCGGGGCGGATGCCGTCGCCGACACGGACGCGACCGGGACGGATGCGCCTGAAGCGTCGGCGCCCATCCTGTTCCTCTGCCGCTCCGGGCAGCGTTCCATCGGTGCCGCCATCGCGGCCACCGGGGCGGGCCTGGGGCCCGCGTTCAACATCCTCGAGGGATTCGAGGGCGGGCTCGACGGCCACGGGCACCGTGGCGGCGCCGGCTGGCGCGCGGCGGGTCTGCCCTGGTGTCAGTCCTGACCGCTTCCGACCCAGCGGCGGCCGCAGTACCACGTCCATCCTCGGCGCCGCGCTCCTGACACCCACAGTTCTTCCCGGCCTGCCGAGGCGGCCGGGCCGACCCGCCCCACGGAGGCAGCGACGATGTCCGATCAGCCCGCGCACGACCAGCACGCATCCCGGCTCCCGGACGGCGTGCGCCCCGCCACCGTCGGCATCCGCGGCGGCGTGATGCGCTCGCAGTACCAGGAGACGGCCGAGGGGCTGTACCTGACGTCCGGCTACGTCTACGAGAGCGCCGAGGCCGCCGAGCGTGCGTTCACCGGCGAGGACAAGCGTTTCGTCTACTCGCGTTACGGCAACCCCACGGTGGAGATGTTCCAGGAGCGGATGCGGCTGCTCGACGGCGCCGAAGCCTGCTACGCCACCGCCACGGGCATGTCCGCGGTGTTCACGGCGCTGGCCGCCCTGTGCGGGAGCGGCGACCGGCTCGTCGCGTCGCGCAGCCTGTTCGGCTCGTGCTTCGTGATCTGCAACGAGCTGCTGCCGCGCTGGGGCGTGGAGACGGTCTTCGTCGACGGCACCGACCTGGACCAGTGGCGCGAGGCGCTGTCCAAGCCCACCAAGGCCGTCTTCTTCGAGACCCCGTCCAACCCGATGCAGGAGATCGTCGACGTCCGGGCCGTCTCCGAGATGGCGCACGCGGCCGGCGCCACCGTCGTCCTCGACAACGTCTTCGCCACCCCCGTTCTGCAGGACAGCTTGGAACTGGGCGCCGACGTGACGGTGTACTCCGGCACCAAGCACATCGACGGCCAGGGGCGCGTGATGGGCGGGGCGATCCTGGGCTCCGAGGAGTTCATCGGCGGCCCCGTCAAGCACCTGATCCGCCACACCGGCCCGTCGCTGAGCCCGTTCAACGCGTGGACGCTGGTCAAGGGGCTCGAGACCATGGCGATGCGCGTGGAGAGGATGGCGGCGAGCGCGCTGGAGATCGCGGAGCTGCTCGAGGCCCACGAGGCGGTCAAATGGGTCAAGTACCCCTTCCTCCCGTCCCACCCGCAGTACGAGCTGGCCCGCACGCAGATGACGGGCGGCGGCTCGGTGATCACCTTCGAGCTGGACGCGGCGGCGGGGCAGGGCAAGGCGCGCGCCTTCGAGTTCCTCAACAGGCTGCGGATCCTCGACATCTCCAACAACCTGGGCGACGCCAAGTCCATGACCACCCACCCGGCCACCACCACGCACCGCGCGATGGGGCCGGAGGGGCGCGCCGCCATCGGGATCACCGACGGCGTGGTGCGGCTGTCCGTGGGCCTCGAGGACGTGCGCGACCTCAAGGAGGACATCGCGCAGGCCCTCGGCTGACGTCCGGGGGACTCCCCCCCGCCCGAGCGCACTGCAGCCGGGGAGCACGCGCCCGGCGGGTACCATTCCATCCGACCGGCAATGCCGGTTGCCGTGGGTATCAGTGAAGTCCGGTGCGAAGCCGGCGCTGTCCCGCAACTGTGAAGCCGATGCCGTGCGCGTGCGCCCGGTGCATCGGATGAGCCAGGTCAGCTGGCCCGCGGCCACGTAGCTCCTCGGATGAAGGATCGGCTCTGTGCTTCGAAACCCGTACTCCCCGCATGTTCACGCCCGTCACCGGCGTCGCGCCGTGCTCCGCATATTGGCCTTCGTCGCCGCGCTGCTGCTGGGCGGGGCGCTCGCGGCGTGCGGCTCGGGCGCGGGCGACCCCGGCGGCGGGGCGGGTGCTTCGGGCACGGCGGGGGCATCGGGCACCGCAGGGGCGCCCGCGTCCCCGGAAGACGCCCCGCAGCGGATCGTCTCGCTGAGCCCGTCGGCCACCGAGATCCTGTACGCGGTGGGAGCGGGCGACCAGGTGGTGGCCGTCGACGACCAGTCGAACTTTCCGCAGGGCGTGCCCACCACCGACCTCTCCGGTTACACCCCCAACCTGGAGGCCGTCCTGGGCTACCAGCCGGACCTGGTGGTGTTCTCCGACGACGACGGCGACCTCGCCTCCGGCCTGGACAAGGTGGGCGTGCCGTACCTGAAGCTGCCCGCGCCCGGCGACATCGAGGGCGCTTACGAGCAGTTCGCGCAGGTCGGCGTCGTCACGGGGCACGCCGACCAGGCGCACGAGCTGGTGGGAGCGGTGCGCGGGCAGATCTCCGCGGCGATCGACACCGCGGGCGGCGCGGGCCAGGGCCTCAGCTACTTCCACGAGCTCGACCCGACGCTCTACACGGTCACGTCAGAGTCGTTCATCGGGCAGATCTACTCGCTGTTCGGGCTGGAGAACATCGCCGACTCGGCGTCTGCGGCGGGCGCCTACCCGCAGTTGCAGTCGGAGTTCGTCGTCTCGGCGAACCCGGACCTGATCTTCCTGGCCGACGCCGAGCCGGGCGGTGAGTCCGCGGCGTCGGTGGCGCAGCGCCCCGGTTGGGCGGGGGTGACCGCCGTGCGCGACGGGCAGGTGTACGCGCTCGACGACGACACCACCAGCCGCTGGGGGCCGCGGATCGGCGAACTGGCACAGCACATCGCGCAAGTCCTCGCGGACCGGCCGGGCACGTGACCGCGACGACGGCCCGCCCCGGCGGGGCCGTCGCGCACGTGGTGGGAAAGCGTCGGGCGGCGGTCATCATCGGCGCGGCGATCGCGGTGACCGCCGCGATCCTGCTCATGGCCACGCTCGTCGGCGCGTCGGGCCTTTCCCCCGGGGCCGTGCTGGCCGAACTGGCCGATGCCCTGCCGCTGGTGCACGTGGATTCCGGCCTCTCCGCACAGCAGCATGCGATCCTCTGGCAGATCCGCCTGCCACGCGTGGTGCTCGGCGCGCTGGTGGGCGCGACGCTCGCCGTGGCCGGTGCGGCCTACCAGGGCGTGTTCCGGAACCCCTTGGCCGACCCGTACCTGCTGGGCGTCTCCAGCGGGGCGGGGCTCGGCGCGACGGTGATGATCATCGCGGGGGCCTCGGGCGCGGGCATGGGCTCGCTGGGCGTGCCGGTGGCGGCGTTCGCGGGCGGCATCGTCGCGGTCGCCGCCACCTATCTGCTGGGCCGCAGCGTGGGCGGCGGCCGGGGCGAGGTGGTGATCATCCTCGCCGGCGTGGCCGTGGCGGCCTTCGCCAACGCCGCGCAGACCTTCGTGCAACAGCGCTACCAGGACACGCTGCAGAGCGTGTATTCGTGGCTGCTCGGCAGGCTCAGCACCGACGGCTGGTCCGACGTCACGCTGGTGCTGCCGTACGTCGCGGTGACGATCGTGGTGATCCTGCTGTTCCGGCGCACCCTGGACGTGATGTCGGTGGGCGACGTCGAGGCTGCGAGCCTGGGCATCCGCCCGGCGCGGGTGCGGCTGCTGCTGGTGGCGGTGGCGACCCTCGGCACGGCGGCGGTGGTGAGCGTGAGCGGGCTGATCGGGTTCGTGGGGATCGTGGTGCCGCACGCCGTGCGCCTGGTGGCGGGGCCGGGGCACCGGCTCCTGCTGCCGCTGTCGGTGCTGGCGGGCGCGGCGTTCCTGGTGCTCGCCGACGTCGTGGCGCGCACGGTCCTGTCGCCGGCCGAGCTGCCCATCGGCGTCGTGACGGCGGCCATCGGGGCGCCGTTCTTCCTCGTGGTGCTGCGGCGGGGCAGGGGGATGCAATGACGGCGGGGGACGCTTTCGCGGGGGACGCTTTCGCGGGGGACGCTTTCGCGGGGGACGGTATGGCGGGGGATGCTGTGGCGGGGAGCGCTCTGCCGGGGAATGCGGCCGTCGACTGCGCGGGCCTGACGGTGGTGCGCGGCGGCGCGACGGTGGTCGACGACGTGACGCTCAGGATCGGCCGGGGCGATTGGGTCTCGGTGGTGGGCCCCAACGGCGCGGGCAAGACCACGCTGCTGCACGCGCTCGCCGGGCTGCTCACCCCCGCGGGCGGCACCGCGGCGGGCGCGTCGGTGACCGGCGTGCTGTCGGTCTCGGGCGCCGACCCGAGGAGGACGCGGCGGCGGGAGATGGCGCGCAAGGTGGCGCTCATGCCGCAGCGGCCGGTGGTCCCCGAGGGGATCACGGTGGCCGAGCTGGTGTCGCTGGGCCGCACCCCGCACGTGCCCCGTTTCGGGGTGGAATCGGCGGCGGACAAGGAGGCGGTGGCACGGGTCCTGCGGAGGCTGGACCTCGAGGAGCTGGCGTCGCGGCAGGCCGCCCGGCTGTCCGGCGGCGAGTTGCAGCGGGTGGTGCTGGGGCGGGCGCTCGCGCAGCAGCCCGAGGTGCTGCTGCTGGACGAGCCCACCAGCGCCCTCGACATCGGGCACCAGCAGCAGGTGCTGGACCTGGTGGAGTCGCTGCGCGCGGGCGAGGGGATCACGGTGGTGGCCGCGATGCACGACCTCACTCTGGCCGCCCACTACGGTCGGCGGATGGTGATGATGGCCGACGCGCGGGTGATCGCCGACGGCGGGCCGGAGGACGTGCTCGATCCGGGGCGGATCGGCCGCGTGTACGGCGCCCGGGTGGAGGTGCTGCGGCGCGGCGGCACCGTGGTGGTGCTTCCGGCGGGGCTCGCGGCGTCCGGATCCGAATCGGGGACCGCCGGCCCTGGGGCCGGGCGTTGAGCGGCGGCGAGGTGGTGCTGCTGGGCAGCGGCGCCGCCGACGGATGGCCCAACCCCTTCTGCGAGTGCGCGTCGTGCACGGCCGCGGCCCGGTCCGGGCAGGTCCGCGCGCAGACGTCGGCCCTGCTCGACGGCCGGCTGCTGCTGGACTGCGGCCCGGAGACGCCGCGCGGCGCGGTGCGGGCCGGCCGCTCGCTGGCCGGGGTGCGGCACCTGCTGCTCACCCACTCGCACCCCGACCACCTGGGCCCTGCGGCTCTTCTGTTCCGGCACTGGGCCGGCCGCCGCGAGCCGCTGGACGTGGTGGGCCCGGCGGACGTGATCGCGCAGTGCCGCCCCTGGGCGGCGCCGGACGACCCGGTGCGGTTCATCGAGGTGGCCGCCGGCGACGAGGTGACGCTGGGCGGTGACGACGGCCTGCCCTACCGGATCCGGGTGCTCGCTGCCGCGCACGCGGTGTGGAGCGAGGGCGACGCGGTGCTCTACGACGTGGAACGGGTCGGTGCGGGGCACCGGGGCGGCCCTGGCCGGATCCTGTGGGCCACCGACACCGGGCCGCTGCCCGCGCCGACGCTGCGCGCAGTGGCCGGCGCGCGGTTCGACGCGGTGTTCCTGGAGGAGACCTTCGGCGACCGCGCCGACCTGCACGGCGGGCACCTGAACCTGACGACGTTCCCCCGTGCACTGGCGGAGCTGCGGCGATGCGGGGCCGTGGGGGACGCGACGCGGGTGGTGGCGGTGCACCTGAGCCACCACAATCCGCCGCCGGACGAACTGGCGCGGCGGCTGGCCGAGTGGGGGGTGCTCATGGGAGAGGATGCGATGTCGGTGCCGTTGCCGGTGCCGGGAGCGGGGCGTCAGACGGGCGTGGAGCCTCGGCCGGGCGGCGCGCGGCCGCGCAGGACGCTCGTGCTGGGCGGCGCCCGCTCGGGCAAGTCCACGCTGGCCGAAGAGACGCTGGCCGACCGCGCCGACGTCACCTACCTGGCCACCGGCGGGCACGGGCGCGGCGATGCCGAATGGCTGGCGCGGGTGGCGGCGCACCGCGAGCGCCGGCCCGCATCGTGGCGCACCGTCGAGACGACCGACGTGGCCGGGCGGTTGCGGGCGGCCACCGGCCCGGTGCTGCTCGATTGCCTGGGCACCTGGTTGACGGCGCGCATCGACCGGCACGCGGCGTGGGACGGCGGGCCGCTCGAGCGGGTCGAGGCGGACGTGGACGAGCTCGTCGCGGCGTGGCGCGCGTGTCCCGTGCAGGCCGTGGCGGTGAGCAACGAGGTGGGCAGCGGCGTGGTGCCGGCGACCGCCTCGGGCCGGCTCTTCCGCGACCTGCTCGGGCGGCTCAATGCGCGGATCGCCGCGGAGTCGGACTCGGTGGTGCTGGTGGTGGCGGGGCTTCCGACGCGGCTGCGGTGAGCGCGCGCATCACGGCGAGGCCGGAACGGTGCAAGCATGTGCGGCGGCCGACGATCGCCGGCGGGCGCCGCGGGTTTTCCCGGACAGCAGGACCCCGGCCGCACGGCGGTACCCGCGGCGGCCGGTCGTTGTCTAGTTTCGGTCGATATGGACGTGCAACGCGACGAGTGCTCCGACCGCAGGGAGATCCACGAGGTGGTGCTGACCTACGCCCGCGGGATCGACCGGCTGGACTTCGACCTGGTCCGGTCGGTGTATCACCCTGACGCGGTCGATCATCACACCGGTTTCGAGGGCGGCGTGGACGAGTACCTCGCGTGGGTGGAGCCATTGTTGCGCAGGCGGGCTCGAGACGGCGGCGGCACGATGCACATGCTCGGCAACCATCTGGTGGAGCTGCACGGCGACATCGCGATCAGCGAGACCTATGGGACCTCGGTGCACTGGGGCGAACCCGCCGACGACCGGCGGATGAACTTCACCAGCGGCGTGCGGTTCATCGACCGCATGGAGCGCCGGCACGGACGCTGGGCTATCGCCGAGCGGTGGGCCGCCCGCGAGTGGACCCGGTCGGACGCCGGCCGGATGATGCCCAAGGAGGCCGCGGGGCCGTCCGGCGGCAGCGGCGCGGATGATCCGCTGATCCGGCTGCAGCGCAGCGTGCGCGGGGAAGGGGTGACGGCATGAAGGTGGGGATCAGCTCGCCGATCCTGGCGCTCTCGGGCAAGCGCCCCGCGTGGGAGGCGGAGGCCGGCACGTCGGAGATCGTCCGGGTGGCGCAGGCCGCCGACAGGCTCGGCTTCGAGTACATGACGTGCCCCGACCATGTGGCGGTGCCGCCGGGGCTGCCGCGCGGCGAGCAGTTCTACGACCCGCTGGCGACCTTCGCGTTCCTTGCCGGGCAGACGCGCCGGCTGCGGTTCCTGCCGTACGTGCTGGTGCTGCCCTTCTACCACCCGCTCGAGATCGCCAAGCGGTACGGCACGCTCGATCACCTCAGCGGCGGGCGGCTGATCCTGGGGTTCGGCGTGGGCAACCTGAAGGAGGAGTTCGACCTGCTCGGCAAGCCCTTCGAGGACCGCGGCCCGCGCGCCGACGACGCCCTCAAGGCGATGCGCGCGGCGCTGTCGGGGCGGCTCGTGTCGTACGAGGGGCCGTACTTCTCGTTCCGCGACATGGTGGTGCAGCCGCACGCCGCGCAGACCCATGTGCCGATGTGGATCGGCGGGCACAGCGAGCGCGCCCTGCGCAGGGCCGTCACTCTGGCCGACGGGTGGGCCCCGGCCCCGCAGGCGTTCCGCGGGCCCGACCCGGCGAAGATGCGCAGGATGCTCGACGGGCACGACCTGCCCGAGGGGTTCGACGTGGTGTTCTCGCCCAACGAGCGCCTGGACCCGCTGGCCGGGCCCGGCCAGGTGGCCGAGGTCCTCGGCACGGCGGCGGAGGCGGGCGCGACCAGGATCAACCTGACCGTGCGGCACGACTCGCTCGCCCACTACCTGGAGCAGCTCGAGGCGTTCGCGGCGGTCGCGGGCCTCGACGTCGATCCGGACTGAGCCCGGTTCGGCGCGCTACTGGAACCGCACCCCGAACTGGCGGTTCAGGATCCGTTCGCTGACCGAGTCCGGCAGCACCCGCTTCATCGCGAAGGCCACCCGCGAGCCGCCGCCCACCGCGTACAGCGGCCGGGGCCGTCGGGCGCGGATGGCGTCCATGACCTGGCCTGCGACCTCCTCGGCGGGGATGCCGGCGGCCTCGCGCGCGTCCAGGCGTGCGATCACCCGCCGGTACTGCTCCTCGAACACCGAGCCGGGCCGCACCAGGTGCGTGCGGCGTTCGCTGATCCCGGTGTTGATCGAGCTCGGCTCCACGGTGGTCAGCCACACCCCGTAGGGCGAGAACTCGGCCCGGGCGGCGGACGCGAAGGTGCGGATGGCGGCCTTGGACGCGCAGTACGACGAGCGGTAGGCCAACGGCAGGCTGCCGAGCATCGACCCGATCATGACGACGCGTCCGTAGCCGCGCTCGCGCATCCCGGGCAGCAGCAGCCGGCTCAGGTGCACCGCGCCGAGCACGTTGATCTGGAACAGCCGCTCGAGGTCCTCCGCGGGGTACTCCTCGAACGGGCCCGACTGGCTCTCGCCCGCATTGTTGACCAGCACGTCGACCGGGCCGGCGTCCGCGGCGCAGCGTTCGATGGACGCCGGGTCGGTGAGGTCGAGCGGCAGGTAGCGCACCCCGGGCACGCGGGCGTCGTCGGACAGGTTCTGCGGGTTGCGCCCGGTGCCGTACACGGCGTAGCCGCCGGCGGCGAGGGCGCGCGCCGTCGCCAGGCCGATGCCGGACGAGGCTCCGGTCACCAGTGCGGTGCGCTGCCGGTGCGGTGAGGTCATGGGGCGGTCCTTTCTGGCGCGGCGTCGTGGGCGGATCCGGAGCGCCGTCCCGTGGATTCTGGCAGCAGTGGTGCCCGTCGCGCGCGGCCGCCGGCATTCCGGTGAGCAAGTGGCGGCGGCGTGCCCGCGGGCGTCGATGGTTGAATCGAGGCGGACTGTCATCGGCGAGGAGGATCTGGACATGACGAAGCGCCCGCTCAAGCTCGGCTACAAGGCGTCGGCGGAACAGTTCGATCCGCGCGAGCTGGTGGAGATCGCGGTGGCGGCCGAGCGCCACGGGATGGACTCGGCGACGGTGTCCGACCACTTCCAGCCGTGGCGGCACGACGGCGGGCACGCGCCGTTCTCGCTGGCGTGGATGGCCGCGGTGGGCGAGCGCACCGAGCGGCTGCAGCTGGGCACCTCGGTGATGACGCCGACCTTCCGCTACAACCCGGCCGTCGTGGCGCAGGCGTTCGCCACCATGGGCTGCCTGTTCCCGGGCCGGGTGATGCTGGGCGTGGGCACCGGCGAGGCGCTCAACGAGATCGCCACCGGATACAAGGGCGAGTGGCCGGCGTTCAAGGAGCGCTTCGCCCGGCTGCGCGAATCCGTCCGGCTGATGCGCGAGCTGTGGACAGGCGACCGCGTCGACTTCGACGGCGAGTACTACTCGACGTCCGGCGCCTCCATCTACGACGTGCCCGACGGCGGCATCCCCGTCTACATCGCGGCCGGCGGGCCGGTGGTGGCCCGGTACGCGGGACGCGCGGGCGACGGCTTCATCTGCACCTCCGGCAAGGGCATGGAGCTCTACACCGACAAGCTCATGCCCGCCGTCGCGGAGGGGGCCGCCAAGAACGAGCGCAACGTCGACACCATCGACAAGATGATCGAGATCAAGATCTCCTACGACACGGACCCGGACAAGGCCCTCGAGAACACGCGGTTCTGGGCGCCGCTGTCGCTCAGTGCGGAGCAGAAGCACTCCATCGACGACCCGATCGAGATGGAGCGGGCCGCCGACGCGCTGCCCATCGAGCAGATCGCCAAGCGCTGGATCGTCGCATCCGACCCGGACGAGGCCGTGGAGCAGGTGCGCCAGTACGTGGACGCCGGGCTCAACCACCTGGTGTTCCACGCGCCGGGGCACGACCAGCGCCGGTTCCTCGAGCTGTTCGAGCGCGACCTGGCACCCCGGCTGCGCGCCCTGGGGTGACCGGCACCGTTGTGACCGGCACCCCCGGATCGGGGGACCGGCCCGATGGTGTGCGCCACTAGGCTGTGGGGATGGCCTCCGCGTCTCCATCCAGCCCTGCGTCTCCATCCAGCCCTGCGTCTCCATCCAGCCTGTCCGCGTCGAGCTCTGCCCCGGTATCGAGCTCGGCCGCGTCGAGCATCTACGTGGCCTCCGCCGAGGGCAGCACGGGCAAGTCGGCGATCGCGCTGGGCCTGGTGCACATGCTGGCCGGGTCCGGCGCACGCGTGGGCGTGTTCCGCCCGATCACCCGCAGCGCGGACGGCCCCGACCACATCCTCGAGCTGCTCGTGCGGCACGCCACCGCCAGCCTCGACTACGCCGACTGCACGGGCGTCACCTACGACCAGGTGCACGCCGACCCGGAGGCGGCGCTCAGCGAGATCGTCGCCCGCTACCACGAGGTCCAGGCCCGTTCCGACGCCGTCGTGGTGGTGGGCAGCGACCACACCGACGTGGTCAACCAGTCGGAGCTGGCCTACAACGCGCGCATCGCCGTCAACCTCGGCGCGCGCGTGCTCTTGGCGGTGAGCGGGCACGGCCGGGAGCCGCAGCAGACGGCGGAGCTCGCATCGCACAGCCTCGCCGAGATCAGGTCCGCGCAGGCGCACGTGGTGGGGGTGGTGGCCAACCGGTGCGACCCGGACGGCCTCGACGCGGTGACGGCGGCGCTGCGGGCGACGGGGCTGCCGGCCTGGGCGTTGCCGGAGGTGCCGGTGCTGTTCGCGCCGACGATGGCCGAGCTGTGCACCGCCGTCGGCGGCACCGTGTACGCCGGCGACCCGGCCCTGCTGGCCCGCGAGGCCACCAGCGTGATGGTGGGCGGCATGACGGCCGAGCACATCCTGGAGCGCATCACCGAGGGGCAGGTGGTGATCGTCCCCGCGGACCGGTCGGACGCCCTGCTGGCGTTGGTCTCCGCGCACGAGGCCGAGGGTTTCCCCTCGCTGGCGGGCATCGTCCTCAACGGCGGGCTGGCGCCCCATCCGGCCATCGACGCCCTCGTCAAGGGCACCAAGCCGCGGTTGCCGATGATCCGCTGCGAGCAGGGCACTTTCACCACCGCGGCCATCGCATCGCAGACGCGCGGTCAGATGACGGCCTCGTCGCTGCGCAAGGTGGACACCGCGCTGGACCTGATGGAGCGGCACGTCGACGGCGACGCCCTGCGCGACCTGATGCGGGTGGAGATCCCGGAGATCGTGACGCCGCAGATGTTCGAGTTCCAGCTGCTCGCCCGGGCCCGCGCCGACCGTCGCCGCATCGTTCTCCCCGAGGGCGACGACGACCGCATCCTGCGCGCGGCGGGCCGGCTGATCCGGCGCGGCATCGTCGAGCTGTCGATCCTCGGCGACGAGTCGCGTGTGCGTCAGCGCGCCGCGGAGCTGGGGCTGGAGCTCGACGGTGCGCAGGTGATCGACCCGGCCGAATCCGGGCTGCGCCACGCGTTCATCGAGGAGTACGCGCGGCTGCGCGCGCACCGTGGCGTGACCGAGGACGTGGCCGCGGAGGTGATGCGCGACCCGTCGTACTTCGGCACGATGATGGTGCACATGGGGGCGGCCGACGGCATGGTCTCCGGCGCCGCGCACACCACTGCCCACACCATCCGCCCCGCCTTCGAGATCATCAAGACGCAGCCGGACGTGTCCACGGTGTCGTCGATCTTCCTGATGTGCCTGGCGGACCGGGTGCTGGCCTTCGGCGACTGCGCCGTGGTGCCCGACCCCACCGCTGAGCAGCTCGCGGACATCGCCGTCTCCTCCGCGCGCACGGCCGCCCAGTTCGGGATCGACCCGCGCGTCGCGATGCTGTCCTACTCGACCGGTGAATCCGGCGCGGGCGCCGACGTGGACAAGGTGCGCACGGCCACCGGACTGGTGCGCGGGCGCAGCCCCGAGCTGCCGGTGGAAGGGCCCGTCCAGTTCGACGCCGCCGTCGAGCCGTCGGTGGCCGCCGCCAAGATGCCGGACTCGCCGGTGGCCGGGCGGGCGACGGTTCTGGTGTTCCCGGACCTGAACACCGGCAACAACACCTACAAGGCGGTGCAGCGGACGGCGGGCGCCGTCGCCGTCGGCCCCGTGCTGCAGGGGCTGCGCAAGCCGGTCAACGACCTGTCGCGAGGAGCCCTGGTGCAGGACATCGTCAACACCGTGGCGATCACCGCCATCCAGGCTCAGGAGGTCGCCCGCGCGGCGGAGGCCGGGAAGGATCACCGATGAGCGGGCTCGTTCTCGTCATCAACTCGGGCTCGTCGTCCATCAAGTACGAGCTGGTCGACGTGGCCCGCGAATGCGCCGTCGCGTCCGGCATCGTCGAGCGGATCGGCGAGCCGCAGGGCCGGCTCACCCACGCCTACGACGGGCGCACCAGCGAGTGGAACGGCGAGGTCGCCGATCACACGCAGGCGCTGACGATGGCGTACCGCATGTTCGCCGAGACCGGACTGGACCTGGACGAGGCGGGCGTGGCGGCCGTCGGCCACCGGCTGGTGCACGGCGGCAAGGTGTTCACGCAGCCCACGCTGATCACGCCGGAGGTCGTCGAGACCATCGAGCGGCTGGCCGACCTCGCCCCGCTGCACAACCCCGCCAACATCATCGGCATCGAGGTGGCGCAGGAGCACTTCCCGGACGTGCCGCACGTGGGCGTGTTCGACACCGGCTTCTTCCACACGCTGCCGCCGGCCGCGGCCGCCTACGCCATCGACGCCGACGTGGCGGAGCGGTACGGGGTGCAGCGCTACGGCTTCCACGGCACCTCGCACAAGTACGTGAGCGAGCGGGCGGCGCGGCTGCTGGGGAGGCCCTGCGAGGACGTCGACTCGATCGTGCTGCACCTGGGCAACGGCGCCTCGGCGTCGGCCGTGCGGGGCGGGCGTGCCGTGGAGACGTCGATGGGGCTCACGCCGCTCGAGGGGCTGGTCATGGGGACACGCTCCGGCGACATCGACCCCGGGGTGCTGCTGCACCTCGGGCGGCACGCCGGGATGGACATCGCCGACATCGACGAGCTGCTCAATCGGCGCTCCGGGCTCAAGGGGCTCAGCGGCGTCAACGACTTCCGGGCGGTCACCGAGCGGCGGGAGGCCGGCGACGAGCGCGCGGCGCTCGCGTACGACGTGTACGTGCACAGGCTGCGCAAGTACGTCGGCGCCTACATGGCGGTGCTGGGGCGCGTCGACGCGATCGCCTTCACCGCCGGGGTCGGGGAGAACTCGGCGTCGGTGCGTGAGGACGCCCTGGCCGGGCTCGAAGGGTTCGGCATCGAGGTGGACCCGGCCGCGAACCGGGCGCGCGGCGGCGGCGAACGGGTGATCTCCACGGCGGCATCGAAGACCGCGGTGCTGGTGGTGCCCACGGACGAGGAGCTCGCCATCGCGAAGGCCGCCTGGGAGTTCGTGTAGCGGCGGGCGGTGCACTCCACGCGCCCGGAGCCGGATCAGCGTCCGCCGAGCTCCGCGTGGAACCTGTCGATCACCGGCCAGGTGTGCGCCCGGGCCCCGCTGCCGGCCACCATGCCCAGATGGCTGCCGGGGACGGTCTCCACCTGCACCCGCGGCGAGCCGGTGAGCACGTCGGTGATGGCTGCGACGCTGGCCGCGGGCGCCAGCACGTCGGTGGCGCCGGAGACCGCGAGCACCGGCACCTGCACGTCGCCGAGTTCGATCGGGTGCCCGCCCATGCGCACGCTGCCCGATGCCAGCGCGTTGCCCATGATGAGCTTCTTGTGCATCTGGGTGTAGAAGCGGGCGGGGTAGCCGGGCATCCCGGCCATGAAGCGGTCGATCGCCTCCATCTGGGCGAGCGCCGTCGTGTCGGTGAGGTTGTTCGCGATGAACCACGGCCGCGTCAGCTCGCGGGTCAGCGCGGTCGACCGGTAGCTGAGCCGGACCAGCGGCGACGGGATGCCGCCCGCGGTCCGCACCACCCCGCCGACCACCGGCAGCGGCGCCAGCGAGCCCAGCGCACGCAGGGGGGCGATGGACGGGTTCTTCGCGTAGTCGATGGGCGTGCCCATGGCGACGATGGACCGGATCGGCAGCTCGGGGCAGTGGGCCGCGGTGAGCAGGGACAGCGTCCCGCCCAGGCTCCACGCCACCAGGTCGGCGGATGCGGCGGTCTCCCCGGCGGCGGCGTCGCGCAGCACCGCGCCGACGGCGGTGGGGATGATGCGGGCGAACCAGTCGTCGAAGCCCATGTCGCGGTCCGCGTACCGGATGCCGCCGTAGTCGACGACATAGACGGGCCTGCCCGACGCGACGAAGTGCGCGGCCAGGCTCTGCCCCGGCCGGAGGTCGTAGCAGTCGATGGACACCGCCAGCGGCGGGACCAGCAGCACCGGCGTGCCGTCGGCTCCGGGGGAGCTGTACCTGCGCACGGTGCAGTGCGGGGAGTCGTGGACCACGGTGGACGGCAGCGGCGCGGGCTGCTCGATGCCGCCGCCGAACGGTGTGAGGGCCCACGCGTTGCGGGCGGCCAGGGCGAGCGCGCCGGCGCGGGGGCCGGTGGCGTGCGCGTCATCGTCGGCCCGCTGCGGGGTCAGCGTCGCTGTCATTTCCGCTCCGATCTGCTCGCTTCGGCCTGATCACCAGTATTGTACCCACGAACAATAACACCGCCCGTGTGACCGCCGGCACGACGTGGCAGACTCGCCCGTGATCGGTACACACCGCACCCTGATCGAGAGCAGAGGTTCACTTATGCGCGTAGGCATGACCCTCAACTACAGCGGCGGATTCGCCGAGACCGCTGCGGAGGTCGAGGACCTCGAGCGCGCGGGGCTGGACATCGCCTTCGTCCCGGAGGCGTACTCGTTCGACGCGGTGAGCCAGCTGGGTTTCCTCGCCGCGCGCACCTCGCGCCTGGAGCTGGCGTCGGGGATCCTGCAGATCTACACGCGCACGCCCACGCTCACCGCGATGACCGCCGCCGGCCTGGACTACGTCTCCGACGGCCGCTTCACCCTGGGACTCGGCGCCTCGGGCCCGCAGGTCATCGAGGGGTTCCACGGCGTCAAGTACGACGCACCGCTGGGGCGCACGCGCGAGATCATCGACATCTGCCGCCAGGTGTGGCGCCGCGAGAAGGTGCAGCACCAGGGCAAGAAATACCGCATCCCGCTGCCTGCCGAGGAGGGCACCGGGCTGGGCAAGCCGCTCAAGCTGATCAATCACCCCGTGCGCGAGCGCATCCCGATCGTCCTCGCGGCCCTGGGCCCCAAGAACGTGGAGCTCACCGCGGAGCTGGCCGAGGGCTGGCAGCCGATCTTCTTCTACCCGGAGAAGGCGCGCGACGCCTGGGGCGAGGCGCTGGCGGCGGGCAAGGCCAAGCGCGATCCGTCCCTGGGCGAGCTCGAGGTGTACGCCGGCCCGGCGCTGGCCATCGGCGACGACGTGGACCACATGCACGATTGGATGCGCCCGCACCTGGCCCTCTACATCGGCGGCATGGGCGCCAAGGGCAAGAACTTCTACAACACGCTGGCCACGACGTACGGCTTCGGCAAGGAGGCCGAGGTCGTGCAGGACCTCTACCTGGCGGGAAAGAAGGAGGAGGCCGCGGCGGCGATCCCGGAGGAGCTGGTGCGGTCCGTCAACCTGATCGGCCCGGAATCGTATGTGCGCGAGCGGGTCGCGGCGTTCGCGGAGGCCGGCGTGACCACCCTCAACGTGGCGCCGATGGCTGCGGACGCGGCCGGGCGTGTGGCGCTGATCGAGAAGCTGCGGGGCATCTGCGACTGACGGGGTCCGGCCCGCCGCCGCGGATTCGGATTGTCACTGCGGCCCGCGCGCGGCATCGGCAGGCCGCGCACTCGCTGAGCCGTCCGCGCGCGTAATCGGCCCGGCGGCGGGAAACGGTGCTCGAACTGGCCCCCGGGGCCCCCAGCGGTGCCCGGGGCGCCCGGCGGTGCCGGGAGGGTGCCCTATGCCCCCAGCGCCGGCCCGATGGTGGTGAACCAGGACTCGCGCAGCTCGGCCTCGAACAGGCCCCAGGTGTGCGCCCCGCGGTCGCGGTGCACGAAGGTGTGCGGCACGCCCACCTCGTCGAGCCTGCGCGAGAAGGCGGCCGTGCAGGCGTCGGCGATCGCCTCGACGGCCCCGCCGCCGGTGGCCGCGCCGAATACCTGGTAGGGCGCCAGCGCGTCGACCTCGCCGGGGATCCCCGAGGCCGAGCCCAGGTACACGGCGGTGCCGCGCAGCTCGCCGGCGCGCGCGAACTGGTCGTGCGCCGCCCACCCGGGCCCGCCGGGCAGGCCCCACATGTTCGAGGCGCTCCCGCCCCCGGCCAGGACCACCGAGGACACCTGGGCGGCGCCGAACACTCCGCCGTTGATGGGGCAGCCGCTGTACGAGCCCGCCGCCTGGTAGAGGCCCGGCGCCTGGATGGCCAGGTCTATCGCGGGCCCCGCCGACATCGACAGTCCCGCGATGGCGTTGCGGCCGGTGGTCGCGAACTCCGCGTCGATGGCGGGCGGCAGCTCGCGCGTCAGGTAGGTCTGCCACTGGTTGGCGCGGGCGGGGCCCAGAATCGGATCGTCGAAGTGCCAGTCGGTGTACTCGCTGAACGGGCCGCCGATGGGGGTGACCACGTTGACGTTCTTGTCCGCGAAGAACTGCTCGTAGGCGGAGTCGTTGAGCCAGGAGACGCCGTCGGTGCCGCCGCGCACGCCGCCGAGCAGGTACAGCACCGGCGCGGGCCCGCCGCCCGGGGGACGCAGGACGGTGTTGGTAATGACCCTGTCCATGCTGGGGGAGTACACGTCGACGCGCAGGATCTGCGGCCCGACGGTGCTGACGCCGGTGACGTGGGCGGGCGGCGCGGCTCTTGCCGGCACCGCCGTGATCGTGGCGGCGAGAGCTGCGGCGAGCACTGTGAGCAGGATGCGTCCGGCGCGCGTGATGGCCGGCGGCCGCTGGTGAGTCCGCACCATCGTGGACCCCGTTTCGATCGAGGGACGGGCCTGGTGCGCCCGTGCCGGATGATCCCGTGGTGAGTGCGCACTCTACGGCACCGCGCGGGTTACCGCAGCGGGAATCGGTCCGACCGGCTTGATCTGCTCGGCGTGGGCAGGCCGCGCACCGTGTGTGCAGCCCGAGCGCGCGATCTCGGCGGTGCGGCGGGAAACGGTGCTCGGGTCGGCGATCGCCGACCCCCTACACCCAGGTTCGGGGGCGCACCCGGTTCGCCAGGTCCACCAGCCGGTAGCGGCGCTGATTCTCACGCACCGACCGTGCCAGGGTGCGCAGGGTGCGCTCGGTGTCGGCGCGCAGGCCGTGCTCGGTGAACCGGGTCCCCAGGATGTGCGTGCGCTGGGGGGTGCGGCCCTGACGCAGCCATTCGAGCGCGATCCCCATCGCCAGCGCCCGCAGCTGCAGGGTGCGCCTGTCGTCCCCGGGGAGCAGCTCGATGCGGGCGCCCGCGTCGTCGAGCTGGTCGTCGGTGATCGACGTGATCGCGCGTTGGTCGATGAGCGTGAGCACCGCCGTCATCTGCGCCTCGTCGCGGTGCCGCGAGCTCACCGGCACCTGGTCCAGTGCCGCCACCGCGCCGGTGATGTCGCCGCGCTCGACGAGCTGGCGGGCCAGCCCGAACGCCGCGGCCACCACGGCGCGGTCGGTCTGCCACAGCCGCCGGTAGTAGCGCTCGCCCAGACTGCGCCATTCCTGGGGGGCGTCGCTCTCCCAGGAATCGAGGACGATCTCGGCCGTGGCTGCTGCGGCGAGCTTGGGCGCAGCCTCGCCCGGCAGGGCGGTGAGCACCGCGTCGAACGAGGTGAACGCCTCCTGATACTCGCCGGCCTGCAGCTTCGCGACGCCGCCGAGCCAGTCGAACCGCCAGTCCGGCATCCGATCCGCGCGCAGCCTGTCGAGCAGTTCGAGGGCGTGGTCGTGCTCCTCCAGGTCGAGGAAGGCACGGACCTCCGCCAACGGGATCTCGATGCTCTCGCGCACGGCGGGGTCGTCGGCGTCGCGCACCCGGCGCAGCATGTCGAGGATCTCCTCGGGGCGGCTGTGCACGGTGGAAGCCAGGTGCGCCGAGGCCGGGTCCTCGGCGGGGACCAAGGGCACAGGAAGCGCCTGGGCGACGGTGGCCGGCCGCACGCGCGGTTCCTCGGCGTGCTCGTCGACGAGCCTGTCGGTGCGCGCGATGGCCAGATCGGTGCCGAACGTGGTCCGCGGCGGGCTGAACAGCGATGACATCGCGGGGTGCGGCGTGCCGGTGTGCGCGGAGACGACCTCGCGGAGGATCCCGCGCAGGTCCCGTGCCAGTGCCTGCGCGCTCGGGTAGCGGTTGTCCGGCTCCGGGTCGAGGCAGCGCATGAGCAGCCGGTAGAAGAACTCGTGCTCGGCGAAGAGCGGCTCCTCGGACGGGCGGGGGATGCCGTCGACGTAGCGGCCCTTGTCCTTGGCGATATCGACGGTGAGCACGGCGAGGGTGCGGCCCACGGTGAAGATGTCGGTGGCGGGGGTGGGCCCGGTCTCCATGATCTCCGGCGCTTGGAACCCCCGGGTGCCGTAGATGTATCCGTAGTCGCCGATACCCGCGACGGCGCCCATGTCGATGATCTTGATCTGGTCCTCGCCGACCATGATGTTGTCCGGCTTGAGGTCGTTGTAGACGAGGCCGCTCGAGTGCATGTACTCCAGCGCGGGCATGATTTCGAGGACGTAGGCGATGGCGTGCTGCAGCGGCATGTGCTCGCCGCGGTGCGACTGTTTGAGCGTGGTGCCGCCGATGAACTCCATGACGATGTAGCCCACCGGGGTGCCGTCCGGCCTGGGGTGCTCGACGAAGTTGAAGATCTTCACGATGCTCGGGTGCGTCAGCTCGGCGAGGAACTCGCGCTCCGCCACCGCGACAGCCTGCGCGGACGGGTCCTGGGAGTGCAGCAGACCTTTGAGCACCACCCACCGGTCGCTGACATTGCGGTCCATCGCCAGGTAGATCCAGCCCAGCCCACCGTGGGCCAGGCATCCGCGGACCTCGTACTGCCCGGCGATGAGGTCGCCCGGCCGGAGCATGGGCGTGAAATCGAAGGAGGCGCCGCACGCCTCGCAGCGGCCGTCGACGGGGCCGGGGCCGGCCGCGGTGGCGCGCCCCACCGGTCGCCCGCAGGTGCCGCAGTATCGTTTCCCCTCGGCCACCACGGGGTTGTCGAGCAGCGCCGACTCGGGGTCGGTCTGCTGCACCACCGGGACCTCGACGAGGCCGTCGGCCAGCCGGGTGGTCCCTGCACGGTTGCGCGTGCGCCGCCGGCCCCCGGTCGCGGCGGAGGCCGCTCCGGACAGCGACGGCCAGGACGACGCGGTTCCGGACCGCGAAGTTCCGTGCGAGTCCGGCTGTTCCGCGCGTTCGGTGCCGCGGGTCGGTTCGTCCCGCACAGACGGGGCGGTGGCACCGGAATCCCCGGGTCCGTCCGGTGCGCTTGTGCTCATGCCGCCCAGCCTGTCACCCTGGCGCGCGATCGTGGGCGTTCGCGTGAATGTGGCGCTGCGCGCGTCGCATTCCGTCCGGTCCGCATGTCAGTCCACATAGTGGGCGGCGGGGGGTTCGGGCGCGGGCCCCAGGACGGTGAGCCACCGGTCGTAGATGCGTTGCCAGGTGCCGTCCTCCCGGATCCGCTCGAGAGTCCCGTTGACGAAACGGACCAGCGCGTCGTCGCCCTTGTGCATGCCGATACCGTACGGCTCCTGCTCTATCGGGTCGCCGACGATCTTCAGGTTGGGGTCCTGCGCCACCATGCCGGCGAGGATGGTGTCGTCGGTGCTCACCGCGTCGACCTGCCGCTGCTGGATGGCGACGAGGCAGTCTCCCCAACTGGGGACGGTCATGATGCGCGCGTTCGGCTGCACGTTCCACAGCGACGGTATCGAGGTGGTGCCGGCCGCCATGCAGACGGTCTTGCCGCCCAGGTCGGCCGGGCTGCGCACGGGCGAGTTGCGTGGTACCAGCACCCGTTGCGCCGCACGGTAATACACCGTGGAGAACGCCACCGACCGGGCACGTTCGCAGGTGATCGTCATCGTCTTGATCACCATGTCCACGGTGCCCTCGCGCAGAGCCTGTTCACGCTGCGCGGAGCTGAGGAAGTGGAACTCCACCTTGGCGGGGTCGCCGAACAGGTCGCGGGCCACCTGGTGGGCGATGTCGACGTCGAAGCCGAGCAGGTCGCCGCTGAGCGGGTCGCGGAAGCTGAACAGATTGCTGCCTTGGTCGAGCCCGACGATCACCCTGCCCCGGTCGCGGACCTGCTGCAGCCGACCCGACACCGGGCCCTCCACCCCGGGCCGCAGGCTGCCGGTGGCGTCGCAGTCCGTGGGCGGCGACGGGCGTTGCGTCGGCTGCGGGAGCATGGTCGCGGCGGCGGGCAGCGGCGGACCGCCCGGCTGCGGCGTGACCGACGGCGCGACGGGGGATGAGGCGCAGGCGGAGGCGGCGAGCGCCAGCGCCACGGCGGCGGAGAGCCCGACGCGGCGCCTCTTCTGCTCGCCCGGTGCGCTCATTGGTACTCGCTCAGTCGGGGCCGCAGGCCGAGGATGATCGCCAGCGCCGCGACACCGGCGAGGATCCCGGAGCCGACGACCAGGAAGGCGGTGGCGCGGTCCGAGTCGTCGACGAGATGCTGGCCGTGCGCGCGCAGTTCGCCGATCCGGTCCTCCAACTTGGCGTCCAGCGTCACGAACTGGCTTCCCGACGACGCGTCGTCCGTGCCGATCGCGACCTCCACGGCCCCCGCGTAGTCGCCGCGGGCCAGGTGGCTCCGCATGGATTCGTGGGCGGACCGCCACGCGTCGAGGTTGTGCAGCGCGTCGGATTCGGTGCTCCCGCCGTCCTTCTCGAGCGCGCGCCCGACGGTGTCCATGCGCTCGTGGAACGTCTGCGGGATCTCCGCGTCATCGCCGCGCGCCAGCAGGTTGCGCGTCTCGTCGGTGCGGGCCTGCTGGGCGGAGATGCGGGCGGTGGTGATCGCCGCAAGGGGACCGGTGCTCTCGGAGGCCGCACGTTGGCTGAACGACGCGGACACGAGGCCGGCGACGAGCGTCCAGGCGAACATCAACGCGACCGCGACCGTGGCGAGCACCAGGCCGAAGTTGAGCCGGCGGTTGCTGCGGCGGGCCAGATAGAACTGGAACGTCACCAGCAGGACGAGTGCGAGCACGATGACGAGCAGCGGCACCCAGTCCACCGAGGCGTTGCGGTGCTCGAGGTCGACCACCGTCGCCGATTGCTCGGAGTACAGCCGCTGTGCGTCGGGCAGCAGCTGCGTCTGCATCAGGTGCGAGGCCTCGCCCAGGTAGTTGACGCCCACCGGGTTGCCGGCGCGGTTGTTGGCGCCGGCCGTGGCGATCAGGCCGGTGTAGACGGGCAGGCCGGTGGACAGCGACGCCAGCAGCGCGCGAGCGGCCGAGTCGTCGTCGCCCACGCCCATCGTGGCTGTGGCGAGCGAGGCGCTGGCGGCGGCCACGGCGGAGTCGTAGCGGTCCACCATCACCCGGGGCTGCAGACCGCCTGCGAGGAACGCAGTGGACGCCGACGCGTCGGCGATCGACAGCGACGAGTACAGGTCCTGGGCGGCGTTGGAGAGCGGATCGGCGCTGCCTCGCAGCGTGTCGATGCGCGTGTCGCGGGCGCCGACGGCCAGCCCGGTGGCCGCGCCGGCGGCGAGCACAAGCAGCACCAGCACCAGGCCGATCGCCGCCAGGCGCCCCGGCGTGGAGAAGGCCTGGTCGCGCCAGTGTCCGGCGCGGGTCATCAGGGCGTCCTCGACCACGGCCGCCGCAGCGCCGCGCCGGCTGCGCAGCCGTGCCCCGTCGCGCACTGACACCTGTCCACTCCCCGCGTTGCCCGGTCATCCTGCACCGAGCGTTTCGTAACGTCGTGTTCGGTCACGTTGAGGATAGAAGACCGGCGGCGGGGCGGTGGCAGGTCCCTGCGGATGTCGCGCGTCCCGTGGCGCGCCGTTCCGCCGAGGATGCGCGTTCAGGCCGACCGAGACGGCACCCGCGGCGTCCGCCTACGCTGGCCGGGGAACTTGCGGAGGTGTGCGGACGATGCGCGGAGACGGCGACGGGTGGGCGTTCGGCCCGGACGGGCGGCGGCACTGGGGTCTGTACGGCGCGGCCGGCCTGCTGCTGCGGGCGCCCGGCCGCGGCGGCCGCCCGCACGTGCTGCTGCAGCACCGGGCGGCGTGGAGCCACGAGGGCGGCACCTGGTCGATCCCCGGCGGCGCCCGGGACAGCCACGAGGACGCGGTGGCGGCGGCCGTGCGGGAGGCGCACGAAGAGTGCGGGCTGCCCGCGGAGCGGATCGCCGTGCGCTCGGACCTGCGCACGGCCGGCGACGAAGACGGCTGGTCGTACACGACAGTGGTGGCGGACGCCGACGAGCCGCTGGCCACCGTCGCGAACCACGAGAGCGTCGAGCTGGCGTGGCTGCCCGAGGACGAGGTGGCGGGGCTGCTGCTGCACCACGCCTTCGGCGACGCCTGGCCGGGGCTGCGCACGCGGCCGTTGCGGCTGATCGTGGACATGGCCAACCTGGTGGGCTCCCGGCCCGACGGCTGGTGGCGTGACCGCGCGGGCGCCGCGGAGCGGATGCTCGACGCGCTGGAACGCGGCCTGCCGCGCACTGTCGCGCTGGGCTCCGCGGGCTTCGGCTGGACGACGCAGGTGATCGCCGTGACGGAGGGCAAGGCCCGCGCTGCCGGGGACCGCGGCGCCATCGACGTCGTGCGCGCCCCCGGCAGCGGCGACGACACCATCGCGCAGTGCGCGGAAGGCTTGTGGGAGGGGGTCACCGCGGTGGTGACAGCGGATCGGGGGCTCCGGGCGCGGCTGCCCGCGGACGCCGAGGTGATCAGCCCGGGGCGCGTGCTCGGCTGGCTGTGAGCGCGCCCTCCCCGTGCCCTCCCCGCGCCGCTGTGCCCTGCGCCCTCCCCGCGTTTGGTGGACATTTGGCTGGATTTCCGCCGAAATCCAGCCAAATGTCCACCAAACGCGGACGGCGGCACCGGCGGCACCGGCGGCACCGGCTCCGGTCTACGCCACGTGCTCGCGCAGGAACCCGTCGAGGATGCGGTTGACCTCTCCGGCCGCCTCCATCTGCACGAAGTGCCCGGCGCCGGGCAGGATCTCCTGCACGACGAGCCCGGGCACCGTGGCGGCCATCTTCTCCAGGCATTTGGCGCCCAGCATGGTGAGCACCGGGTCGTCCGCGCCGGCGATGAAGGCGGTCGGCACCGTCACGCGCGCGTCGGTGAAGGGCGCGTTCTGCTCCCACGCGGAGTCTTGCGCCCGATACCAGTTGAGCCCGCCGGTGAACCCGGAGCGCGTGAACTCGTCCACGTAGTAGGCGAACTCGTCGGCGGACAGCCACGGCCACGGGAGCGCGGGCGCCTCCGGCAGCGACTCGATGTAGCCGGTGACGGTGCCGTCATCGGAGGTGCTGGGCCGGCGCCAGCAGGCGTAGTAGTCGCCCTGGCCGGACAGCGCGTACATCAGCCGGTGCAGGAAGTCCGCGGGCGCGGCGTCGAGCTCGGCCTCGGCGACCCCGGGCGTCTGGAAGTAGTGCTGGTGGAAGAAGTGCTGCTCGGCGAGCATCGCGAACGCCTCCGACGGGCGCATCGGCGAGCGCGGGAGCCGCGGCACCGCCAGCTGCGCCAGACCGGCCACGCGGTCCGGCAGCCACAGCGGCAGGTCCCAGGCCAGTGCGGCGCCGAAGTCGTGGCCGGAGAACACGGCCCGGCCGATGCCCAGCGTGTCCAGCACGGCCGCCATGTCCGCCACGGTGGTGCGGCGGTCGTAGGCGGCGACGTCGGCGGGACGAAGCGACGCGCCGTATCCTCGCATGTCCAGCGCTATGGCGCGGCGCCCCTGCGCGGCGAGCGCGGGCAGCTGCTCGCGCCAGCTGAACCAGGATCCTGGGAACCCGTGGCAGAAAACCACCGGCGTGCCCTCGGCGTCCGGGACGGGTATCTCGACGGCGTGCAACACGCCGCCGTCGACCGGCACCCGGTGGGAGACGGCGCCGTGGCGGTGGCACCACGCGCGGCCGGCGTCCATCCCCTGGCATGCGGTCACGGGAGCGCCGAACGCAGCTCGCGGGCCGCCGACTCGGGGTCGGTGGCCGCGGTGATGGCGCGGACGACGACGATGCGCTGCGCCCCGGCCTCGCGCACCTGGGCCACCCGCGTGCCGTCGATGCCGCCGATCGCGAACCACGGTTTGGGCGCGCCCTCGGCGGCGGCCGTGCGCACCAGGTCGAGCCCCGGGGCGGCGCGGCCGGGCTTGGTGGGCGTCGGCCAGCACGGGCCCACGCAGAAGTAGTCGACGCCGGGGGCGGCGCCGGCCGCATGGGCCTGCGCGGCGTCGTGCGTGGAGCGGCCGATCAGCATCCTGTCGCCCACCACGCGGCGGGCGTGGGGGACGGGGAGGTCGTCCTGGCCCAGGTGCAGCACGTCGGCTCCGGCGGCGAGGGCGATGTCGGCGCGGTCGTTGACGGCCAGCAGCGCGCCGTGGCGCCGGGTGGCCGCGCGCAGGACCGCGAGCGCGGCGAGTTCTTCGCGCGCCTCGAGCGGCCCGTGCGCGTCCTCGCCCGCCGAGCCCTTGTCGCGCAACTGGATCACGTCCACGCCCCCGCGCAGGGCGGCGTCCGCGAACTCGTCGAGGTCGCCCGTGTCGCGGCGGGCGTCGGTGCACAGGTACAGGCGGGCCCGGTCCAGCTGATCGCGGGGGTGGCGGGACCGCGGGTGGCCGGGCGCTGCGTTCATGGCTCCGACCGTAGCGGTTACGGTGGTGGCACACACGGGAGTCCCTGGGATCGTGGGGCTGAGAGAGGGCGCGCGCGCCCTGACCGTCGGACCTGATCCGGATCATGCCGGCGCGGGAAGGTGGATGACCATGGTTTCGGCACCCCGGTGCGCAGGCGGTGACCGCGTCGACGTCGTCGGCGCCGGCATCGTCGGCTCGGCCATCGCGTGGCGCGCGGCCCGGGCGGGGTATGCGGTACGTCTGATCGACCCGCTCCTGGAGCCCGGCGCGCCGCAGACGGGGGCGTCGTGGGCCGCGGGCGGCATGCTCGCCCCCTACAGCGAGGGCAGGCCGGGCGAGGAGCGCGTGCTGGAGCTGGGCGCGGCGTCACTGAGCCGGTGGCCCGCGCTGGCGCGGACGCTGCACGAGGAGACCGGCGTCGACGTCGTCACCGCGCGCGGCACGCTGATGGTGGGGGCGGACGGCGCCGACGCGGACGAGCTGCGGGGCGTGGGCGCCTGGCTCGACGGGGCGGGTGTGCCGAGGGCGTCGCTCACGCGCGCGCAGGTCCGCGAGCGCCACCGGGGGCTGGCCCGGAACCTGCGCGGCGGGCAGTGGCTGCCCGGGGAGTTCGCGGTGGACAATCGCGCCCTGCTCCGCGCGTTGCGGACCGCGGCCGTGGACGCCGGCGCGGTCCCGGTGGCGTCGCGGTGCGCGGCGATATCCGACTCGGCCGCCGAGCATCTGGTGGTGACCGCCGGGGCGCACGTGCCCTCGCTGCTGCCCGGTCTTCCCGTGCGGCCGGTCAAGGGCGAGATCCTGCGACTCCGCCGGCCGGCTTCGGTTCCGCCGCCGCCGGCGTGCACGGTGCGGGCGAGCGTGCACGGGCGCCACGTGTACCTGGTGCCGCGCGCGGACGGGCTGGTGGTGGGCGCGACGATGTACGAGCACGGCGAGGACCGCGCCGTCACCGTGGGCGGCGTGCGCGACCTCATCGCGGACGCACAGGTCGTGCTGCCGTCGATCGCCGAGTACGAGCTGGTGGACGCGATGGCGGGGCTGCGTCCGATGACGCCGGACAACTTGCCCGTCATCGGCCCGGTGGAGGACGCGGGCGACGCGTCGGCGGGCGGAGGCCGGGGGCCCCGGGTCATCGCCGCCGCCGGGCACGGCCGCAACGGCGTGCTGCTCACCGCGGTGACCGTCGACGCCGTCCTGGCGGAGCTCGCGGGCACGACGCTGGCGGAGGCGGACGGGCTGGGACCGCAGCGTTTCGGGCAGGAAGGTTTCGGGCGGGACGGGTCGCGGCGGTACGGCGCTGCGGAAGCGGGATGAACCGGTCGGCGATTCCACGACGGGCCGGCGGTGTGCTTACGAAGGAGGCGTAGATGCAGGTGAAGGTCAACGGCGACGCGCACGAGGTGGCGCGGCCGTGCACGGTCGCGCAGCTGCTGGACCGGCTGGGGCTGCCGGACTCCGGGGTGGCGGTGGCGCGCGACGGGATCGTGGTGCCCAAGTCCGGCTGGGACGCGCCGGTGGGCGATGGCGACGGCTTCGAGGTGCTCACGGCGGTGCAGGGTGGCTAGCGTGGCGGCCGTCGGTCCGCGCGCGGATGCGGGTGCCGATCCGCTGGTGATCGCCGGCCGGGAGCTGCCGTCGCGCCTGATCATGGGGACCGGCGGCGCGGCCAACCAGCAGCTGCTGGAGCGCGCGCTGGTGGCGTCGGGCACGGCGCTGACGACGGTGGCGATGCGGCGCGTGGATGCGCAGGCGGGGAGCGGCGTGCTGGAGCTGCTGCGGCGCTTGGGCATAGCGCTGCTGCCGAACACCGCGGGCAGCCGCGGCGCGGACGAGGCGGTGCTGACGGCGCGCCTGGCCCGGGAGGCGCTGGGCACCGATTGGGTCAAGCTGGAGGTGATCGCCGACGAGCGCACTCTGCTGCCGGACGCGATCGAGCTGGTTTCCGCCGCAGAGCAACTGGTGGACGACGGGTTCGTCGTCCTGCCCTACACCAACGACGACCCGGTGCTGGCCCGCCGCCTCGAGGACGCCGGCTGCGCGGCCGTGATGCCGCTGGGCGCGCCCATCGGCACTGGGCTGGGCATCTCGAACCCGCACAACATCGAGATGATCGTGGGTCAGGCGGGCGTGCCGGTGATACTCGACGCCGGTATCGGCACGGCGAGCGACGCGGCGCGGGCGATGGAGCTCGGCTGCGACGCGGTGCTTCTCGCCACCGCCGTCACCCGCGCGGACGACCCGGAGATGATGGCGTCGGCCATGGCGGCGGGGGTGCGCGCGGGCCGCCTGGCGTACCGGGCCGGTCGGGTGCCCAAGCGGTTCTGGGCGCAGGCGTCGTCGCCGGCGCCGGACGGGCGCTGCTGAGGGCGGGGTTCGCACTCTGGGCGGCACCGCCGATTTCATCGCAGTCCGGCGCTGCGCGGGAACCGGGCATCCGGCATGCTGGTGTCCATGATCGAAGTCAGAGGACTGACGAAGCACTACGGCTCCACTGTGGCCGTCGACGACCTGACATTCTCCGTCAAGCCCGGCATCGTCACCGGCTTCCTGGGGCCCAACGGCGCCGGCAAGTCGACGACGATGCGGATGATCCTGGGCCTGGACCGTCCCACCGCCGGCACCGCCACCGTCAAGGGCGTGCCGTACGGGCAGCTGCACGACCCGCTCAGGGTGGTCGGTTCGCTGCTCGACGCCAAGTGGGTGCACCCCAACCGCTCCGCGCGCAACCACCTCAAGTGGATGGCCGCGGCCAACGGCCTGCCGCGCACGCGCGTCGAGGAGGTGCTGGGCCTCGTCGGACTGGCGGACGTGGCGGACAAGCGGGCGGGCGGCTTCTCGCTGGGCATGTCGCAGCGGCTCGGTATCGCAGGGGCGCTGTTGGGCGACCCGGAGGTGCTGCTGTTCGACGAGCCGGTCAACGGCCTCGACCCGGAGGGCATCGTCTGGATCCGCAAGTTCATGCAGCACCTGGCGTCGGAGGGGCGCACGGTGCTCGTGTCCAGCCACCTGCTCTCGGAGATGGCGCTGACCGCGCAGAACCTGGTGGTGATCGGGCGCGGAAAGCTGATCTCGGACTCGTCGGTGCGCGAGTTCGTCGATTTCGCCACCGACACCACCGTGCGCGTGCGCGGCCCGCGCCTGGAGGAGATCGAACGGTGCCTGCGTGACGGCGGCCTCGGGGTGCGCGTCGAGCCCGCGGACCCCATCCACCCGCCGCACCTGGTGGTCTCCGGTGCCACCACCGACCAGGTGGGCGATTTGCTCGCTGCGCGGTCGCTGGCGCTGCACGAGCTGGCCGGCCAGAGCGGATCGCTGGAGGACGCGTTCATGAAGCTGACCGGCGACACGGTCGAGTACCACGGCGCCGACGCCGACGCGATGCTGGGACACCTGCCGCCGGACCGGCAACCGCCCGGGGGACCGCCGGAGGCCGGCCGGCACGCCGCGCACGGGCAGGACGTGGAGAGGGAGGTGCGGTGATGGGAGTCGTCGCAGCGGAACGCATCAAGCTCACGTCCACGCGCTCGCCCTGGTGGTGCGCCGCGCTGGTCATCGTCCTGGGGCTCGGCATCGGGATACTCATGGCCGTGCTCTCGAACGACACGGAGGCCACGCAGGGCACCGACCCGTTCATCCTGTCGGCCACCACGGCCACCGGTGGGGTCAGCGGCTTCGGCGTGATGATCGTGATGATCATGGCCGCGCTCACCGTCACCACCGAGTACCGGTTCGGCGTCATCCGCACCACGTTCCAGGCGATCCCCAACCGTGCCAAGGTGATCTCGGTGAAGGCCGCAGTGGTCGCCGTGGTGGCCGCCGTCGTCGTGGCGATCGCGGCGTTCGGCGCGTTCTTCCTGGCCAAGGGCATCGCCGGGTCGGGCCCCACCATCCGGATGGGCCTGGACGAGGCGACCTGGCGGGTCCTCTACGGCGTGGTCCTCTACGCGGCGCTGGCCGCCGTCCTCGCGGTGGCGGTGGGCGCGTTGCTGCGGCAGACCGCCGCGGCCATCGCCCTGGTGGTGCTGTGGCCGCTGGTCATCGAGCAGCTCTTCCTGCTGTTCGGCGACATCGGCAAGGACATCTACGTGTGGCTGCCGTTCGCCAACATCAACCACTTCCTCAGCGCGCACGGCAGCACCACCGCGGACTTCCACTGGGGTCCTTGGGGCGGGCTGGTGTACTTCGTCGTGTTCACGGCGATCGTGTTCGCCATCAGTCTGGGGCTGGTGAACAAGCGGGACGCGTGACCGGGGCGTTCACCACCCCCCCGCCGCGCCCCCGCGTCGCATAGTGTTGTGGCGTGAAGTTCGACGCAGGTGACGGCGGTGCGGCCGACGAGGACGGTGCGGCCGACGAGGACGGTGCGGCCGACGAGGACGGTGCGGCCGACGACGGCGATACGGTCGGCGCGCCCGCGTCGCAGGCGGCGTCCGCGCGCCGCGCATCGGAGTTCCTCGACGGCGTGCGGGTGCAGGCGCGGCGGCTCGACCGGTCGCCGCAGCTGGTGGGCCTGGTCCGGCGCGCACGCAGGGTGCTGCCGGGCGACCAGGGCTTCGGCGATCCGCTGTCCGTCGCCGGCGACGGCGGCGCGCGGGCGGTGGCCCGGGTGGCGGAACGGGTTTTCCCCGATTCCGCCGGGGCGTCCCGGGAGGCGGGCTTCGCCGCCCTGCAGGTGTGGCAGGCCGTGCGCGAGTGGTCCGGCAGGGGCGAGGGCGATGCCGAGGTGACGCTGGTGTTCACCGACCTCGTCGCGTTCTCGTCGTGGGCGCTCGGCGCGGGAGACGAGGCGACGCTCAGGCTGCTGCGCTCGGTGGCCGGCGCGGTGGAACCCGAGATCGTGGCGCGGGGCGGCCGCGTCGTCAAACGGATGGGAGACGGGCTGCTCGCGGACTTCCGGACGCCGGAGAGGGCGCTGGACGCGGTGGTGGCGGCGCGTGCGGCCCTGCGGCACGTGGATGCCGACGGCTACCGCCCCGTGATCCGCGTGGGCATCCACAGCGGCCACCCCCGCCGCATGGGCGGAGACTGGCTCGGCGTGGACGTCAACATCGCGGCCCGCATGATGGAGGCGGGCCGCGACGGCAACGTGGTGGTGTCGGAGGTGGTGCGCGACGCCCTCGACCCGCAGTGGCTGCTGGACCAGGGGCTGCGGCTCAAGGAGCACCGGCGGTTCTTCCTCAACCGGGCGCGGGGCGTGCCCGACGACCTGAGGATGTATCGCGTCGAGGGCGCCTAGCGGATCACTGGAACGGCCCGAGCACCACGCAGGCGCTGCCGAGGTTTATGCCGATGCCCACGTCGGTGGTGAAAACCTCCGTGGTGTTCCCCGAGGTTGCGCGGACCTCATAGGTCCCCGGCCCAAATGCCGGTGTCCAGTGCGTCACCGCCGTTCCGGGGCCGGTGGTCGACTGCACGTCGAAGGGCGTCCAGTTCAGCTGATCCGTCTTGCGGTAATCGAAGTTCACGGTCGCGGTGCTGCCGGTCCGGACGGTGGTCTTGTATGAGCAGCTCGTGCCGTACTGAGTCCCCATGCCGATGCTGAGCCCGGGTTCGACGGTCAGGCCGTTCAACGGCGACGCGGATGCGGCGGTGGCGGTGAGTCCCAGGACGCCGGCCGCGCCGGCGCCGGCGGCCGCGAGCGCGACGGCGGTTCGGACGCCTCGGCGCCCCCGGGAGTTCGTGCGAGTCATGATCGGTTCCATTCCGGCGGAGAAGTCCGCCTGGGGAGGCTCCGGCGCCGCGTGCGGGGCGCGACGCGGGAGCGTGTGATGTGGAAACGGGGCCGAGGACCGGGACAGGGCCGGAAGAAGATGTATGACGCGGTCAATGATCACCGCGTCGTTCACGGACGGTCGGCGATACCGGCCGTCGCTGGTGCGCGCGCTGCGGGGGCGGGGCCGGACGATGCCGCATTGGCCGATCCCGACATGTCCGGCGGCCGCGTCCGCGTCCGATTCATGGTCCGTGGGCGTTGGTTCGCGTCCCCGCGCCGGTGCACCCGGCTGGCTGTGGTGGGACTGTCCATCGTAGCGTCAATTCAAATGATTGTATAGTCCGGTCGGTGCGAATCCCCGCTACTCATCCCCGCTATTGCAGCCGCCACAACGGCGACACGGGGCCGTGCCCCGCGCCCAGGGGGTACGACCAGTTCAGGCAGCGCGTCACCCATTCTTTGCCGTGCGCCACGGAGTCGGGCATGGTGGCCCCCGTCGTGAGGGCGCAGGTGATCGCCGCGGCCAGAGTGTCGCCGCCCCCGTGATCGTCGCCGGTGTGCACGCGCGGCCCGGAGAACTCGAACCAGTCGGCGCCGTCGTACAGCAGATCGGTGCTCTCGGCTGTGGGTCCGTCCGCATCGGCGCGCAGGTGGCCGCCCGTCACCAGGGCCCACCGCGCGCCCAGATCCACCAGTGCGCGCGCCGCGTCGCGCTGCGTCGCCCTGTCGGTGACGTCGACGCCGGTCAGCAGGCGGACCTCGTCGAGGTTGGGCGTGACCAGGTCGGCCAGCGGGACCAGCCGGTCGCGCAGTGCGGCCAGCGAGTGCGGCTCCAGCAGCGGATCGCCGTGCATCGACGCGCAGACGGGGTCCACCACCAGTGGAACGGTGCGCCGCGCCTCGCCGCCACTCGGTTCCGCGGAACCGCGGCCGCCGCCGATGCCGACGTCGATGCAGGTCTCCACGATCGCCTCGATGATCTGCGCCTCGGCCACCATGCCCGTCTTCGCCGCCTGCACGTCGATGTCCTGCACCACCGTCCGGATCTGGCCGGCGACGATTCCGGGCGGGACCGGGTGGAATCCGGTGACGCCGGTCGTGTTCTGCACGGTCACCGCGGCCACC
This sequence comes from Tomitella fengzijianii, assembly GCF_007559025.1. NCBI lineage: Bacteria > Bacillati > Actinomycetota > Actinomycetes > Mycobacteriales > Tomitella > Tomitella fengzijianii. Next base: position 3,273,632 of record NZ_CP041765.1, on the reverse strand, counting down.
GCGACGCACGCGTGCACCCCGGACATCGCCATCGTCCGCATGTCCGCCTGGATGCCCGCGCCGCCGCCGCTGTCCGAGCCCGCGATGGTCAGCGCGCGCGGCGGCGTGCGGCCGGGGGAGGGCACCGGAAGGTCGATCACGCGCCCGCCGCCCCCGAGGACGCCTCGGCCAGCGGCAGGTACACCCGCGAACCGTGGTCGGCGAACTCCGCCGACTTGCCGGCCATGCCGTCCGCGATCGCCGCGTCGATCTGCTCCTGCGTCTCCAGCCCGTGCTCGGCGGCGTACTCGCGCACGTCCGCGGAGATCCGCATGGAGCAGAACTTGGGCCCGCACATCGAGCAGAAGTGCGCGGTCTTCGCGGGCTCGGCGGGCAGCGTCTGGTCGTGGAAGGCGCGCGCGGTGTCCGGGTCGAGCGACAGGTTGAACTGGTCGACCCACCGGAACTCGAAGCGCGCCTTGGACAGCGCGTCGTCCCGCTCCTGCGCGCGCGGATGCCCCTTGGCCAGGTCTGCGGAGTGCGCCGCGATCTTGTAGGTGATCACGCCGGTCTTCACGTCGTCGCGGTCCGGCAGGCCCAGGTGCTCCTTGGGGGTGACGTAGCAGAGCATCGCCGTGCCGGCCTGGGCGATCATCGCGGCGCCGATCGCCGAGGTGATGTGGTCGTACGCAGGCGCGATGTCCGTGGCCAGCGGGCCGAGGGTGTAGAACGGCGCCTCCTCGCACCACTCCTCCTCCAGCCGCACGTTCTCGGCGATCTTGTGCATCGGCACATGCCCGGGGCCCTCGATCATCACCTGCACGCCACGGGCTTTCGCCACCTTCGTCAGCTCGCCCAGCGTGCGCAGCTCGGCGAACTGCGCCTCGTCGTTGGCGTCGGCGATCGACCCCGGGCGCAGCCCGTCGCCCAGCGAGAAGGTGACGTCGTAGCGGCGCAGGATGTCGCACAGCTCGTCGAAGTGCGTGTACAGGAACGATTCCGTGTGATGGGCCAGGCACCACGCGGCCATGATCGAACCGCCGCGGGAGACGATGCCCGTGACCCGCTTCGCGGTGAGCGGCACGTAGCGCAGCAGCACCCCGGCGTGCACGGTCATGTAGTCCACGCCCTGCTCGCACTGCTCGATCACCGTGTCGCGGTACAGCTCCCAGGTGAGGGCTGTCGGGTCGCCGCCCACCTTCTCCAGCGCCTGGTAGATGGGCACGGTGCCCACGGGGACGGGGGAGTTGCGCAGGATCCACTCGCGGGTGCGGTGGATGTCCTTGCCCGTCGACAGGTCCATGATGGTGTCGGCGCCCCAGCGCGTCGCCCACACCATCTTCTCCACTTCGTCGGCGATGGAGCTGCGCACGGCGCTGTTGCCGATGTTGGCGTTGATCTTCACGGCGAACGCCTTGCCGATGATCATGGGCTCCGACTCGGGGTGGCGGTGGTTGGCGGGGATCACCGCGCGGCCGGCGGCGACCTCACGCAGCACGAGCTCCGGCTCCACACCCTCGCGTGCGGCGATGAAGCGCATCTCGTCGGTGACGATCCCGGCCCGCGCCCACGCCAGCTGGGTTGCGGCGCCGTCCACCGGCTGCGGCCGCGACCACGCGTCGCGGGCCCGCGGCAGGCCGGCCTCCAGGTCGATGGCCGCCGCGTCGTCGGTGTACGGGCCGGAGGTGTCGTAGACGTCGTGGCTGGTGCCGTCGGTCAGGTGGATGCGACGGCTCGGAAAGCGCAGGTCCGTTTCCGGGACCGGCAGATACCGCTTGGTGGAGCCCTCGATGGGGCCGGTGGTGACGGTGCCGACCTCCGTGGTGGAGACAGACTGGGCCATGGTGATTCCTCCCTACGCCGGCATTACCCGGTCAGGTTCGTACGGTCGACGGCCCTGAACGCTCGAAGATGAGCTAGCCGTCCTCTCAGCCCGCTGGCGCGAGCACCCGTGTTGTGCAGTTGTCTGCGGCCCAACGTAGCGCACGCCGCCCCGTCGGGGAAAGGCCGCGCCGGGAAAGATCGCGGAGGTTGAGGGCGGGGCGGGGTTGCCGACTATCTGGTGCGCCACGGCGGCGATGCCGGTGCCGTCATCCCAGCTCGACGATGACCGGCGCGTGGTCGCTGGCGAAGAATTGTCGTACAATTACTGGGTGGGGGTCACGATATATCCGTCAGCCGGGAAACATGGGGCGGAGCGGGAGGAGGTTCTGGCGGCACTGCGGCATCCTGTGGTGCGGTATTCCATCGTCACAGCGTTTGAAGACGCGGATACGTACATGTTCATCGCGCGTATCGGGCATGACGAGTGGGTTGAAGTGGCGGCAGAGTATCGGATGGGAGCGTGGCACGTGTTTCACGCGATGATGTTGACCCATCGGGTCGCCAGGGAGGTGTTCGCAATGACGGAAGGCGCATTGGACCTGCGACTCAAGGTCGGACGGCAGCGGGGTCCTCGGTCCTCTGCGGGTCGGGAAGGTGGCGAGTGATGGCAGAGCGGAAGCCGGCGGACTTCGAAGCGATGTCCGCTGCGGTCGAAAGGGGCGACTACCAGGTGGGAGGCGAGATCGAGTTCCATGTCGAACTCGCGCGCGGCCGTCCCCCGGGCGAGCGGATGCGGGGGCGAAACAGCCCCGCGCGGTCGGTCCGGTTGCCCGCCGAGCTTGATCGGCGTCTCGCGGCGTTCGCGGAGGATCGGTGTATCACCCCAAGCGAGGTGGTGCGGGCCGCGGTTGCCGACTATCTGGTGCGCCACGGCGGCGATGCCGGTGCCGTCATCCCAGCTCGACGATGACCGGCGCGTGGTCGCTGGCGCCCTTGCCCTTGCGTTCCTCGCGGTCGATGCTCGCGCCGGTCACGCGGGCGGCCAGCGCGGGGGAACACACGGCGAAGTCGATCCGCATGCCCTCCTTCTTGGGGAACCGCAGCTGCGTGTAATCCCAATAGGTGTACTGGTCGGGGGTGTGCGCGCGGGTGACCTCGACGTATCCGGCGTCGGCGAAGGCGTTGAAGGCGTCGCGTTCGGGCTGCGAGGTGTGCGTCTTGCCCTCGAAGAACTTCGGGTCCCACACGTCGTCGTCGGTGGGCGCCACGTTCCAGTCGCCGGCCAGCATGACCTGAGCTGATCCGTCCTGCGCGAGCCACCCCGCCGCCTGATCGCGCAGCGTGGCCAGCCAGTCGAGCTTGTAGGTGTAGTGCGGATCGTCGAGTTCGCGTCCGTTGGGCACGTACAGGCTCCACACCCGGACGCCGTCGCAGGTGGCGCCCAAAGCGCGCGCCTCGACGGCCTGATCCTGTTCCGGGTCCTTGTGGAAGCCGGGCTGGCCGGGGAACTGCGTCTCCACGTCGGTCAGTCCTACTCGCGAGACCACCGCCACGCCGTTCCACTGGCTCAGGCCGAAGTGCGCCACCTCGTACCCGAGTTCGGTGAACCGCTCCGCCGGGAACTGGGCGTCCTTGCACTTGGTTTCCTGCATGGCGAGGACGTCGATGTCCTGGCGCTCGAGGAACGCGGTGATGCGGTCGACGCGGGCGCGGGCGGAGTTGACGTTCCAGGTGGCGAAGCGCATGACAGTGAGGTTAGCGGAGGAGCGCGGCCGGCGGCCTGGGCGATCCTTCCGCGGTGTATGCCCGGGCGGTCCGCGTTTGCCGGTGCCCCCCGCAGTCCGAGCACTGTTTCCGCGCGCGGGCCCGGGAACGCGTGCTCGGCTTGTGCAGGAGGTGCGCGGCTGGGCCGGCGGCGGACGGGGCGCGCGTCAGAAGAAGCCCTGCACCGCCGTGAGCGCCCGCGCCCGGTCGGCCGCGACGAGCCCGATGCGGGTGCGCCGGTCCAGCACGTCGGCGGCGTCGAGGGCGCCCTCGTGGGTGAGCGCGAACTCCACCTCGGCGCGGGTGACGTCGATGCCCTCCGCGATGGCGCCGGCCGGGTCGGTGCACGTGGCGCTCTCGAGCACCTCGGGTGCCTCGTCGCCGAACCGCTCCTGAAGCGACCGCGGCGGCCGGGGCGCTGACGGATCCGGAGACGTCGTCCCGGTGGCCGGGTGCATCGGCGCGCCGACCAGCGCGAGGTCGCGGGTGCGGCAGGGCCCGCCGTCCACGTCGCGCTGCGCGATCACGCGGTCGACGGCGTCTTCCGCCATGTACCGGTATTCGGTGAGCTTGCCGCCCACCACGCTGAGTACGCCCTCGGGGGATTCGAGCACCGCGTGCTCGCGCGAGAGGTCCGAGGTGCGTCCCTCTCCGGAGTCGATCAGCGGCCGCAGTCCGGCGTACGCCCCGAGGACGTCGTCGCGGGTGAGGGGCGCGTCGAGTGCGGTGTTGACGGTGGACAGCAGGAAATCGACTTCCTGCTGCGACGGCTGCGGCTCGTCGGGGACGGGGCCGGGCGCGTCCTCGTCGGTGAGCCCCAGGTACACCCGGCCCAGCTGCTGGGGCAGCACGAAGACGAACCGGTTGGTCTCACCGGGGATCGGCACGGTGAGCGAGGCGGTGGGGTTGCCGAACGTCGCGGCATCGAAAACGAGGTGCGTGCCCCTGCTGGGGCGCAGGCTGATCGACGGGTCCACCTCGCCGGCCCACACCCCGGTGGCGTTGACGACGGCGCGGGCACGGATGCCGAACGATTCGCCGGTCAGTGCGTCGGTGAGGGTCGCGCCCGAGCCGGTGACATCCGACGCGCGCACCCGGGTGAGGATGCGCGCGCCGTTCTCGGCGGCGGTGCGTGCGACGGCGACGACGAGGCGCGCGTCGTCCACCAGCTGCCCGTCGTGGTTCACGTAACCGCCGGCGAGGCCTGTGCGTGCGACAGTGGGCGACAAGGTCACTGCGGTGCGCGCGTCCACCTTGCGGGACCGCGGCAGCACCGAAGCCGGGGTGCGCGAGACGACGCGCAGGGCATCGCCGGCGAGGAATCCCGCGCGTGCCAGGTAGCGCTGGGCCGCTCCCATGGACGGCAGCAACGGCACCAGTTGCGGCAGGGTGCGTGTGAGGTGCGGCGCGGTGCGGGTCATGAGGATCCCGCGCTCCACGGCGCTGCGCCGCGCGATGCCCACGTTGCCGGAGGCGAGGTACCGCAGTCCCCCGTGCACCAGCTTGGAGCTCCAGCGGCTGGTGCCGAAGGCGAGGTCGTGCGCCTCGACCAGGGCCACCTCGAGCCCGCGTGCCGCGGCGTCGAGCGCGACACCGGTCCCCGTGATCCCGCCTCCGATCACGAGCAGGTCGACGACGCCGCCGTCTGCGAGAGACTGCAGATCCGCAGCGCGGCGTGCTGCATTGAGCGCGGATGCGGGGTGCGCGGTGCTCATGGGGCGAGGTATCCGTTCAGTGCGTGGGCGAGTTCGCCGGACAGGGCTTGCGGATCGAGGATGGGCGCGACGATGCCGGCGGACTGCATCGCCGACTGCGCCATGAGCAGCACCATGGTCGCGAGCTGTTCAGGGTCGCCGCGGCGCACTTCGCCGAGCCGCTGCAGGTGCGCGATGTGTGCGGTGAGCACGTCGATCAGCGCGCGCTGGCTGGCGCCGAGGCGGGTCAGCACGTAGGTGCGGAAGACGTCGGGACTCTGGTGCAGCACGGTGTGCAGCACTGCGTGGCCGCCGATCTGCCAGGTGATGTCCACGACGTGGTGGACCAGGTCGGCCCGGTCGCGGGCGACGTGCGGCAGGTCGTCGGCGATGTGCAGGATCTCGCGGGTGAGCAGCGCCGCCAGGACCTCCTCCATGCCCGACCAACGGCGGTACACGGTGGGACGGCTGACGCCCGCGCGCCGCGCCACCTCGGCGACGGTGAGGCGGCCCACGCCCAGGTCCACCACTGTGCGTGCGGCGCTGTCGAGGATGGCGTCGTCCACCGTGTGCGCGCCGGTGGCAGGACCGGGTGGCGGCGCCGGCGCCGGTTCCAGCGCCGGCTCGAGCACGCATGCGGCGTCGGCCTCGGTCCCCGGCCCGGGCGCGACCACGGAAGCGCCGTTACGGAATGACAACATGTGTAATACTGTAACGCATGCGGCCGGAAGCGGCATTCGCCCGGCTGCGTACCACCCGTCCACCAGATCGCGAGGGATACGACGATGGCCGAATCCAGCACCGACGGCGCCCAGGCCCTGTTTCCGGCGCACACGCTGCCGCTTCCCCCGATGAAGTGGGACGCCTGGGGGGATCCGTCCGCTGCCAAGTCCCTGTCGGAGGGCATCCGGTCGCTGCTCGAGCAGGCGTTGGGCGTTGCGGGAACCGACGCTGCGCGGCCGGCCCCCACGCAGGTGGTGCTCGCGCCGTCGGCGCTCCCCGCGGCGGACCGTGACGCGCTCGCGCAGATCGTCGGCGCCGAGCACGTCGGCGACTCCGACGGGGACCGGCTCGCCCGCGCGGGCGGCAAGTCCACCCCGGACCTGCTGCGTCGCACCCGCGCCGGCAGGCAGGACGCGCCGGACGCGGTCCTGGCGCCCGCCACCGACGACGAGGTCTCGCGCATCCTCGCGCACTGTTCGGAGCGGTCGATAGCCGTCGTGCCGTTCGGCGGCGGCACCAGCGTCGTCGGCGGGCTGGATCCGGCACGTGGGAAACATGCCGCGGTGGTGTCGCTGGACCTGCGCCGGTTCGACCGGCTGGAGGAGCTCGACGAGGTCTCGGGCGAGGCGGTCCTGGGCGCCGGCGTCACGGGGCCGGAGGCGGAACGGCTGCTGGGGGAGCGCGGCTTCTCGCTGGGGCATTTCCCGCAGAGCTTCCAGTTCGCGACCATCGGCGGTTTCGCGGTCACCAGGTCCTCGGGTCAGGCGTCCGCCGGCTACGGCCGATTCGACGACATGATCAGCGGGCTCACCATGGTCACCCCGGTGGGGGTGCTCGAGGCGGGCGGGCCGGCGCCGGCCAGCGCGGCGGGACCGGACCTGCGCCAGCTCGCGGCCGGGTCCGAGGGCACCCTCGGGGTCGTCACCCGGGTGCGCCTGCGCGTCCACCGGGTGCCGGAGGCGGTGCGGTACGAGGCATGGGCCTTCGAGGACTTCGTGGCCGGCGCGGAGGCGATGCGCGCGGTGGAGCAGCAGGGGGCCGGACCCACGGTCATGCGATTGTCCGACGAGGCCGAGACCGGGATCAACCTGGCCACCACCGAACACATCGGTGCCCGGCAGATCACCGGCGGCTGCCTCGCCGTCACGACGTTCGAGGGCACGGCGGCGCACGCGGAGTCGCGGCACGCCGAAACCCGCGCGCTCTTCGAATCCCACGGCGGGCGGTCGCTGGGGGATCAGCCTGCGCGCGATTGGGACGCGGGCCGGTTCTCCGCGCCGTACCTGAGGGACGCCCTGCTGGACGCGGGCGCCCTGTGCGAGACCCTCGAGACCGCCACGACGTGGTCCAACCTGCATGCGCTCAAAGGTGCGGTGACGGCGGCGCTGACCGGCGCACTCCAAGAGTCGGGCACGCCGGCGCTGGTCATGTGCCACATTTCGCACGTCTATCCCACGGGCGCGTCGTTGTACTTCACGGTGGTGGCCGGTCAGCGCGGCGACGCGGCCGCGCAGTGGGATGCGGCCAAGCGGGCGGCGGGCGACGCGATCGTCGAGCACGGGGGAACCATCACCCACCACCACGCCGTCGGCGCCGACCACCGCGATTGGATGACCCGCGAGATCGGCGGGCTGGGGGTGGAGGTGCTGCGCGCGGTCAAGCGCACGCTGGACCCGGCCGGCGTCCTCAACCCCGGAAAGCTGATCCCATGACGGCCGCCGGCCGCGGAGCCCGTCCGCATTACGCGATGCTCACGAATCCGTACTCGGGACACGGCAGGGCGCGCGACATCGCCGAGAGTGCGGGGCGGCGCCTGCGCGAGTCGGGCGCGTCGATCACCGAACTGATCGGCGACGACGCGGACGACGCGCTCCGGCTCGCGCGCAAGGCGGTCGCGGAGCGTCCCGCCGCGCTGGTGGCCACCGGCGGCGACGGGCTGATCGGCATCGCGCTGCAGGCCGTGGCGGAGAGCGGTGTGCCGTTGGGGGTCATCCCCGCAGGCACGGGAAACGACCATGCGCGCGAGTACGGCATTCCCATCGGAGATCCGGAGGCCGCGGCCGACGTCATCATCGCGGGCACCGCCATGGACGTCGACCTGGGCCACGTCCGGGTGGCGGACGGCCGCGAGTACTGGTTCGGCACGGTGCTCGCCACCGGATTCGATTCCCTCGTCAGCGACCGCACCAACCGCATGACCTGGCCGCACGGACGCATGCGCTACAACCTGGCGATCCTCGCGGAGTTCCTCAACCTGCGGCCGCTCCCGTTCCGCCTGGTCCTCGACGCCCCCGGGGGCGAATCGGGCGCCGACGGTGCGCAGTCCGGGCGGCGGGAGCCGGACGGCGGCCGGATCATCGACGAGGATGTGGTGCTCGCCGCGGTGGGCAACACCCGCAGCTACGGCGGCGGCATGCTCATCTGCCCGGACGCCGACCCGTCCGACGGGCTCCTGGACCTCACCGTCATCCGCTACATTCCGCGGCGCACGTTGGTGCGGCTGTTCCCCACCGTGTTCCGCGGGACGCACGTGCGCCGACCGGAGGTCATCACCACGCGCGCACGCCGCATCGAGATCTCCTCACCCGGCATCAACGCATACGCGGACGGCGACAATCTGGGGCCGCTTCCTGCGGCGATCACCGCGGTGCCGCGGGCACTGCGGCTGCTTGTCCCGGCGGCGAGGGCGGCGCTGACGCAGGACTCAGCCGAATCATGACCGACTCTCAGGTTTCGGTGCTAGAACGGTCGTGAGTGCGGCAACGCGCTCGTCGACCCACACCGGGAGGTGCGATGAACGCGAACGACACGGCGGCCGGTCCTGGTATCGGGACGCCCGCCCTGGGCCTGGTCGAGAACACCGCGCAGGACCGCTTCGAGCTGTGGGTGGGGGATGAGCTCATCGGCATCCTCGGCTACACGGTGGAGACGCCGGGGAAGGCCGCCGGCACGGCCGGTGCCGGCACGCAGGTCGCCTTCATGCACACCGTGATCATGGAGGACCACTGGCGGCGCGGCCTGGCGGCCGAACTCGTGGAGTTCGCGATGACGGCCGCCCGTGACCGCGGATGGCGCGTGCGCCCGGTGTGCACCTACGTGCAGCGCTTCCTCGCGAAGAACCCGGACTTCAAACGCATCACCGTGTGACGCGGCGCCCGGGGCGGCACGCGGACCGCAGCCGGTGCCGGAGGCGCAGTTGCCGCCCGATCCCGCCCTATCAGGGGACGGCGTGCAACCGGACGAATCGGCACCGGTGGTGATCGGCGAACCCCACCGCGCGCATGGACGCCTCGTCGAATCCGCGCGCACGCCCGCGCCGCCCTCCCACGGTGGCGGAGTCTCCGGGCGCATCACCCGCGGCATCGAGCACCGCGAGAACCGCCCCGGTCGCACCCGCGGCGGCCGCCCAGCGGCACAAGGCCTGGACCGCCGCCCCCACGCTCGCGGTCCTGGCTGCTTCCGCGTGCGCATCGTCGCCGCGCGGAAGTTCCGCCGGTTCGGCCGTGAGGACCGCCCACAGCCGGCCGTCCGCGCCCTCGGAAAGCCGGGCCACCGCATCCGCGGAGTGTCCCGGGGCGTCGAGAGGCACGCGGGCCCGCCCACGATGCGGTTCCGCCTCCGCAGCGCCGTCGGCTGCCGGTTCCTCCGATGGCGGAGTCGGACTGCTCAGCGGCAGCGCCGCAGTGAGGACCAGATGCTCGCCGAAGCTCCGCCAGTGACCCGGCGGTCGCACGAGTCGGTCCGGCAGGCGCAGGGTCGTCTGCATGCCGCGACCGGAGAACCACGCGTCGAGCGCGCGGAGCGTGGGCGCGTCCAGCAGGTCATGGAAGAAGTCGCCCTCCGGCATCGACGGATCCGCCAGGGGCGCCGCCGCGCCTGCGGCCAGGGGATCGGCCCCGCCGAGCTCCTCCGGGCCGGCGGCGTCCGCACCGTCCGCACCGTCCGCACCGTCCGCACCGGCCGGGCCGCCGGTCCGGGCGACCCAGCCGGCCACCCACGCGGTATCGGCGTCGCCCCGCGCCTGCGCGATCGCCACCTCGAGCGCGCGGATCGACGAGGTCCGCACCGGCCGCGGCGGCACCGACTTGAGCACCACCACGCGGCCGGGCTCCACCGCCACCTCGGAACCATCCGCCGTGCGCACCCGCACCAGCGGTGTGAGCCCTGTCAGCGTGCCCAGGGCGTCGCTCTGCGAGGGCACCGATCCCGGGGCGCGCCGGTAGCGCAGCACCACGCGGGATCCGACTGCCGGCGTCGGGTGCCTGCCTGTGGGGCCCATGCGTCACCGCCTCCCGTGGGTGCGGACCCGGCCGTCGGGTACCGGAAACGTGTGCGGTCGGGTCGTCAGTCGTCGTAGCCGAACGGGTCGTCGCCCTCCCCGGGGGTCCAGCTGTTGCCCGGCGCGCCCCACCCGTTCTGCTTGAGCATCTTCTTCGCCGCGCGCTTGTTGCGGCCGATCAGCGAGTCCAGGTAGAGGTATCCGTCCAGGTGGCCCACCTCGTGTTGCAGGCACCGGGCGAAGAATCCGGTCCCCTCCACCGCGATCGGCTCGCCCGCGGCATCGGTGCCGGTGACCCGCGCCCAGTCGGCCCGCCCCGTGGGGTACTGCTCGCCGGGGACGGACAGGCATCCCTCCACGTCCTCGTCCTCGTCGGGCATGGTCTCGGGGATCTCGGAGGTCTCGAGCACCGGGTTGACCACCTCGCCTCGGCGCCGCTCGGCGCCCCGGGGGGAACGCTCGTCGGGGCAGTCGTAGACGAACACCCGCAGGTCGACGCCCACCTGGTTGGCGGCGAGGCCGACGCCGTTGGCCGCGTCCATCGTGTCGTACAGGTCGCGGATCAGCTCGGCGATGTCGGCCGGGTCGCCGGCGAAAGGCTTCGTCGGCTGATGCAGAACGGGGTCGCCGACGATGCGGATGGGAAGGATTGCCATGGTCATACAGGATAGTGCGCGCCCGTGGCGGGCCTGCCGCGGCCTGACAGCAGCGGCGCGCGCCGACCCTGCGCACCCGAAGAGGCGTGATGCCCGCCACGACACGGCCGCGCCGTCGCCCTGCACGTCCACTGCGGTGCCGGGCGCCCGTGGTTCAATGGCCGCAGGAATCACAGGGCTGTCATTCCTGACCGGGTACGTTCCTGAACGGGTCGGCCCCAGGGTGGTGCCGGGCATGCGTTCGGTACGGCGCGGGGCCGCGAGAAACGGGGAGTCGAGGAGACGATGGACGGCGCAGCAGCGCGAGAGACGACCGGCGACGACGCGCACCAGCCGGAGGACGGGCTGACCCGCCGCGAGCGCGACATCCTGGCATTCGAGCGTCAATGGTGGAAGTTCGCCGGGGCCAAGGAAGAGGCCATCAAGGAGACTTTCGGCCTGTCCGCGACCCGGTACTACCAGGTTCTCAATGCCCTGGTGGACCGTCCGGAGGCGCTTGCTGCGGACCCTTTGCTGGTCAAACGACTGAGGCGCCTGCGCGCCAGTCGGCAGAAGGCCCGTGCGGCCCGCCGCCTCGGAATCACCATCACCTAAACTCGCTGCGGTGAGTACCCCTTCCCCCGAGCCGTCGGGACTTCCGCTGCGGGCACTGGCGATGGTGCTGCTGTCCGCGGCGATCGTGTTCGCCGGTCTCGGGTTCATCAGCATGTCCGGCTCAGACGCGGACGCCGCCGCATCGGGATCGTCGTCGCCGACCACCACAGCGCAGGGAGGCTCCGGCGGGACGGCGCGGGCGGCGGATGCGTCGCGGCAGACGCAGAGCGCCACAGGCACGACCGCTCCGACGGGGGCCGGGGACACCGGGTCCGCCGCCGCCACGAGCACGCGGCCCCCGGCGACGACGGGCGCGGCCGGGTCGGTCGGCGACGCGGAGGCCAAGCGGACGCCGGTGCGGGTCTACAACAACAGCACGGTCGAGGGCCTCGCCGGCGATACCGCCAGCACGCTGGAATCCGACGGATGGTCCATTGCCCACGTGGGCAACTACAACGACGGCGAGGTGCCGACGAGCGCCGTCTATTACGGCGACGGCCCGGGTGAGAAGGCGGCGGCGCAGAAGGTGGGGGCGGAGCTGGGGCTGCCGGTGCAGCCGCGCTTCGACGGCATCATGACCGCCTCGCCCGGGGTGATCGTGATCGTCACCGCCGACAATTGAGGCACCACGGCAGCGGTCCGGATCAGCACGCCGACGCCGGGTCGCGGAGGCCGGGACGCACCTCTGTCCCACGCGGTGAGCACGCCTGATTATGCTCAGGACACAACTTCGAGGAGGCCGACCCATGACCAACCGTTCGCACAGCCACCTTCGGCGCAGCCCGTGGCTGGTGGCGCCGGCCATCGCGGTGGCGGCTGTCGCGCTGACGGCGTGCAGCAACAGCGAGACGTCCGCCCCGGCGGACGCCACCTATGAGCTTCCGGCCGTGTTCACGGGCGCGCCGGACCCGAGCGCGGTGGACGGGGCGACGGCCGGCACCCACAACGCCGAGGCGGGCACCGACGGCGAGAAGAAGGCCCCGGTGGCGTACGGGTTCACCGCGTCGCTGAAGAACTCCGCGGGCGACGAGGTCGGCACCGTCCAGCTGGGCGACAAGCAGGGCGGACTCACCGTCAACGTCGAGGTGGACGACAGCAGCCTGCAGGCCGGCATCTACAAGGTGGGCGTGACCGACAACGGTGCGTGCGTGGCGGCGGACCAGTTCCAGTCGGCGGGGCAGCTCCGCAGCCTCGGCGGCGGCGAGGGCGGCACCACGCTGACGCTGCCGATCTCCGACGCCGGAAACGGGACCCTCGACACCACCATCCCGGGAGTCCAGGTGGAGCAGCTCGCGGCCGGCCAGGGCAGCGCGGTGCTCGTGATGTCCGCCGACGACACCCGGGTGAGCTGCGGCGTCGTCGAGGGCCGCTGACCGGGTCCCCGATCGAGCAGTTTCCGGGCGCCGGACGTGTCCATCGCCTTCGCCGGGTCGCCGCGGCCGACCATCGGGGTCGAGTGGGAGCTCGCCCTGGTGGACCGCCGCACCCGCAACCTGCGCAATGACGCCGAACGGTTGCTCGCGACGGTGCGCCGCGAGCAGCCGTCGCAGGCTGCGCGGCTGCACGGCGAGCTGCTGCGCAACACGGTCGAGCTCGTCACCGGCGTGTGCGCCGACGTCGGCGAGGCGATGGCCGACCTGCGTGAGGGGTTGACCGCGGTGCGGGCCGAGTCCGAGCGGATGGACATCGACCTCATCTCCGCCGGCACCCACCCGTTCGCCCGCTGGGACGTCCAGCAGCTCACCGGCGGCGAGCGCTACCGCGAACTGATCGAGCGCACGCAGTGGTGGGGCCGGCAGATGCTCATCTGGGGCGTGCACGTGCACGTCGGCGTCTCATCGCAGCACAAGGTGTTCCCCATCCTCGGCGCCCTGTTGCTGCAGTACCCGCACCTGCTGGCGCTGTCCGCGTCGTCGCCCGTGTGGTCCGGGCACGACACCGGCTACGCCTCCAACCGGGCGATGATGTTCCAGCAGCTCCCCACGGCAGGGCTGCCCTTCCACTTCGACGACTGGTCCGGCTACGAGGGTTTCGTCCGCGACCAGCTGGCCACGGGCGTCATCGACGACATCACCGAGGTCCGCTGGGACATCCGCCCGGCGCCGCACCTGGGCACCATCGAGGTGCGTGTGTGCGACGGGGTGCCCACCTTCGCCGAGCTGCAGGCGATCGTCGCGCTGATCCAATGCCTGGTGGTGGACCTGGACCGGCGGCTCGAGGACGGCCGGACGCTGCCCGCGCTGCCGCCCTGGCACGTGCAGGAGAACAAGTGGCGCGCCGCCCGGTACGGATTGGACGCGGAGGTGATCGTCGACGCCGACAACGCGGAACGGCCCGTCACCGAAGACCTCGACGACATCCTCACCCGGCTGGAACCGGTAGCGCAGCGGCTGGGGTGCGCCGCCGAACTCGCAGGCGTGGCCGAGATCCCCCGGCGCGGTGCCTCGTACCAGCGGCAGCGCCGGGTGCAGGAGAGTTCCGGGGGCGACCTGTGGGCGGTGGTGGACTCGCTGACCCGGGAGCTTCGGCCCTGAGGGGGAAGCCGCGCCGCCGGTTCTGGCACGCGCGGGCGCGGACCGGTCAGGTCCTGCCTCCGCCGTCCCCGGCCCCGCCGTCGGCGTCCTCGGCGTCCCCGGCCCCGCCGTCGGCGTCCCCGGCCCCGCCGTCGGCGTCCTCGGCGTCTTCGGCGTCATCGTCATCGACATCGTCATCGTCGTCCAGCTTCTCGTCCACCACGGCGGGCTCCGCGGGCATCTCGTCGCGCGTCATGAGGTCGACGCGCAGCCCGCGCTCGCGGTAGGCGGAGCGGCCCACCAGGTGGGCGAACACGGGCGAGACGATGACGGTGAACAGCCCGGCCAGAACCAGCATGCCCACGTCGACGCTGCCGCGCAGCCTGATCCCCGCGCCCACGAGCACCAGGAGCAGGCCCAGCACCTGGGTCTTGGTGCTGGGGTGCATGCGGCTCACGGTGTCCGGGAAGCGGACCAGCCCGATGGCGGCGGTCAGCGCGAACAACGAGCCCAGCAGCACCAGAATCGCGGCGGCCCAATCCAGCGCGGCGTTCATTCGCGATCACGCCTGCGGAAACGGGGCACGGAGATCGAACCGATGAACCCGAGCAGCGCGAGCGCCACCAGCGCGGCGAGCACCGAGGAATCGACGCTGTAGGCGGCCCAGGCCCCCATCCCGGACATGCACACCGACGCCGCCATCTCGGTGGCGACCAGCCGGTCGAGGGTGCTCGGCCCGGCGATGAGGCGGTACACGGCCAGCAGCGCGGCCGCGACCAGCGCGCAGCCGGCCAGTATCCACACGACGTTCATCGGCGCGGCCTCCACTCGTCGTCGCCGGGACGGCCCTGTGTGCCGCCCGGTTCCCGCGCACCGCCGGCGGCGGGGTGATCCGTGGGCACCACGCGGGGCGTGGGGCGGCGGACCCGCTCCTGCCAGTCGCCCTCCCGCTCGAACGCCCTGATGAACATGCGCTCGAGCCGTGCCACGTTGGCGTAGAAGCGGTCGACCTTGGCGGCGCTGTGCGCGTCCAGCACGTGGATGTAGAGCACGCGTGCGCGGCGGTCGACCTCCAGGACGATGGTGCCGGGGACGACGTTGATCGCGTCCACGAGCAGGCCCAGCACCAGGTCGGAGCGGACGGACACGTGCGCGCGCAGGATGGCGGTCATCGGCGGCGGGCCGGGCCGGATGGACAGCCACGCCACCTCCATGGAGGACACGACCAGTTCGAAGGCCACGCGCAGCACCAGCGTGATCGCGGACAGCGGGTGCAGCCGCCCTTCCACGGGCAGCTGCGGAAGGGGCGCGAGGATGAGGATCGCCAGCGAGACGGCCACGCCGCCGAGCACGTTCGCGGCCGTGACCTCCCCCCACAGCAGCACCCACACGAACGTCAGCCAGACGATGACCCACAGCCGGATCAGCACGTCGCGCGCCGTCAGCGGCGTGCGCAGGCGGCGGGCGAGTGACTCCGCGAACTGGCTCATCGTCCGTCCTCCGTGGGGGCGCCGTGCCGCGGATGGCCGCCGGGGGGGTCGGACGGCGCGTCGGACCGCGGGCCGCCCGCGGTGGACGGCTGCGACGACGAAGCGTCGGACAACCCGGTGTGCTCGGCGGGCCCGCTCGCCTCGGGAAGCTCCGCGGCCGCCTGCGGCCCCAGCACGGTGCCCACGTACACCGAGCGGTCGAGCAGGTTGCCGGCCGCGCGCTCGGTGTAGCCGATCAGCGGGCCGGCCACCACGGTGAGCACGATACCGACGAGCACGAGCGCCGCCGTCGACCCGACCATCAGCGTGGGCATCCTGCCCACGTCGCGGCGTTCGGCCAGTGCGACGTCGCCGACGTCGTCGAGCAGCACCGCCGGGCGCGCCGCCACCATGTCGCCCTCGGGGGCGTCGTCCCGCGAGCGCCAGAACGCCTTGGTCCACACCCGCATGACCGCGTACAGCGTGAGCAGGCTGGTGACCACGGCACCCGCCACCAGCACCCACGCGAGCGGGGTCCCTACCTCCACGCCCGCCTCCAGCAGCGTCACCTTGCCGATGAACCCGGAGAACGGCGGGATGCCGCCCAGGTTCAGCGCCGGGAGCAGGTAGAGCGCCGCCAGCACGGGGCTTGCCGCGGCGAGGCTGCCGAGCCTGCGCAGCGACGCGGAGCCGGCCTGCCGTTCGATCAGCCCCACCACGAGGAAGAGCGCGGTCTGCACGACGATGTGGTGCGCGACGTAGTAGATGGCGCCCGCGAGCCCCAGCCGGGTGGACAGGCCGATGCCGAAGATCATGTAGCCGATGTGGCTGACGAGGGTGAACGAGAACAACCGCTTGACGTCGGTCTGCGCGATGGCGCCGAAGATGCCGAACAGCATCGTGGCCAGGCCGGCGACGAGCAGGACGTTGTCGAGCGAGCCGCCCGGGAACAGCAGCGTCTGGGCGCGGATGATCGCGTAGACGCCCACCTTGGTGAGCAGGCCGGCGAACACCGCGGTGATGGGCGCGGGGGCGGTGGGGTAGGAGTCCGGCAGCCACGACGACAGCGGGAACACGGCGGCCTTGATGCCGAACGCCACGAGGAACACGGCGAAGATGGCGATGCGCACGCCCTCCGGCACCGCGCTGAGCCGCACCGCGAGCTGTGCCAGGTTGAGCGTGCCGGTGGCGGCGTAGGTGAACGCGATGCCCGCGAGGAACACCAGCGACGACAGCATCGACACCATCACGTAGGTGACGCCGGCGTGCACCCGGTCCGAGCTGGCGCCCAGGGTCAGCAGCACGAAGCTGGAGGCGAGCAGGACCTCGAACCCCACGTACAGGTTGAACAGGTCGCCGGCGAGGAACGCGTTGGAGATCCCCGCCGCCATCACCAGGTACGTGGGCTGGAAGATCGACACCGGCTGGTGCTCGTCGCCGTCGCGGATGCCCTGGCCCACCGCGTAGACCATCACCGCGAGCAGGACGACGTAGGCGATGACCAGCATCAAAGCCGAGAGCCTGTCGCTGACCAGCGTGATTCCGATCGGCGCCGGCCAGCCGCCCACCTGGACGGCGGTGATGCCGTTGCGGTCGGCCAGGACCAGCAGCGCGCCGGCCACGGCGGTGCCCAGGGCGAGCACGATGATGCTGAGGATGCGCTGGAGGCGCGGGTGACGGCCGAGCGTCATGGTGGCCGCGGCCCCGAGGAAGGGCAGGAGCACCGGCAACGGGATGAGCCATTCGATGGCGGCGACCTCCGTCATGGCTCCTCGCTCGCGTTGGCGGGGCCGAACTGGTCGCCCGCGCGGGTGATCCGCCCGGTGGCGGGGTCAGCGGTGCGGTCGCGATGCGGGGACTCGTCCTCACTGCGCAGGCCCACCTTGGTGTCCTCCGGGTCGTCCTCGACGTCGTCGTCGGTGCTGGTGGCGGTGAACGCGCGGTAGGCGAGCCCCAGCACGAAGGCGGCGAGCCCCATCGAGATGACGATGGCGGTGAGGATCATCGCCTGCGCGAGCGGATCCGCGTCGGTGTCGTAGATGCGGCCGTCGCTGCCGATGATGGGTGCGTCGCCGGCGCCGCCGCCGGCGAGCACCAGCAGCAGGTTGATGCCGTTGCCGCCCAGAATCATGCCCAGCAGCATCTTGACGATGGAGCGTTCCATCAGAAGGTAGACGCCGCAGGACACGAGCACGGCGACCACCACGAGCAGGCCGATGTCGACGGTCACTGCAGTTTCACCTCCGCCCGCGAGTCCAGCTGCGCGCCGAGGCTGCGCAGGATGTCGAGGGTCATGCCGACCACGATCAGGTAGACCCCGGCGTCGAAGAACAGCGCGGTGACGAGCTTGACGTGGCCGATGACGGGCAGCGTCACCTCCAGGATCGCCGAGGACAGGACCGGGGCACCCATCAGCAGCGACACGGCGGCAGTGCCCGTGGCCAGCAGGAAACCGACCCCGAGGATCTTGCCCGCGTCGATGGGCAGCGCCTCGCCGATCTCGTAGCGCCCGCCCGCCAGGTAGCGCAGGGTGAGGGCGAGCCCGGCCGTGAGGCCCCCGGCGAAACCGCCGCCCGGGTGGTTGTGGCCGGCGAAGAAGAAGTACACCGACAGCACCATCACGGTGGGGAAGACCAGCCGGGTGGTCATCTCCAGGACCAGCGAGCGGGTGCGCGGGTCGGAGATGCGGCTGCCGACCAGCCGCAACGACCGGGTCACCGGGCCGTTGCGCAGCTCCTCGGGCGCGTCGGAGACGCGCAGCGCGCCGCCCAGGCGGTGGTGCCGGAACACGAGGCTGGCGACGCCGGTCGCCACGACGAGCAGCACCGAGATCTCGCCGAGGGTGTCCCACGCGCGGATGTCGACCAGCAGCACGTTGACGACGTTCTTCCCGCCGCCGCCGTCGTAGGCGGCGTCGGGCATCGCGTCGGAGATGGGCTGCGCCGTCCGCGATCCGATGGCGTAGGCGCCGAGGAGGGCGACGGTGGTCCCCACCAGGGCGGACAGTGCGATGCGGGCCGACCGGAGCCGGAACATCCGGCGCGTCGGCACCGGAGCGGAAGCCTCGGCGGGCAGCTTGCGCAGCACCAGGACGAACACCACCAGCAGCAGCGTCTCGACGAGGAACTGGGTGAGGGCCAGGTCGGGGGCGCCGTGCAGCGCGAAGATCATCGCCATGCCGTAGCCGGTGAAGCCCACCATGAGCACGGCCGCCAGCCGGTTGCGCAGGACGGTGGTCGCCACGGCCGGGCCGATCATCAGGGCGCCGATCGCGAGCTTCCAGGGCGAGTCCCACCCGGCGGCCTGCACCTCGGGGACGCCGAACAGGAGCAGCGTCGCGGACGGCAGCACCACGAACGTCGCCAGGATCACGGCCTGCGTGATGGGCAGCGAACCGCGCTGCACCGTGCCGGTCATCCGCAGCGAGATCCGGTCGGCCAGGCGCAGCGCGCCCTCGTAGACGCGGTCCGCGTTGCCCAGCGGGGGCTTGTCCGGGCCCCACCGCTTGAGCGTGGAGCGGGCCGCGAACATCGCGACGCCCCCGGCGATCACGACGATCGTCAGCCACACCGGCAGCGTCATCCCGTGCCACAGGGCCAGATGGTAGGGATGCGGGCCCCCTCCGGGGAGGGTGTCCGCGTAGGGGGCCAGAAGCGCGTCGATCCAACCCGACGCGAACCCGGCGGCCAGCCCCGCGGCGGCGAGCAGGGCGGGCGCGGCCAGCAGCGCGGCGCCGGGGGCGTGCATCCCGGCCACGGCGCGGGTGGGGGCGCGGCCCTTGCCGGCGAACGCGCCCACCAGGAAGCGCACCGAGTACGCGACGGTGAAGATCGAGCCGACGGTCATGCCGGTGAGCAGCACGATGGCCGCGGCCGGCGCGTGGTCGAGCGCCTCGAACGCCGCCTCCTTGCCGACGAATCCTATGAACGGGGGCACGCCCGCCATGCTCGCCGTGGCCGCGACCGCCATGATTGCGAGTCCGGGGTGCGCGCGGCCCAGCCCGGCGAGCTCGCGCATGTCGCGCGTGCCGGTGGCGTGGTCGATGGCGCCGACCACCATGAACAGTGACGACTTGAACAGCGCGTGCGCCACCACCACCGCCATGCCCGCCAGCGCGGCATCGCGGGAGCCCACGCCCACCAGCGTCACCATGAAGCCGAGCTGGCTGACGGTGCCGAAGGCCAGCACCAGCTTGAGGTCGTACTCGCGCAGCGAGCGCCACCCGGCGAGGATCATCGTGACCAGACCCAGCGTGAGCACCAGCGGGCGCCAGTACGGGGTGGTGGCGAAGGCGGGGGCCAGGCGGGCGATCAGGAAGATGCCGGCCTTGACCATGGCGGCCGCGTGCAGGTAGGCGCTGACGGGGGTGGGCGCAGCCATCGCGCCGGGCAGCCAGAAGTGGAACGGCACGATGGCCGACTTGCTCAGCGCGCCGATGAGCAGCAGGACGACGGCGATGTTCACCACGACGCCCGACGGCGGGTCCGCGATGATCTCGGAGAGGAGGAAGGTGCCCGCCTGGTGTCCCAGCGCCACGATCCCCACGAGCATTGCCAGGCCGCCGGCCGTGGTGACCAGCAGCGCCTTGGTGGCGGCCTGCCGGCTGGTGGCGCGCTCCGCGTAGTGCCCCACCAGCAGGAACGACAGGACCGTCGTGATCTCCCAGAAGATGTAGAGCAGCAGCATGTTGTCGCTGAGCACCAGGCCCAGCATGGCACCGCCGAACGCCGTGAGTTCGGCGGCGAACAACCCCAGGCGCGGTTCCGTGTCATGGAAGTAGCGCGCGCAGTACACCAGTACCAGCGCACCCACACCCAGCACGAGGACGGTGAGGATCTGCGCCAGCGCGTCGTAGCGCAGCGTGAAGTTCATCGACAGCTGCGGAATCCACTGGGCGTCGACCGTGGCCGCGGAATCCCACGCGGTGGCCGCCCACACCGTGCCGGCGGCGGGTACCGCCGCGAGGGCGTAGAACGCGTTGCGGCCCCAGGTCCGCACAAGGAGGGGAGCACTGGCCGCCGCGATGAGATACGCGACGAGCAGTGTGATCATCCAGTGCTCCGACTGTTGATGCGGACGAGGGCTCGGATTGATCTTAGTGGAACGCTTCCGTGCTGCTCGACAGCGCGGTACGGGGCCTGTGGACAACCTCTCGCGCGTGCTGCGGACGCGTGTTAGGTTGACCACCGTCCGTGGGGGCGGACGGGGAACGGGGACCCGAGGGGGGAATGTGACGGGAATCAGTGGCGCCGTTTCAGGCGGGGGATTCGGCGGCGGCGCCGGCGGCATGGTGGTGGTCGAACCGGCGGCCATGGTGGCGGCGGCCGCGGAGCTGGACGCGGTCGCGGAGGGGATCGACGCGGCCAGGCGCACGCATTCGCCGGCGCTGCACGCGGCGCCGGCCGGTGCGGAGGAAGTCTCACTCGCCGTATCCCGTAATCAGCACGCGGTGGCGGACAGCTTCGACGTCGCCGCGGCCACGGGGGCGCACGAGCTGCGCCGCGCGGCGCAGGCGCTGCGCTTGCAGGCGGCCGCATACGGCACGTCGGACGGCGCCGCGGCGTCGGCGGTGGGCGCGCTGTACTGACCGATCGCCCGCCGGCTCGCGCGGGCGGTCCGGCGGGGTGCGCGGACGCGGGAGGGCGGCTGCGCATATTCGTGAAGGGGGAAGAAAACCATGGTGGGGTTCACCGGAGTCGTGTGGTTTCCGCGGGGAGCCACGATCAACTCGACCACTCTGTACGCGGGCCCGGGGCCGGTGCCGATGTCGGCGGCCTCGGCGGCGTGGACCGACCTGACCGTGCTGCTCGGCGCGGGCGCGGCCGCACTCACGGCCGCGGTCGGGGGGCTGGGGACCACCTGGCAGGGACCGGCGGCCGGCATGGCGTACGCGAGCTTCGGCGGCTTCGGTGCCTGGCTGGCGGAAACCATCGAGCATGCGGGACGGATGGCGGTGACCACCGGCGCCGGGGCCGCCGCATACACGGCGGCGGCGCTGGTGATGCCCAGCCCGGTGGAGATCGCGGCGACCCGCGCGGCGATGGCGGGTGCCACTCTGGCGGCCGCCTCCACCGGAGTCGGGCTCGGGGCGGGCGTCGCCGCGGCCGAGGCCGCCGAGCGGGAGATGGACATCCGCGCGGCGATGGCGATGGACGGCTACGAGGCGGCGTCGACGGTGCTGTCCGTCCCCGCGCCCTTCAGGCCCGCGCCGCCGATCACGATTCCGGAGCACCACGGACTTTCGCTGGTGGACTCCGCCGCGCGTGACCTCGCGCGCGCGGCGGAGTCCGCCGGGCAGCAGACCCGGGCGGCGGCCGCGGAGTTCCTCGAAACCGGGGCGGTGGATCCGGGGGCGCTCGGCGATGCCGCGTCCGCAGCGACACGCGCGGCGGCGGTCGCGCCGGCCCCGCCCACCGGGCTGAGCGGGCACGGCACGGCGCTCGCCGCAGCCGGAACTCCGGCGCCCGCCGTGCACGCGGCCGGCGCTCCGGACGGAGCGGGGGCGGTTCCGGGGCGTGGCGCGGTGGCCGCACGGGCGGGGGTGTACGGCACGGGGATCGGCGGGCTTGGGGGCGCCGCGCTCGCGCCGGTGGCATCCGGGGCGTCGGCACCTGCGTCGGGCGCCGGCCGGGCCGGTCCTCGGATCTCAGGGACGGGCGAGCAGACCCCGTCCGCGGCACGGTCGGCCGTCCCGCCGCGCCTGCGTCCCGGCACGGCCGGCTCCGGCGGCGAGGACGACCACGAGCCGGAGGAGCGGCTGCGCGCCCTCGACCGGATCGACGACGGCCGCCTCGTCGTGCCCGCGGTGCTGGGAGGCGCGGCGCGGTGAGCGACCGCGCCCACCGGATCACTCTTTCCATCCCGGAGTTGCAGCGGTGCGCCGGGCTGCTCGGCATCGAGGAACTGCCGTTGGCCCTCGGGGGCGGGCCCGAACGCGTTGTCGGTGCTGCGCCTCCGTCCACGGCGGAAGTGGACGGTGCGCTGCGCCGCCGTGGCCTGCTCACAACGGGCGGGGGCGGCGCCGGACCGGAACCGTGTCCTCCGCTCGCCGAGCTCGTGTCCGCACTGTGTTCGGCGCCGGAGGAGGTCGCGGCGCGGCGGATCACCGAGGGCGGCGTCGCGCGTCTGTGCCTGGCCGGCGACCGGCCGCCGGCCAGTCCGCGTGATGCGATCGGTGCGGTCGGCTTGCGGGCAGGCGTGGCGGCGACGCGTGCGACGGGCGACGACGCGCCGGTCGCACTGTCATGGTCGCGTCCACGGCGCGCCGAACTGATGCGGTTCCTCGGTGATGCGGAACCCGTCGCGCTGCGGGATCCGGTGCGGGTACCGCTCGCAGAGCTGCAGCAGCGGCTGGCCGAGTGCGGAGAGCAGCGCCTCACGGCCGCGGCACCGGAGGACCCCGGCGCGGTGTCGCAGGGCGAGTGCGCTGCGGCGTTCATCGCGTGCGGTGCACCGGCGGACGCCGCCGACACCATCGCCGTGGTCCTGTGCTCGGTCACTGCGTGGAGCGAGGTGGTGCGGCTGCGGCGTGGATCGGCGTGCGCACCCGGGCCCCACGAGGCTGTGCCGCCCGCCGCGATGGTGGTCTACGACTCGCCGCGCGGCCGGCTGGTCGCGGCGCCGGGACGCGCCCCCGGCGGGGTGCTGTGGGCGACCTTCGGCCCCGGCGACGCGGAGCGCATCGGGCGCGGGCTGGAGGCGTTGGCGGACCTCGCGGAGTAGCAGGGCGGCGCACGCCGAAACGGATCCGGCGTGCATCGTTCCTTGACACCTAGCGTCGCCACGGCCGTCACTCCGGCCGCCCGATCAGCCGGGCCTCGTCGGGGATCGACACCACCGAGACCGTCGCCGCGGCCCCGTGCACGACGACGTGCACGGCGTTCGGGTCGTCCGGGTCCTGGTGCACCCGCGCGTCCGCATGGCCTGCCCCTGCGGCCCCGCGCTGGACCACCCGGATCACAGTGGCGTCGGCGGGCACCCGGGGGACAGGAACGGACGACCCGAGGCAGTCCACGACGACGGCGCCGTAGCGCCGCACCGTCGCGTCGGACAGGGCACTCGTCGGCGGGGTCGTGACGCCGGAGAAGGTGGACACGGCCGCAGCGACCCGCAGGGAGGACACGTCGGCGATCTCCGCCTCCAGGTGGCGCCATTCGCCGGGGCGGTCGGTGATCACCAGGATCCGCGCGCCGGTCGCGAGTGCGCGCAACACCACCTGGCGGGCGATGTACGCCTGCCCGGCCACTTCCACCGTGCGAAGCGGGGGCCCGACCAAGCGCGCGAGCACCGCCTTGCCGGACGCGTCTCCGCCGATCAGTTGCCCATGCCCGGCGACCGGGATCGTGAGCCTGCCTGCCGCGGCCGGAGGAATGTCTGCGGGCTCGGCGAGCCTGTCGAAGCGGCTGTCGCCGCGGGGGGAGGTCGCCTGCAATGCGTCGGCCTGGGCGCCGCGGAGGAGGCGTGCCCCGGGCACGCGCGGGGCCGGCACCGGCGCGTCGGAGGCATAGCGGGCCAGCGCGCCCACTCGCACGTGGCCGGGAGATCGCGGCCGTCCCAGCCGAACCGACATGACTGCCGTCGCGCAGGGCTGGTCCCATGCGCAGGCCCACGGGTGTGCGCCGACAGCGGCCGCGTCGGTGGGAAGCGCGAACGTCGTGTGAGTGCGGCGCCCGGCGTCACTCGCCGTGCCGGTGTCGATGCGGTCCCACCGCACCCGCGCCCCGCCCGCTCCGTGGTCGCCGATGAAACCGCGCACGGCGCCGTCGAGGTCGGCGGCGGTGAGCATGGTGGCGGCCATCCCCTCTCGCTCGATCGCGCGGACGATGCGGGCGGCGGCGACCCCCGCGGCGCGGACCGCGCCGCGTTCGCGCGCGCCGGGGCCGGCGCCGCCGCGCCTGGCCACCGCCTCCGGGCACAGCCGCGGGTCCAGGCGGACCATGACGACGGTGTCGTGGCGGACCGCCGCCGGCAGTTGACCCACCAGGCGCGAGTGCACCGCGGCGGCCGCGGGAGGGCCGGCAGTCCGGATGCTGCGGGTGTGGATGTCGATGCCGGACAGGCGGACGTCGAACTGGTCCAGAAGCGGCGCGAGAAGCCCCGGTGACAATGCGGCGGCCGCGCCCCCGCGGCTTTGCGGGGAACGGCCGGAGCTGATCGTCGTGATGCCGACGAACTGCTCGGACACCTGCATTGCGCAGACGAGTTCTTCTGCATCCCAGCGAAAACCGGTTTCCGGCGGTACTGCGAGCCGCCGAGTGACGCCGGTGGGTGCGGCGGGGGACGGCGCGGATTTCCGCCGCCCGGCCGCCCCCCGGCCGTTCCCGCCGGAGGTCATCGCCGGCCCGGGCGGGACGGCGGCGAGGAGACCGCGGGATTGCAGAAGGTGCCGATAGCGCAGCGCGGCACCGTCCACCAAGGAGCGCCCGCGGACCGGTACGACGGCGCCGAGCCCCGTCAGGATCCCGGCCGCCGCCGCGGCCGGAATGCCCGAACCGACGACGAGAAGTGCGAGCGCTGCTGTGATTCCGACGATTTCGGCGGCGATGACGATCGCGACCGGACGTGTTCCCACCCTGATCCCCCCTGGATCCGCTGTCCGGACCCCGTACCGGACGGGGCCTACGGTAGTGTCCGCCGCGGGGGAGCGGGAGAACGGGGGGTGCCATGCCCGCGCATTTGACGACCAGGCCGCAGGTGAACGGCTACAGATTCATCATCCGCCGCATGGAGCACGCGCTGGTGCGGCGCGACGTGCGCATGCTGCACGAGCCGATGCGCAGCGCGTCGCGCTCGCTCGTGGTGGGGGCGGTGCTGGGAACGCTGGTGATGGCGGGATTCGGCATCGCCGCGTGGATCAGCCCGGCGCCGGACACCGACGGCGCCGACATCCTGCTCGCCGAGGGCAGCGGCGCGCTGTACGTGCGCGTGGAAGGCGAGCGGATCGCCGCACCGGGCCCGGGGGGCGGCGCCGTCGCGGACGTGCTGCACCCCGCCCTGAATCTCGCGTCCGCGCGGCTGGTCGCCGGAACGGATGCAGCGCCGTCGGGGGTTCCGGACGATCACCTTCCTGATCTGCGCCGGGGACCCGTGGTCGGCATACCCGGCGCGCCGCAGATCCTTCCCGCCCGTGACGGCCAGATCGCGGGGCCGTGGGCCGTGTGCGACGAGCTCGAGCGCGGCGCCGTCGCGCACACGAACTTACTGATCGGCGGGGGTGCGACGGCGGCGGACGCGCTCACCGGGGGTGCGGCGGTGCTGGTGACGGACGGCGAGGGCGCCTACGTGGTGCACGACGGTGCGCGGTCCGCCGTGGACCTCGGCGATCCACAGGTGGTGCGGGCGCTGGGGCTCGGAGGGGTCGCACCGGTGCGGGTGTCGGCGGGCCTGATGGCCGCGCTGCCGGAAGGACCCGAGTTGCGGGCTCCGCGCATCGACGGCGCCGGCGGGCTCCCCGGCTTCCCGATGGCGGACGTGCGGGTGGGGGACGTGGTCCGGGTCGACCGCGGAACCGGTGGCGGTGCGGACGGCGACCGTTACGTGGTGCTGCGCGACGGCCTCCAGGCGCTTCCCGGAACCGTCGCGGATCTGATCCTGTACTCGGGCGCGGGCCATGGCCTCCGGCAGCGCAGCATCGCGCCGGAGTCGGTGGCGGATGCACCCGTGACGCGGACGCCGCTGCCGTTGGACGGGTACCCGTCGGGCCCGCTGCGACTGCGGGACGTGGAGGACGGGACGCTGTGCGTGTCATGGGCCTCCGGTCGGCGCGGCGGCGGATGGACGGCGTGGACGGGCGGCCAGGGAGCGGCCGGCGTCGCGGGGGTGCGACTGGTGGGTGCGGACGGCGCCGGTCCGTCGGTGGACCGGTTCGTGCTGCGGCCCGGCGCTGCCGCCCACGTGACCGCGGTGCGGGACTCCGGTGGCGGCGTGAGTGCGGGGCGGGCGGACGGCCCGCGGTTCCTCGTCGCCGAGACCGGTGTGCGCTATGGGATTCCGGATGCGGCGACGTCGAAGGTCCTCGGCCTGGGCGATGAGACCGATCCGGCGCCATGGTCGATCCTGGGCCTGTTGCCCGCCGGCCCCGCGCTCAACCGCACCGATGCGCTGGTGATGCACGACGGCCTGAGCCCCGATCCCGCACCGGCGGCGCTGCTCACCGCCGACTGAGCGCGTTTGCGCGGCGCGGACGTGCGCGGCGCAGGATCGCGGCGCCGATGCCCGCGGCGCAGAGCGCTGCGGCGGACGCCGCGGCGGCGAGCAGTGCGCGGTCGCGGGCGGTGGTGTCGCGTGGCTGCGGGACCGGCCCCGTCGCCAGGGCGGCGGTGCGGCCGCCGGGCCCTCCGTTCCCCGGCCCCGCGCCCCCGAACCGCAGTGCCGGCAGCGCCGCAGGCGGCGTGGTGAGGGCGGACATCGGATCGATCACGCCATAGCCGACGGTCGGTTCCCACCCGTGCGGCCCGGGGACGGCGGTCGCGACGATCCGCTCGACCACCTCCGTCGCGGACAGGGCGGGGAACCGCGATCGGATATCCGCGGCCAGGCCGGCGACGAGCGGCGCGGCGAAGCTGGTCCCCTCGATGGCCGCGACGCCCCGCTCGGTGCGCACCCGGTCGGCCAGGCCGCCGTCCGGTCTGTTGGCGAGCGAGGTGACGGCCGTGCCGGGGGCGGCCACCGTCACCCACGGCCCCGCCACGCTGAAGTCCGAGGGCGCGCCGCCCGGGTCCACCGAGGCGACCGTGATGACGTGGTCGGTGTAGTGCGCGGGGGCGACGTCGGTGAAGGCGGAGTCCCATCCGCGCGAATGCGGTTGCAGCGGGTCGCGTTCGGTCGGGTTCTGCCGGCAGGCGCCGCTGTCGCCGCGGGTGTTCCCGGCGGCCACGACGATCACGATGTCGCGCTCGGCCGCATAGTCGACGGCGTCGGCGAGAGTTGGCGTGCGCAGCGAACCGACGCCCTGCCCGCACGCCACCTCGGAGATGTTGATGACGGTGGCGCCCTGGTCGGCCGCCATGCGTATCGCGCGCGCCAGCGTGCCGATGGTCCCGACCCCGCGGCCGCCGACCGTCCCGTCCTCGCCGGTGCCCGCGGCCCCGGCCGCACCGTCGGCGTCGGTGAACTTCGCGGAGGACTGCCGGATCGAGAGGACGCGCGCGTCGGGTGCGACTCCGGCGAAGCCGTCGTGCGGCGAGGGCGCGGCGGCGATGAGGCCGGCCACGAGCGTGCCATGCGCGTCGCAGTCGGTCAGGCCGGCACCAGCTGCCCCCGGGCCGCCGGCCTGCACGAGATCTCCGCCGGCGGTCAGGTTCCGCAGCCGCGGGTGGGGTGCGACGCCCGTGTCGATGACGGCCACCGTCTGGCCCTGCCCGGAGCCGAATCGCCACAGGTCCGACACGTGGAGGAGGGCCTGCGCGGGTGGGACGCCCACAGGCGGCGCGCCGGGGGCGCGATCGGCGACGGCACACGGGGCCGTCTGCCGCACGTCCGCGGCGGCGGGTGCGGCGACGGTCACGGCCGCCGCCAGCATCATCAGCGCCACGGGCACCATGGCCGCGGCGAGTCGGTTGCGCCGCGCCGTCACAGCGACCGCATGGCGGAGTAGGCGCCCATCACCCACAGCGCGAGCGGCAGCACCGACGCGATGAGCGCGTACTCGGCCAGCTCCACGCCCCTGCGCACGACAGGGGAGAACCCGATCCGCTGGGCCGCAACCCCGCAGTACAGCGCCACCGCCACTGCCGTCGCGGCCAGGACCGCCCCGGTCACCACGGCGGGGCCGTGCGGGGAGCCGGACGAGCCGACGGCCGCGGCGGTGGTGAGGATCGCCGTGACTGCGCCGCCGGACACCAGGATCGCGGCCGGCGCGGTGTCCGCGTGCCCACGCCCGCGGAGCATGAGGACCGTGCACACCACGGCGGCGAGCACGGTGCCCGGCCACGAGAGCGGTGCGGGCGACAGTGTCACGCTGAGCGCGCCCGCTGCGGCGGTCGCCGCCGCGCCCGCCATGATCCCGGCGAGGCAGCGGCCGGCGTTCACCGTCCCCTCGACCAGGTGCGGCGCGAGGCGGGCGGGTGCGCAGGAGTCGGCGGCGAGGTCGGCGCGGACGTCCCGCGATGGCACGGGCGGCATCGGCAGCCGTACGAGCAGCACGGTCAGCCTGGGGGCGAGCGCCGGCACGACGACCGCCGCGACGAGCAGCCCGGCCCCCGTCGCCTGCGCGCCGGGATGGGTGAAGGCCGCCAGCGCCGAGGCGGAGCCGACCGTCAGACACGCGGTGGTCGTCGCCGTGTGCACCAGGATGCCCGAGCGCTCGGCGCGGGAGCATGCCACGGCGCACGCCGCGGCGAAGGCGCAGCCGGCGAGCAGCCCGGCGGGCCCCACCAGCGGCTGTGGAAGCAAGGCCCCGGCCACGAAGGCGAACGGAAGAGCGCAGTAGCCGAGCACCCTTCCCGTCCCGGCATCCCCGTAGACCCGCGCGACCACCGGGCTCGCTATCGCGGCGAGGACCGCGCACACGGCCGCCACGGCGGTTCGTGCGCCCTGGGCGGTGCCGGGAGTCCCCGATGTCCAGGCGGTGCGTGGCAGCAGCGGAAGATCCGGCAGCGAGGGCGCGAGGAGCATCCACGCCCCGGCGGACGCGGCTGTCACGGCGACGGCGAACGCCAGACGCCGGGCCGCCGGTGCGCCCCACTGTGCGAACCTCTCCGCCCCGGCGACGGACACGGCATCGACGACGTCGTCGAACAGCGGCTCGGGCGCGGCGGCGGCGGATCGCTGCAGGTGCAGCAGCGTCCCGTCGACGATGCCCTGCTCGGCGAGGGTGGACTCCGGGGACAGCGGGGCGGCCCCGACCGGCGCGAGCACCCAGACCGCGCCGTCCTCGTCGTGCGCGTGCGGGGCGGCGATCGTGCGCCGGTGCGCCGACGTCAACTCGACGAGTTCCGGTATCAGGGCGGCGACCGGCACGGACGCGGGGACGGTGACGTCCACCTGCGTCTCCGGTGCGATCAGCGAGAGCGAGCACGACTCCGGAGACGTCGCCGGGCCGACGTCGGACGTGCCCGCGGACGGAGCCGATTCCCCTGTGACGAGCGCTGATCCCACGCGATGCCCCCCGGCGATGATCCTCTGCGCGGATGCGGCCGCGCGGCGTCCCCCGGCGCCTGCGGCGGCGCCCTTCCCCCATGCGGTGGTCACCGTACAACACCGTGCCCGGCGGATGAACGTGTCGGTGGGGTCGCATACGATGCGTCCGATCGCCGGGGAGGGCGGTCGGGGTCCGGTCGGGGTCGTCGCGTCACAGCGCGGCGCGGGCCGGCCGAGTCGAGGGGGGATCGGATGACTACGCGCGACTTCGTCCGGCGGCCGCGCCTGCCCGCGCCGCAGGTGCCGGGCGGGGAGCTCGAGCTGCAACCGCCGCCGTCGGTGCCGCGTCCGGTGCCCGGTGGGCTGCTGCAGCGGCTGATGCCGGTCGTCATGGTGGTCGCGATGCTCGGCATGGTGGCGCTCATGGTGGCGTCGGGAGGCATGAACAACCCGATGACCTTGCTCTTCCCGATAATGATGGTGTTCTCCATGGTGGGGATGCTCGGCGGGGCAGGGGGTTCGCGGTCCAAGCGGCCCGCGGAGCTGGACGAGGAGCGGAAGGACTACTTCCGCTACCTCGCCGGGGTGCGGGACCAGGTGGCCGAGACCGTGCGTGCGCAGCGTGCGGGCCTGGGCTGGCACCATCCGGAGCCGGGGGCGCTGCGCGGGCTCGTGGGCGGTCGCCGCATGTGGGAGCGGCTGCCGGAGCAGCCGGACTACTGCCACCTGCGCATCGGCCTGGGAGACCAGCGCCTGGCCACCACGCTCGCCGTCCCGGCGTTGGGGCCGCTGGAGGACCTCGAGCCCATCTCCGCGGTGGCGATGCGCCGGTTCGTCCACACGCATTCGGTGGTGCCGCGGCTTCCCACTGCGGTGTCGCTGCGCGGGTTCGCGGCGATCGTCCTCGGTGGAGACAGGTCGCAGGCGCGGTCGGCGGTGCGCGCGATGCTGCTGCAGCTGTGCGTATTCCACGGGCCCGACCACGTACGGGTGTGCCTGGTCTCGCCCGACCCGGACGGCGTGGACTGGGGATGGATCAAGTGGCTTCCGCACGCCCGCCCGCCGGGCGGAGACCGGCCCGGCCGCGGCTCGCTGGTGTTCCGGTCGCTCCACGACCTGGAGGACACGCTCGACGGCGATCTGGCTGGCCGAGGCCGCTACTCCCGCCTCGCCGATCCCGTGCCGGGGCAGGCGCACATCGTCGTCGTGCTCGACGGCGGCCACGTCCTGGGCGACGAGCGGTTGTGCGCCGCCGGAGTGGACGGGGTGACGGTTCTCGACCTCACCGGAGAGCTGGAACGGCTCGCGGCGCGTCGCGGCCTGCGCTGCGAGGTCTCCGGAGGGCGCATCGCCGGGCACAGCGCGGCCGGCGTCGAGGACTTCGGCACGGTGGACGCCGTCGGCGCGGCGGAGGCGGCCGCGACGGCGCGCGCCCTCGCCGGATACCGGGTGGCGCACGGCGGGCCGGACGCGGGGGTGCCCGCCGGCCCGGGCGGCCGCGGTCTGATGTCTCTGTTGGGGATCGCCGACCCGTCGGCCCTGAGCCCCGCCGGCGCGTGGGTACGGCGGATCGGACGCGACCGCCTGCGCGTGCCCATCGGGTTCGACC
Organism: Tomitella fengzijianii; assembly: GCF_007559025.1. NCBI lineage: Bacteria > Bacillati > Actinomycetota > Actinomycetes > Mycobacteriales > Tomitella > Tomitella fengzijianii. The sequence continues at coordinate 3,242,449 of NZ_CP041765.1, read as the reverse complement.
CCTCCGGAATGCCGGTGGAGATCGATCTCAAAGAGTCCGCTGAGGGCGGCATGGGCCCTCACGGCCTGTGCATCGGCGCCACGGGATCGGGCAAGTCCGAACTGCTGCGCACGCTCGTGGTCTCGCTGCTGGTCACGCACGGACCGGAACAGCTCAATCTGGTGCTCGTGGACTTCAAGGGCGGCGCCACGTTCCTGGGCCTGGAGAACGCGCCGCACGTGTCGGCCGTCATCACCAACCTCGAGGACGAGCTGCCGATGGTGGACCGCATGCGCGATGCGCTTTCGGGCGAAATGCACCGGCGCCAGGAGCTGTTGCGCGCCGCCGGGAACTTCGCGAACGTCGGCGACTACGAGGCCGCGCGCACCGACGGCGCGGATCTCGCCCCGCTGCCCGCGTTGTTCATCGTCGTGGACGAGTTCTCGGAGCTGCTCAGCCGGCAACCGGAGTTCGCCGAGCTGTTCGTGGCCATCGGCAGGCTGGGCCGTTCGCTGCACATGCATCTGCTGCTGGCCAGCCAGCGGCTGGACGAGGGCAGGCTGCGTGGTCTGGACAGCCACCTGTCCTACCGGATCGGACTCAAGACGTTCTCCGGCAACGAGTCCCGGAGCGTGCTCGGGGTGCCGGACGCCTACCACCTTCCGGCTGTTCCGGGTTCCGGTTACCTCAAGTGCGATTCCGGTGAGCTGATCCGGTTCACCGCGGCGTACGCGTCCGGGCCGGTGCCCCGGTCGGGATCCGCGGCCGCATCTGCGGCGCAGGCGCAGCGGGCGTGGGCGATGCTGTTCACCGCGCAATCGCGGACGCCGCCGGTGGCCGCCGTGCACAGGCCGTCCGCACAGGTCGAAGAACCGGACCACGCTGCACCGGTGCTGCTGGACGTGGTCGTCGAGCGGTTGCGATCCGCCGCATACCGTGCGCACGAAGTGTGGTTGCCCCCGCTCGGAGCATCCCCCGCGCTCGGCGTGCTGCTCGACGCGGCCGGCCCGCGCCGCGGCCACGGCGCTCTCGCGGTCCCGGTGGCCCTGGTGGATCGGCCTTTCGACCAGCGCCGCGACATTCTCACGGTGCGGCTGGAGGGCGCCGGCGGCAATGCGGCGATCGTCGGCGGGCCGCAGTCCGGCAAATCGACCGCCGCGCGCACTCTGGTGCTGGCGCTGGCTGCGCGGTGCTCGCCCGACGAAGTGCAGGTCTACTGCCTCGATTTCGGAGGCGGCGCCCTCGCCGGCCTGTCCGGAGTTCCGCACGTGGGCTCGGTGGCCGGGCGGCGGGACACCGACTTGGTGCGTCGCACGGTCGCGGAGCTCACCGCGATCGTCGACGCGCGGGAGGAGCAGTTCGCGCGGCTCGGCGTCGAGTCCATGGACCGGTTCCGCACACTCCGTGCCGGGACGGGGAAACCGGAGGGTCACCGCCTCGACCGATTCGGAGACGTGTTTCTGGTGGTGGACGGGTTCGCCGTCGTCCGGCAGGACTTCGAGCAGCTCGAGCCGCAGATCCACGCGCTCGCCGTGCGCGGGCTGTCCTACGGAGTGCACGTGGTCATCACGGCGAACAGGTGGGCGGAGCTTCGCCCGGCGCTCAAGGACATGATCGGCACGCGCATCGAGTTGCGGCTGGGGGACCCCGCCGATTCGGAGATGCATCGGAAGCGTGCGGCCCAGGTTCCGGCGGGCCGCCCGGGCCGCGGCCTCACGGACGAGGGGCTGCACCTGTTGATCGCGGAGCCGCGTCTGACGGCCGCCGGCGACGGCGAAGTGAGTGAAACCGCCGACGCCGGGGCGCACGCGGTGGAACTGCTGTGCAGACGGTGGCCGGGCCGCGCCGCCCCGGGGATACGCATGCTGCCGCGGATCCTGCGACGGGAGGAACTGGCAGAGCAGTGCGGACCCGGCCGCGCCGGGCTTGCCGTGCCGCTGGGGCTCGACGAGGCGGCACTGGCGCCGGTGCACGCGCGGCTCGACGACCAGCCGCACTTCATGGTGTTCGCCGACCCTGAATCCGGCAAGACCAGTGCGCTACGCACGCTGTGCCGCGGCCTGGTCGAGGAGTTCACCGCGGAGCAGGTGAAGCTGATCGTGGTCGACTATCGCCGCACGATGCTCGGCGAGGTCGAGGGGCCGCACCTGGCCGGATACGCCACCACCGCGGACATCCTCGGACGCATGGTGGCGCACTTGAGGTCGGTGCTCGCGGAGCGACTTCCGGGTACGGACGTCACCCAGGCGCAGCTGCGTGCCCGTTCATGGTGGGAGGGCCCGGAGATCGTGCTCGTCGTCGACGACTACGACCTGGTCGCCACAGCGTCCGGAAACCCGTTGCAGCCGTTGGTGGACTACCTCTCACAGGGCAAGGACATCGGATTCCACCTCGTGATCGCCCGGCGTACCGGCGGCGCGGCGAGGGCCATGTTCGATCCGGTGCTCGGCCGACTGAAGGACCTGTCGACAGACGGGGTCGTCATGAACGGCAGCCGCGACGAGGGGCCGCTGATCGGCGGTGCCCGGCCGGAAAGGATGCCGCCCGGGAGGGGCATGCTGGTCACCAGGTCCGGAGGGCGGCGCCTGGTGCAGCTTGCGCTCTCGGAGGCTGCGGAATGACTCGCCGAAGGGCTATGCGCAACTGCGGCCGCGCCTGTGGATAACTTCCGTTGTGCGCCGCCGCCGACGGCCTGCCCGTGTACTGTCGGAATCGTCCGGCCGCGGGGGCGGCGTGGACGTCGGCATCACCTCGGGGGAGGCCGGGAGGCGTGGGGAGTCGCCGGAGGGATTCCGGCGGGACGGAAAGAGCTTTGGGGGGTTTCGCATGGGGGATTTGATCGTGTCCGTCGACCACATCCGTTGGTGTGCAGGCGAGTTCACGGAAGCCGGTGACGGGGTCGCGGCGCATTCCGGGGTGGACTCCGCGGCGATGGCGGCGGCTCTGGGCCCTGTGTTCGGGGTCCTGGGCGGCGGTTTCGTGGAGTCCTTCGCGGCGGCACACGCCGCGCACGGCGCCGGGGTGGCGGGCCTGGCCGAGGTCCTCGGGGCGGCAGGGACGACGGCGTCGGTCATCGCAGACGCGTATGAGCAGCACGAGGCCGCGCAGGCCGGAGCGCTGTCGGCGGGAGGCGCGCTGTGATCGCCGAGGCGCTGGCGCGGCCGATCACCGACTTGATCGCGCAGGCGGGCACCGGAGATCTGGGTGCGTGCGGCGCGGACACCCGCGTGCGCGAAGGGTCGTCGGGGATCGCGGCGGCGATGCGCACGGGGGTCATCTCGGCAGGAGCGGTGGGCGCCGGCTGGCAGGGAGCGGACGCGGACGCGTGCGCACGGCTGGCGGCACAGGCGGGCCGCGCCGGGGCCGCGCTGGTGGAGCAAGGCGACGGCATCGCCACGGTGCTCGCCGATGCCGCGGCGGGAGTGCGGCGCGGCGTGGGGGAACTCGGCGGGATCCTTGACTCCTTTCTCGCCGTCGTCGCCTGTCAGGGGCCGGCGCTGCTCACTCCGGCGGGCCAGGTCGCGGTGGTGGCCGCGGCCGCCGACCACGTCGAGCAGGCGCTGGCCGTGGTGGCACGCATGCGCGGCGAGCTGGAGGCCCACGCCGCGGAGTTGGCGCCGTACATTCCGCAGGTGCCGTTGCCGGCGATGCCCGATGCGGGCGGGCTGGCGCGCTTCGCGGAGGGGCTCTCGCAGGCGGGGGCCGACCTGACCGGGCAGGTGCGTGCCGCGGCCGTGGATGCCTGGGGGGACGTCAAGGGCCGGGTGGACGCGTTCTTCGAGGCAGGGGCTGACGACGCAGGACCGCCGACCGCACCCGGGAGTGGTGAGGCCGCGGTCGTGGACGGTCCGTGCCCGCCCGGATGCACCTGTCCTGCGTGCGCGGGTGCAGCGGATGGCGCGCAGACGGCGACGGCCGCGGCCGGCGGCGCGGTACCGGCGGGCGCCGAGGCGGGGGCGGGCTTCGTCGGCGGCGGTGCGGACGTCAGGTTGCCGAACGGCGACGTGGTCACCGCACCGAACGCCGAGGCGGCGGATGCGGTCCGCGCGGCGCTGACGCAGCGCGGAGTCCCATACAGCTGGGGCGGGACCGACCCTGGGGAGGGCCTCGACTGCAGCGGGCTCACACAGTGGGCGTACGGGCAGGCCGGCGTGGACCTGCCGCGGCTCGCGGAGAACCAGTCGGTGGGCATGCCGGTGCCGGCCGACGCGCTGGCGCCCGGAGACCTGGCGGTGTGGGACGGACACGTCGCCATGGTCCTCGGCGACGGACGGATGATCGAGGCAGGCGATCCAGTGCAGGTCTCGTCACTGCGGACGACCAACGCGGACATGCAGTTCCAAGGGTTCTATCGGCCGACGGCCGGATGAGAGTCGACGTTCTGCCAGTGCGGGGCAGGACTCGATCCGGCGTGGGGAGAGCCGGTAGTGGACAAGTCGAGGGGGAGCAATGGTGATCGGTGAAACCGTGCGCACCGGGGAGACCTGTGTGGAGCACGACGAGGCCGGCGAGGGGGCGGCGGGTGCCGCGGAGCGTTCGGGCGCGGTGCGCGTGCACGCAGCGCCGTCGGGGTTGCCCGCGCACGTGCACGTCGACCCGCAGCTGCCGGCGCGATGCGATCGCGAGCAGCTCGCCGCCCGGATCCTGCGGGTGTGCACCGCGGCGGCCGCGGCGTCGCAGGCGCGGCAGCGTGCGGAACTCTCCGCAGGCGGAATCGACGACGGCCTCCTGGGCCGCATCGGATTGCCCGACGCGGCCGGGGCGGCGGCGATCGGGCAGCCGGCGTGGGGAGAGGAGGAACCGGAATCGTGGCTGACCAGGGCATGACTGTGGAGAGCGGCGACGGGATGGCCGCTGCGGTGGAAAGCGCGTGGACCCAGGTGGAACGCCTGCGCGGCTGCGCCGAACAGATGCGGGCCGCAGTCGGAACGGGAAGCAGCGCCGACGGCAGCGTCGAGGCCGAGGTCGACGGGCTCGGCATGCCCGCCGCGCTGCGGCTGCACGAAGAGGTGCGCGCGTTGCGGGGGCCGGAGCTGGGTGCGCGCGTCGTCGAGGCGTTCGCCGCGGCTTCGCACGACCTGGCACGGCGGCATCGCGCGGTGCAGGTCGAGCTGGGCCTGGCGTAGGGGCGGTGATCGTCCGGCCACGCATGGCCGGAAAACGGATTTCAGCGGGGCCGCAACCGGTTCCGCATCGAAGAATAGGGGAGGAGTTCTGCAATGGCATTGACCACCGATATCGAGGTGATGCGCACATCGGCGCAGGGGGCGATGGACGCCTCGGATCAGATGAAGGCGACGCTCGGCCGGCTCAACGCGACGGTCGAAGGGGTGGCCGCGTCGTGGCAGGGCGATGCGCACACCGCGTTCGCGGGCGTCATGCAGCGGTACCACGCGAGCATGAACAAGATGCAGCTGTCGCTGGTCGAGATCAGCGAGAACATCAAGGGCAACAGCGTCGGATACGCGGGGGCCAGCCAGGACAGCGCGCAGTCGCTGAACCAGGTCGGCGGCGCGCTCGACCTCTGACAAGGGCTCACACGCGGGCCGGGCGGGCGCACCCGACCGGCCCCACACACTTCGGGAAGGAACCACCATGACGGGACGCATCCACTACGACTTCGGCGGCATCGAGCAGTCGGCCTCGGAGATCGACGGCCACATCGCGGCGTTCAACGGGCACAAGGCCGACCTCGACACCAACGTCCGCACACTCCTGGGCTCGTGGGAGGGGGAGGCGCAGGCGAGCTACCACGCGGCGCAGTCGAAGTTCGATCAGGCCTACGTCGAGCTCACCCAGGTGCTGCAGGTGATCAGCCGCAAGGTCAAGGAGGGCAACGACCTTATGCACGAGACTAACGCGCGGGCCGCCGCAAGCTGGGCGTAGCCGAGCGGGACCGGAGGCCGTCGTCGCCGGGCGGGCGTGTGGTGCGCGCCCGCCCGGTCGGCCTCGCCGGGTCACTCCGGCCCGCGCCTTCGTCGGTAAACATGGAATTGCATACGAAAGATGACGTAAGTAGATGATCGGTGTGACTGCCATGTCCGACTCGGCGCGTGAGGCATACCTGCGTGGGGATATCGGTTTCGATGAGGCGATCCGCAAGGTGGTCGGCATCGACGACGATCGTGCCCGCCCGCTGCTGGCGGGGGTGCTCGGCGACCTGGCCGGCGCGCTGGGGCCGCAGCGTCGCCGTGCCGCGAGGATTCCCCTCACAGTCGTCAGATCGCAGGCCGGGCGTCGGCAGTACTCCGCCGACAACCATCACCGCGGGCGGCAAGCAGGCGCGCGACGAGTCGTTCCATGCCCGGGCACCGATCGCCTGCGGCCGGCCTCGTCCTGACTCCATTGCCCGCCATATGGTCCGATAGGGGATGGACAATCCGTTTCGGGGACGATCCACGCGGTGGTGGGCCGGCGCAGTCGCGGTGGTGATGGTCGTGGGAGCGCTGGGCCTCTGGTTCGGCGTCCCTCCGCTGTATCACTCGCTGAGCGCACGGCAGGCACGGAAAAGCGCGATCTCCGTCGCGACCTATTTGGGCCTGCACTTGGCCGAGTCCGATTTGGTCGTATATTACGAGCACCATCCCTCGTTTCCGGATTCCAGCGCGTATCTGGTCGTGGAGTCGGAGTCCGGAGTCAGCGCCCGTGACATGCGCAGAAGGTCGGGGCTCGCATCGTGTCATCCGGCAGGGTCTGCGGACTTCGCCAACGCACCGCCGGAGTACCGGCCTGTGAAATCGCCGACCTTGATGTCGTGCAAGTCGGTGAGGACGTCTCACGGCTTCCTCAGCGCGGAATGGGATCCGGCAGTGGACGGCGGCGCACGGACCTACCTCTGGGCGACCGAGATGTGACACACCGTGTCCGCACGCGCGTCGTCGCGAGGAGGGAACGCCGTCTGCCGCACAAAGGGCGATCTAGCGGACGCGTTCGGCGTCCACGCCGGGGATGGAGCTCAGCGCCTCGATCAGGGAAACAGGTCCGGTGATGTCGAGGACATTGTCGTAGGTCTCGTATTCGGCGAGCCACGCCCTGTCGTCCGGCCAGGTGAGATCGGGCCACTGACGACAGAACGAGGTCGGGGTGGGGCTCCAGCCCATGTTCGGTGCCGCGCCGGCCGGTCCGGCGAAAAGGACGTACTTGCAGTGGCCTACCCCGATCGTCGCGCGGGGCCCGTCGAGGAACATCGTCGGCAGTGCGGACGGCGGCGACGGCGGTGCGGGTGCGCCCGCGGTGGCGTAGAACGCGAATGTGCCGGCGTGGTCGCTCCGTGTGACCGGCGTCCCCTCCTGCACGGCGTACCAGCACGCGGCGGGCGTGGTGGTGGCGCGCGACAGTGCGGCAGTGACTGCGGCGAGCACGGCGTCGGGCAGACCGGCGAAACCGTCGAAGTCGTCGGGATCGTCCGGGTTGGACAGGCGCACGGTTGCGGGGTTGCCGGCGGCGCGACCGGCTGCGAATGCGCTGCGGGTGAGCCAATCCGCGGCGGCCGTATCGGTCACCGGGGTCAGTCCGCCGGCGTGCCATTGCGACCATGCCCGTGCGTCGCCGGCGGTCAGGGCCCCGAACCCCGCAGTGTCGTCCGGGTCCGCCACCGGCGCGTTCCGGTCGTGCGGGTAGCCGTCGCCCCACCAGAGGACCCCGCCGTCGCGGATCGGCCGCGCCGACTTCCCGTTCCCGGACCGTGTCATGCCGACGGCGGCGGCAATGTCCTCCGCGATCGCACCGACCGCGGGGACGCGGCGGTTCTCCGGTTGGCGGTGCACTCCGAGCGCGTCGGCGCGAAACCCGTACAGCCGTGTGTCGTCGGCGCGCCGGTAGACGATCCGGAGGTAGCCCGGTTGATCGTCCAGGCGGGACGAGACGACGGTGGCGCGCGTATCGGCGTCGATCATGGCGACGGCGCGTTCGAGCACGTCGTACGCCCATGATTGCGCACGTCGGCGCCGGCCGCGCCATCGCCGCCGCCGCACTGCTTCGACGCCGGGCCACTGAGAGCTCTTGCCGTTCGGACTGCTGTACGGCCCCGGCGCCGGGGCTTGGGGTATGTGAGAGGAGCGCGTCACCTGATATTCGTCCTGCCGGATGTGCTTTTGCCGCGTCGGGCGCGGAAGGGGCCGTTGAGCCCGCCGAGAGTCGACGAGGCCCCGTCCATCATGCCCCGATCAGCCGCGCTTCGATCGCATGGCCTTGAACTGCTTCACCGTGGGATCGGCGGCCAGGCCCCGGTACTCGTCGGATCCGAGGGAGACGAGCGCGATACGGCCGTCGGCGTCGTGGTGCGTGCCCCAGCCGTACCGCTTGCCGAGCGGCGAGGCGCGCAGGCAGGCCTGGCTCCTGGAGAAGAACTCCGCGCGCGCGGCCGCTCGCGCGTCGGTGGGGATGTCGTGGCGGACCGCGTACACCTCGAACAGCAGGTCATCGCTGGTGAGCTCGTACGGATGCCCGGCGAGGAGCTCGTGCTGCAGCGCCGCGACCGACGGGGTCCTGCCCCCGGTGGGCGGCGGTTCGGCGGCCGCCACCGGGCAGTCCTCCGCGACCTGGATGAACGCGTTGCTGTAGTTCGTGCTTCCCATGCGCTCATCCTCGCCGCGCCGCGCGCCCGCGATAGAAGAAATGCGACAGTCCGTGTGAGAGCCGACGCGGTTCCGGCCCCCCGCACGCGGGTTGCTCGACGCGGTTCCGGCCCCCCGCACGCGGGTTGCTCGACGGGGGCCCGGCCCTACTGCCGTCGGCGGCCCGCCACGCGCACGCGCCGCATCCGCCGTCCCGGACGCAGCCGGCGGCCGGGGACACCGTGCGGGGCGGCGGGGCGTTCCATCATCGAGGATGCCGCGGCGGGCAACGCGGTGGGCGGACCGGCGGCGGGCGTGACCTCCACGGAACGCGCTTCAGGCGTGCGCGGGCCTGCGTCTGCATCGATCGTGTCCGCGTCGGACCGGCCGCGCCGGATGGCGCGCCGCTCGGCGGGCTTGCAGTCCCACGCGTCGGGGTGCGCCGCCACCCACCTCTGGCTGCGCACGGCGAAGGGAATGTGCACGAGATACACCGCCACGAGCACCAGCAGCACCACGTACGGGTAGGTGACGAGCCCGGCGACGGTCACGGCCACGCCGCCGAGCAGCAGCACCGCAGCGCGCCGGGGCACGGACGCGGCCTTCATCGCCAGCGTGGGTATGCGCGAGACGATGAGCACCGCGGTGAACAGGAGCCACACCATCACCAGGATCTGATTGGTCCACCAGCCGTCGCCCCACTGTTCCTCCGCGGCGATCGGCGCCATCGCGATCAGTGCGCCGGCCGGCGAGGGCACGCCGACGAAGAACTCCTTGGTGTAGGAGGGGGCGGTGTCGTCGTCGACGAGGGTGTTGAACCGGGCCAGGCGCAGCACGATCGCCACGACGAACAGCAGCGTCGCGATCCAGCCGAGCCGGTGCCCCTCGAGCAGGGACACGTAGATGACCAGTGCGGGCGCCACCCCGAAGGAGATCGCGTCGGACAGCGAGTCCAGCTCGGCCCCGATCTTGGTCGTGGCGTCGAGCATGCGGGCGACGCGGCCGTCGAGCGAGTCGAGGATCGCGGCCAGCGCGATGAGCGCCAGCGCCACCCCGGGCCGGTCGAGCAGCGCGAAGTGGAGGGCGGACAGTCCGGAGCAGAGCGCGGCGATAGTGATGGTGCTGGGCAGCAGGCGGATGGTGTTGATGCGGACGCCCTGGCGGTCGTCGGTGTCGTCCGCGGGGTCGGCGACCGGGCCGCTCATCGTCCGGCCCGCCCCGCGTCGGCTGTGGCCGCGCTGTCCGCCTCGGCCGGCAGTTCCGCCAGGACGGTCTCGCCGCCCACGGTGCGCTGGCCTCGCTCGACGAGGATCCGCGCCCCGGCGGGCAGGTAGGTGTCCACGCGCGAGCCGAAGCGGATCAGCCCGTAGGTCTCGCCGATCCCGAGGGTGGAGCCCTCGCCGGTGCGGCACACGATGCGGCGTGCCAGCAGGCCCGCGATCTGCACCGAGATCACCCGGTGCCCGTCGGGCGTGCGCAGGACGACGGCGTTGCGCTCGTTCACCTCGGCCGCGTCGGGCAGGTCGGCGGAGAGGAACCGGCCCTTCCGGTACTCGACGCGCTCGACCACGCCGGTGACGGGCGAGCGCTGGGTGTGGACGTCGAGTACCGACAGGAAGATGCTGACGCGTTGCAGCGGGGCGTCGCCCAGTCCCAGCTCGGCGGGCGGCGGTGCGTGGTCGACCAGGACCGCCTCGCCGTCGGCGGGCGCCACGACGACGCCGGGACGCGTCGGCGGGACCCGCGGAGGATTGCGGAAGAAGGCGCCCGTGACCGCGGCCGCCGCGAGGGCGGGCCCGCGCACGTACCGTCGCCGTCGCCCGGCCAGCGCCAGCGCCAGGGGCGCGGCCACGAACGGTGCCCCCGCCCGGTCCATGGGGGGAACGGTGGTGCGGATCAGGTTCACCGCGTGGGAGAGGGAGAAGGCGGGCTGCCCGTCGGGGGCGCCGGGGCCTGCTGCGTCGGTGGACTTCGGTCGGCGCGCCACTGTCTTCAGTCTTCTCCTTGATCGCGGTCCCCGCCCGATGCGGGGATGCGGGGCATCACACCATTGTGCCAACTGGCGGCGGCATCGACTCAGTCGCGCAGGTGGGAGCATCGGCAACGGTGCAGCACCGACCGGATCAGGCTGTCAGATCCCAGACGGTGACTTCGGCGCCGGCGTCCAGCGCGGTGGTGTCCGCGGCGATCTCGAGCAGGCAATCAGAGGCGGCCATCCACCGCAGGTGGTGCGACCCGGGAGGGCCCACGGTGGTGACGGTGCCGGCGTCGCTGTCGAACACGCCGCGCCGGAACTGCGTCTTGCCCGCGGGCGCGGTCAGGGACTCCGACAGGATTGCGCGCCGGCGGGGCCGTTCGGTGTCGCGGAACCCCATGGCCGCGCGCAGGGCGGGGCGCACGAACACCTCGAACGAGACGAGCGAGCTGACGGGATTGCCGGGCAACGTGATCACGGGGGTGCCGTCGACGATGCCCGCGCCCTGCGGCTTGCCGGGCTGCATGGCCACGCGCACGAACTCGACGCCCCGCTCCGTGAGCGCGTCCTTGACCACCTCGTAGGCGCCCATGCTCACCCCGCCGGAGGTGATGACCAGGTCGGCGTCGGCGGATCGCAGCACGGACAGGAACGCGTCGGCGTCGTCGGCGACGAAGTGCGACTGCTGGGCCTCCGCCCCCGCCTCGCGCGCCGCGGCGGCCAGCATGATCCCGTTGGACTCGTGGATCTGCCCGGGCAGCAGGTCTCGCCCCGGTTCCACCAGCTCGCTGCCGGTGGAGAGCACGAGGACCTTGCACGGGGGCACGACGGTGGCCTGCGGTACGCCCAGCGCGGACAGCAGCCCCAGTTGCGCCGCGCCCAGCGTGGTGCCCGCCTCCATGACGACGGTGCCGGGGGTGACGTCGCTGCCGGCGCGGCGGATGTGGCGCCCGGCGGCGGGCGCGCGGCGAACGGCGACGCGGTGGGGAGCCGCATTGGCGGCACGAGCAGTGGTGGGCGGGGCATCTGCGCGCGGGGCATAGGTGGGGTCGGGTTCGTCGAGGGGTTCCGTGTCCTCCACCGGCACGATCGCGTCCGCGCCCACCGGGACGGGCGAGCCCGTCATGATGCGGTGCGCGGTGCCCGGCTCGAGTGGCGGCGTGTCGGTGCGTCCGGCGGGGATGTCGGCGGTCACCGGCAGCGCGACGGGCGCGTCCTCGGCGGCCGAGGTCACGTCCTGCGCGCGGACCGCGTACCCGTCCATGGCCGAGTTGTCGAAGGCGGGCAGGGCGCGCCCGGCGACGAGGTCTGCGGCCAGCGGACGCCCGGCCGCCTGGGCGAGGGGCAGGGCGGCCGAGGCGGTGGAACGGGGGAGGAGGGCCGCGACCACGGCGCGGTGCTCGGCAACGGTGCGCATGGGGCCATTGTGCAGCACGGGCTTGTCATCGCCGCCAGACAGGCATAATTTAATGAGGAAACATCCGGTATTAATGCGTCGTCCGCGCAAACGGCGGGCGCGCGGAGTGGGAGGACAGGGCATGGCCGCAGTAGAGGACGCCGTCCTGGATGTGCGCACGGAGCCGCCGGCGCGCCGCCACCAGCTGATCTTCGAAAGCTACGGGGCGTGCGGAGCGGGCGAGGGCTTCGTCCTGGTCAACGACCACGACCCGAAGCCGCTGTATTACCAGTTCGCCGCGGAGCACGAGGGCGACTTCACGTGGGAGTACCTCGAGGAGGGGCCGGAGACGTGGCGGGTGCGTATCGGACGTCCGTGACGCGTATGGCCTGCGGAAATCGGCGAGGCTTGTGTAGTCCGTTCGGGTGACAGCCGCACGCGTGACAGACGATCACAGGATATTTTCAGCACTCCTGGATTGTCGGGTGGTGGCGTGCATACCGTGAACCCGCGTCTCCAGTCCGCGCGCGGCGGTCGTCGGTGCTGCTTCCCCGGCCCGTTCACGGTGTGCCCGGCACGGCGACACCGAGGCGCGCCCGCGATGAGACGTCGGGCCACGGATTCGGTGCACTCCGCACCATGAGGCAAGGAGCCGTCAACATGAGGATTCGATCAGCAGCAGCCCTGGCCTCGGCCGGGATCATCGCCCTTGCGGTGCCGGCGGTTGCGGCCGCCGCGCCGCTGACCGGCTCGCTCGGCAGCCTCGGCTCGTCCGCGGAGCAGGCGCCCGGGTACGAACTGCCGACCTCCGGCAAGCACAACGGCGACGTGTCCACCGGCTGCACCGTCGACTGGCATGCGGCCACGAACTTCGCGCTCGTCGAGGGCGCCACGGCCGACCTCAACGTGTTCGTGTCGCCAGAGTTCGAGTCGGCGGGCTACCTGAGGACAGACAAGTGGGGCGACGCCGACCATATGACCTGGCGCACCGTCGCCGCGACAGATCGGGCGATCAACGACTTCCAGCTCACCATCACACTGCCGGCCGAGTACGAATACAGCATGTCCGACGTGACGATCAAGCCCGCGGACGACCCGTGGTTCGCTGAGTCGATGCAGACGACCGACAGGTGGGTGACCGGCCTCGGACCGGAAGACTTCGACGTCTCGGGCCCGGTTGAGAACGCGGACGGCACCTTCACCTTCACCGTCACTGCGGTGGACGGCTCGCTGCCCGCCGACAGCCACTTCGTCATCCAGTACGGGGCCGACGGCGCTTCGACGGCCGACGTCATCACGGCGAGCCAGCATCTGACCGGCACGGCGATTCCCAACGAGGGCGAGGGGCCGTTCTGCGGCGACGGGATCTTCTCCGGTTCCCTGGGCTCGCTGTTCGGCGGCGGTTCGTTGTCCTCGCTGTCCGCCGGCTGATCGGGCGAACAGCAGCACGTCACGGCGTCCCGCACTCTGTGTGAGTGCGGGACGCCGTCGCGTCGCTACCGTGGGACGCGGCCTTCGCGCGAACGCAAGGCGCCGACCCACGGGAGGACGATCGATGAGCACCCCGGACACGATGACCGCAGCGCGGATCACCCGGCACGGCGGACCGGAGGTGGTGGAGACCGTCCGCGCAGCAGTCCCGGCACCCGGTGCATCGGAGGCGCTCGTGCAGGTGCGCTCCGTCGCCGTGAACAACACGGATCTGTGGACCAGGCAGGGCGCCTACGGACTGCCCGGCGATCCGGACGCGCCCGCCGGATGGCGCGGGCCGATCGACTTTCCGCGGGTGCAGGGCGCCGACGTGTGCGGGATCGTCGTCGAGGTGGGGGCGGATGGCGACAGGGCGCTGATCGGGCGGCGCGTGGTGATCGACCCGGCGATCTACGACTCGGCCGCCGCGGACGCGCACCCGGTGGGCCTGATGGGCAGCGAACGCGACGGCGGATACGCCCAGTACGCGACCGCGCCGATCGACCGCATCCACGACGTGTCCGGCTCGCCGCTCTCCGATGACCAGCTGGCCGCGCTCCCCACCGCCTATGGCACCGCGCTGGGCATGATCGAGCGCGGCGGCGTGGCGGCCGGCGACACGGTGCTCGTCACCGGGGCGTCGGGCGGAGTGGGCTTGGCGCTGGTGCAGCTGGCCCGCGCCCGGGGCGTGCGGGTGCTCGCCGTCAGCAGCGGCCCGAAGGCGGACGCGGTGCGGGAAGCGGGCGCCGACGCGGTGATCGACCGCGCGGACGACGTCATCGCGCAGGTGCGGGACCTGGCCCCCGAGGGCATCGACGTGGCGCTGGACGTCGTCGCCGGAGACCTCGTCGGCCGCGGCGTGCCGCTCGTCCGCGAGGGCGGCCGCTGGGTCATCGCCGGGGCGCTGGGCGGGCACGATGTGGCATTCGACGTGCGCAGGCTGTACCTGCACAACATCCGGATCGTCGGCTCCAGCATGCACACCCCGGAGCACTTCCGAATGCTGATGGACATCGCGCGCGCCGGCGCGGTGACGCCCGTGATCGCCGCACGCTATCCGCTGGACCAGGCGGCCGGGGCGCAGGAGGAGCTGGCCCGCAGGAAGCATGTGGGCAAGATCGTGCTGCACCCCTGACCCGGCCTGCTCCGTCGATGCGGCACCGCCCGCCCGTCGTCCGGCGCGGGCGGTGCCGCATCACGGCGGGGTGTCAGGCGGCCTCGGCCTCGCGCTTGATGCGGGCGAGCGTCGCGTCCATGCCCTTGGCGAGGTTCTGCTCGAACGGCTCGGTGCCGCCCATGAAGTACTTGACCAGGAACTGCGAGACCTTCGACGTGCCCTCGGGCACCTCGCGCCGCTCGGTGACGGTGGTGGTCTGCCCGTCGCTGATCAGCTCGTAAGACCAGATGGTGCGGTTCTCGTTGACCCGGAACGCGATCTGCTTGTTCGACTCGAAGCGCACCACCTTGGAGGTCGTCGGCCAGACGCGCCACCCCGACTTGTTCAGGTTGAACGTCTTGGTGCCCACGCCCACGGGGCCGGACACGCGCATCTTGCGCGTCATCGGGCTCCACTCGCCCATGCGCTTGAGGTCGGAGACGATGGTCCACACCTTCTCCACGGGGGCGTCGATCTCGATGCTGGCCTTGAGGTCGTCACTCACGGGCGCTCCATTCTTTGAGGGTCGGCGGGGCGGACGGCCGCCCGCTGCGGGCACTTTGTCTGCAACCCGCGTTTACAGTCACTTGGAGCGTAGTGGTCGGAGGCGCTCCCGGCCAGTGGCACCGCTCACATCGATTGTGCGCACACGACGGTAGACCATCAGTGGCGGCCTCGACCGGAGGCAGGCGGGCGACGACCTGGAGGGTTCGATGGAGAAGGTCATCTACGCGGTGTGGCGCGACGGCGAAGCGGACGACGTCGCGTCGCGGGACGCGTTCTCGGCGGCGCTGCGGGGGCCGGTGGCGGAGGAGATCGCCGCGGCCGGCGCCCGGGGCGTGCAGGTGTGCGCCGACGACGCGGCCGTCGCCGACGCACCGCTGCGGCTGACCACGTTCGACCGCCCGGTGTCCGCGTTCGTCGCGGTGTGGCTGGACCGGTGCGAGGGGCCCGAACGCCTCCGCATCGAGAAGATCCTGGGAGGTGCCGCGAGCCGGGTCGAGGGGTGGCTCGTCACGGAGTCGGTGCCGATGGCGATGCCGGCGCCGCAGGGGTCGGGCCCGGACGCGCGCGTCCGCGGATTCACCGGCGTCGCGCTGCTGCGGCGGCCCGACGGCATGGACCCGGAGCACTGGCGCTCGCGCTGGCAGGACCATCACACGCAGGTGGCCATCGACGTGCAGGGCACCTTCGGATACGTGCAGAACCTGGTGATCCGCGCGGTCACGCCCGGGGCGCCCGCGCTCGCGGCGATCGTCGAGGAGCAGTTCCCGGACGCCGCCAAATCCGACATCTTCGCCTTCTACGGCGTCGACCGGGCGCGCGACGATGCCAAGGCGGAGCTCAAGCGGCGCACCGACGCGATGAGCGCGTCCACGGCCACGTTCGGTGCGGCGGAGAAGATCGACGTGGTGCCCGCGAGCCGGTACGTGCCGGTGCCGCCGGCGTTCGGATCGGCTCTCGGATAGTCCACGCGCGCGCTGTTGCGTCGGGGCGACCGGCACGCCGTGGGGGCGCGAAGCCGTCCCGACCCGAGCGGATCATGTCCGCGGCGTTCCTTCCATCGATGCCGTGATGCGCTCGACGAAGTTGTTGACCCAGGCCACGGCTTCGTCGACGGCGGGCAGAACATCGAGCCCATCAGCGGCTTCGGTGTAGAGCGTGCTCCACTGGGTGCCGGTTGTGATGTTCGGCGGCCACACCTGCTGCTGACGGTAGCCGAATAGCCTGACACACGTCATGGCCACCTGTGTGAGATCGAAGTCCTCACCCTTATCGAGGAGTTGAAGGTCGACGAGATCGCGGGCTCGCTCGCTCCCCTCTCCCGATACCGCGTGAAGCTTCTGTGCGATCTGATGATCCGAACGCATGACAGCTATCGGATTCGGCGCCTCCAGACCGACCTCGGTGAAGAGCTCGGCGAGCTCGGCGGCAAGATGATACTCGGGCTCGTCGGCGTCACCGATTTCGTTGTGTCCCAGCTCGAACTTCACGGTGCGCCAGGCTCGTCCTTGGTAATCGAGCTTCACGTCGAACGGCTGCATCACGTAGGCCGTAGGTACCGCCTGCGGACGCGGTGCCGCCTTCTCGATCAGTCTTCCGGTGAAACCGGCCCAGCCGGCTGCCAACGATGCCTCGAACTCGCTTCGGAAGTGGGCGAGCGACCGGACTCGCGCCGCGTCGAGGTCTTGCGTGAACCGTGTGTTGCGCCCGTAGCGCAGTGCCATCGCACTGCCACCCTTGACTGCTCCTTCAGGGAGCATCTGGCCGACAACGACCAGCGCCATCCCGACGCAACGCCGTTGCGTCAGTCCTTCGTCGCCTTCGACGTTGCGGATGCGCTGGTTCAGCGAGCGTACATTCGCCGGAGTGCCGGTGTAGTTCACGACCGAAGCCCTTTCTTCACTCGCCGCCACTCGGTCGTGGTCAGCAGTCCTTTGCTTCGCGCTTGCGCGACTGCGTCCAGTAGACGCCTGGTCTCGATGCGGCCGCGGCACTCGAGGATGGCGTCGGCAACCGGCTGTGCCGCCAAGCCCTCGTAGAACGTCGTGCGTTCCTCCGTACTCACGTGAGTCAGCTCCATGAATGGCGGAAGCGCGGGGCGCGTACGGCGCCGGACGGCCACCTTGATCCGCAGCGGATTCACGTCGGCGAGGTCGAACAACGCGAGCACTGACTCGCCGTGCAGGTACGCCTCTCCGCCCGCCCGCAGGAGTGCCTCGGCGAACTGATCGTAGGGGGTCGGCGGAATGTCCGGCACACGATAGAGCCCGTAGGCGATGTTCTCCAGGCCGCCGCGTGCGGCAAGCTTGGGCAACTCGCGAGCAGGTACTCCGGCCTCGCCCGCTGCCTTCGTGGTGACGTATCCGTAGTGGTCGAGCGCAATCTCGCGCACGATCGTCCGGTTCTTCACCTGAGCGTTCATGTCACAACACTACCGAAAACGGTAGCGTTGTGACAAGCGACTTCGTTCTCTCGAGCGGCGTGGAAGAGCGATCAGAGAGTCCACGTCCCGCAGGTTCGCTCCGGACTCGCGCAGCTCGCGGATGTCATTGCGGAGGGTGTCCGCCTCAGTCTCCTGCGCTCCGCCTTCGGTGCCGCCGCACCCCGTCGATCCGGTGCAATGCCTCCATGATGGGCGCGGGCCAGGTGAAATCCGGTGCGATACCGGCGGCACGGGCCATCCCAGTGCAGGCCGGGGCGTGCGCGGGAGCCTGCGCCGTGTGCGGTGGCGGCCGGCCGCCTGCACGTCGGCCCCAACGGGTCGGGGAACTGCCTCATTCGACGCTCGTACTCAATGGATGTAGGACGTTCGGATGACATCGGATCTGAGGTTCTTCAGGACGGTTCACTTGTTGTCGGACCCCGTCTGTACGGTTCCACCATGACTCGGATTCCGGCGTGTCTTGGCGCGAGGAAAAGCTGCGAAACCGGGCAGTTCAACTGTTTTGTCGGTATCGCGCGAGAGAAAAGGTTGTGAACTTCATGCGTTCTGCACGTATTTCGATGTTGGCGGGTATCGGCGCGGTGGCCCTGGCCGGCGCGTTCGTCGCACCCGGGATCGCCACGGCGGCGCCGAGCGGCTCCCTCGGCAGCCTGGGCTCGGCCGCCGAGGCGACCGAGACCGGCGAGGTCAGCTACTCGCCGGACGAAAGGGTGACCGTCACGGCCACCGGGTACGACAACTGCACCGTCGACTTCACGCTGGAAGCCGAGAACAGCGACGCGATCAACTGGGTGGCGGACTTCCGCGTGGACGGAGAGGACGCCACTCTCCCCAGCGATGAGGGTGAGTTCTTCGGCGTGTACCGCCCGGTCGTCACCAACCAGGAGGACGCTGCTACGGCGCTGAACGAAAAGTACGGCGAGAAGTACGGCTGGAACGTCGCGGTGGGCGAGAACACCGTGAACCTCGACGAGCTGGGCATCGCGCCCACCGAGGACGGCACGCATAAGGTCACGTTCAAGATGTACCGCGGCAGCCCGGCCGGCGGCTGGGACGCGGTGGAAGCAGAGGGCTTTTCCGAGCCGGTCACCGTCAGCGGCTGCACGACCACGGCGGGCGAGGGCGCCGGCCTGGGCAGCCTGGACCTGTTCGGCAGCCTCGGCAGCCTGTTCGGCACCGAGAAGTAGCACCGCACGCAGCAGCGCCGGTCCCAGGGGCATCCGTCCCCGGGGCCGGCGTTGTCGTGCGCGGTGCCGCAGCAGAGAGGCGGGACCGGGACGCGTCCCGCCCGCCGATCCAGCTGTGTGGGTACGTTCCGGGCGGGAAATGTGCCCAGACTGCTGGATCGGCGCACCTGTGCAGGGGCGGGCGGCAACGGCAGATGGAGCGCCGGCCGCCGCACTACGCTGAACCCATGGGCGACCGGGCGGAAACGGACAGCACGAAACCGGCGGACATCGACGGTGTGCTGCTGGACATCGACGGCGTGATCGCCACGTCCTGGCGGCCACTGCCCGGGGCGGCCGACGCTCTGGCGGAGCTGGAACGGCGGGGCATCCCGCGCGCGTTCCTCACCAGCACCACCTCGCGTACGCGCGCGCAGATCGTGGAGCGCCTCGCAGCCGGGGGCATCGCGGTGGACGCCGACGAGGTGCTCACCGCCGCGGTCCTCACCTCCGAGTACCTGCAGTCGACGCACCCGGGTGCGCGCGCGTGGCTGATCAACAGCGGCGCCGACCTCACCGAGGACATGCCGGGGGTGACGTTCGACGCCGACGATCCCGAGGTCGTGGTGCTCGGCGGCGCGGGCGCGGCCTTCGATCACCTCACGCTCAGCCGCGTCGTCGAGCTCATGCTGGGGGGCACGCCGGTGGTCGCGATGCACCGGGGCATGGTGTGGGCGACCGAGGACGGGCTGCGCGTGGACACGGGGCTGTACCTGCCGGGCCTGGAGGAGGCGGGAGGGGAGGGGATCACGGTGGTGGGCAAGCCGTCGATCACGGCGTTCCTGTCGGCGGCCGAGGTGGTCGGCGTGGAGCCCACGCGGCTGTTGATGGTGGGCGACGACCTGCGCTCGGACGTGATCGCCGCGCAGCGAGCCGGTCTCACCGGCACCCTGGTGCGCACCGGCAAGTACCGCAAGGCGGTGGTCGACGTGTCACCCGACAAGCCCGACCACATCATCGACTCCATCGCGGACCTGCCGGCGCTGCTGGGCGGCTCCTGAACCTGCGGCGGCCGGTCAGCGGCCGGTGCGTTGCATGTTGCTCAGGCCGGTCCAGCCCCGTTGCGCCAGGAGTTCCTGCATCCGGTCCGCGATGGGGCCGTAGCGGTCGGCGAACGAGTCGAGCAACTCCACGAGTGCCTGTTCGGTGAGCTCGTCGGGCTGTTCGGCGGGGTCGTAGGCTTCGGACAGGGCGACGAGCAGGTCTGCCGCCTCGGCCAGCCGCGGGTCCTCGGCCGTGATCCCGTCGAGGTCGAGTAGCCGGTACAGCCGCAACATCCGCGGGTCGTCGAAACTGCGGCGCTTGTCCGCGATCCACGCGTCCAGCCGGTCCGGCCATTTCGCCGCGAGGATGATCCACGAGTCCCGTTCCACCTCGACCATCGACTCGGGGACGCCCTGGGCGCGCAGCATGGCGAGGTAGGAGACCGCCGAGTCGGGCAACGCGAGGCTGTCTCCTGCGGCCAGCCGTGCGATGGTCGTCCTGTTGTTCTCGAGTCGGCGGATCTGCGCGCACAGACGGTCGTCGATCCGGGCGACGGCCGCGGAGAAGTCCGCGGGGGTGGCGTGGAGGAGATCCGGCACTTTCGCCAGCGGCACGCCCGCGCCGGCGAGCGTGCGGATCCGGATCAGGTCGACGACGGCGCGTGCGTCATAGCGCCGGTAGCCCGAATGGTCGCGTGGCGGCTCCGGCAGCAGTCCGAGACGGTGATAGTGCCGCACCGCGCGTACCGTCACGCCGGCGTGCGCAGCCAGTTGGCCGATCGTCAGCATGGGATCAGTGTGCCCGCACGCGCGAATACAGGCGGCGCGCCCAGAGGAAGCATGCGGCGGCGATCAGGGCGCACCATCCGAACGCCCACCAGGCGTCCGCGCCGGCGGCGGCGCCGGACAGCCACGCGCGCAGCGTGTTGATGATCGGCGTGAATGGTTGGTATTCGGCGAACCAGCGCACGGCGGCGGGCATCGACTCGGTGGGTACGAATCCGCTGGACAGGAACGGCAGGAACAGCAGCGGCATGGGCGTGTTGCTCGCCGTCTCGGCGTTCGGCGCGGCGAGGCCGAGGGCGACGGTGAGCCACGTGAGCGCGAGCGTCATCGCGAGCAGCAGCCCGGCGGTGCCCAGCCATCCGAGGGCGGTCCCCGCCGGGCGGTAGCCGAGCACCAGCGCCACCGCGAGGACGACGGCCTGTGCGACGGCAGTCAGCACTACGGCGGCGAGCACCCGGCCGGTCAGCACCGCCGACCGCGCTATCGCCATGGTGCGGAAGCGGTCGATGATCCCTTTCTCCATGTCCAGCGCGATCGTGTACGCGGTGTTGAGCGCGATGGAGGTGACCGTGAGCACGAGTATCGCGGGCATGATGAAGTCGAGGTAGTCCCCGCGTCCGCCGCCGCCCGGCAGGCCCGCACCCATGGTCGCACCGAAGACGTAGACGAACAGGGCGAGGAAGATCAGCGGCTGGGCTATGAGCATCAAGGTCAGCGACTTGTACCGCACGATCTGCAGCAGGTTGCGGCGCAGCATCGTCCGGCTGTCGCGGAATCCCAGGGTTATCGGCGAGGTCATCGTGCGGTCTCCTCCGTGTGGTCGCCGGTCGTGTTCTTCTGCTCGGCTGGAGTCGCGGTGTCGTCCCGGGCCGGGCCCGTCAGTGCGAGGAACACGTCGTCCAGATCGGGGGTGCGGACCTCGACTGCGGACGCTCCGCGGGCGTCGAGCCGTGCGATCACCCACTGGAGGGCGGCGAGGGCGCCGCTGTGCGGGATCGTCAGGGTTCCGGATTCGGCGTCGCACGTGGCGTCGGGGAACTCGCGCGCAGCTGCGGCGAGCGCGCGCCCGTCGGCGAACGTGGCGACGACGCGGCCGCCCGGCACGAGCGTCTTCAACTGTGCGGGTGTGCCCTCGGCGATCAGCTGGCCGCGGTCGAGCACGCCGATGCGGTCGGCGAGTTCGTCGGCCTCGTCGAGGTACTGGGTGGTGAGCAGGATCGTCACCCCGTCGCGCACCAGGGCGCGCACCTCATCCCACAGCGCGCGCCGGCTTCGCGGGTCGAGCCCCGTCGACGGCTCGTCGAGGAAGACGACGCCGGGCGCGCCGACGAGCGTCATCGCGAGGTCCAGGCGTCTCTGCATGCCGCCGGAGTAGGTGCGCGAGCTGCGGTCCGCGGCGTCGGCCAGGTCGAAGCGCCGCAGCAGCCCGTCGGCGACGGAACGCCCTCGGGCGCGTGGGAGGTGATTCAGGTCGGCCATCAGCTGGAGGTTCTCGCGACCGGTGAGCAGTTCGTCGACGGCGGAGAACTGTCCCGTGACGCCGATGCTGCGGCGGATCGCGCCGGGCTCACGGGACACGTCGTGCCCGAGGACGCGGGAGGATCCCGCGTCGGCGGTGATGAGGGTGGTGAGGATGCGTACGAGCGTGGTCTTGCCCGCGCCGTTGGGGCCGAGCAGGGCGTAGACGGTTCCGGCAGGGACGGTGAATCCGATGCCGTCGAGAACCATGGTGCCGTCGAAAGATTTGCGCAGCCCGTCGACCTCGATCGCCGCTTGTGCGACGCGTACTGATGCTGTCATGGACACAGGGTGCGACGTTGCCCCTGCGTCAGGGTCAAGCATCGCCCTCGGCGGGCTCGTCGGCCGGGCCCACGATGCCTTGCACTCTCTGGTGGTGAGTGCTAAAAATGGGTTTGGCACTCACTGTGCGTGAGTGCCAGGTCGGGACGGTGAGACCGTGGCCGTCCGCACGTCACTGCGCGTGCGGCACAGGCGGCGGTCGTCCGTCGCGGGCACCGAGCCTGGCCAGCAGCGTACTAGGGGTGCGGCATCATCCGCCCGCCCCGTGTGTCAGCCTTCCTACCTGGAGGATCACTTCGCAATGGCCAAGATGATCGCGTACGACGAAGAGGCCCGCCGCGGCCTCGAGCGGGGCCTGAACTCCCTCGCCG
Source organism: Tomitella fengzijianii (assembly GCF_007559025.1). NCBI lineage: Bacteria > Bacillati > Actinomycetota > Actinomycetes > Mycobacteriales > Tomitella > Tomitella fengzijianii. Next base: position 3,219,805 of record NZ_CP041765.1, on the reverse strand, counting down.
ACACCGTCAAGGTCACGTTGGGGCCCAAGGGCCGCAACGTCGTCCTGGAGAAGAAGTGGGGCGCCCCCACGATCACCAACGATGGCGTGTCCATCGCCAAGGAGATCGAGCTGGAGGACCCCTACGAGAAGATCGGCGCCGAGCTGGTCAAGGAGGTCGCCAAGAAGACGGACGACGTCGCGGGCGACGGCACCACCACCGCCACCGTGCTCGCCCAGGCGCTCGTGCGTGAGGGCCTGCGCAACGTCGCGGCCGGCGCCAACCCGCTGGGCCTCAAGCGCGGCATCGAGCAGGCCACCTCGGCCGTGTCCGAGTCGCTGCTCAAGGCCGCCACCGAGGTCGAGACCAAGGAACAGATCGCCGCCACCGCCGGCATCTCCGCGGGCGACATGTCCATCGGCGAGCTCATCGCCGAGGCCATGGACAAGGTGGGCAAGGAAGGCGTCATCACGGTCGAGGAGGCGCAGACGTTCGGTCTGTCGCTGGAGCTCACCGAGGGCATGCGCTTCGACAAGGGCTACATCTCCGGCTACTTCGTCACCGACGCGGAGCGCCAGGAGGCCGTCCTGGAGGATCCCTACATCCTGCTGGTCAGCTCCAAGATCTCCACGGTCAAGGACCTGCTGCCGCTGCTGGAGAAGGTCATCCAGTCCGGCAAGCCGCTGGCCATCATCTCCGAGGACGTCGAGGGCGAGGCCCTGTCCACGCTGGTGGTCAACAAGCTCAAGGGCACCTTCAAGTCGGTCGCCATCAAGGCCCCCGGCTTCGGCGACCGCCGCAAGGCGATGCTGCAGGACATGGCCATCCTCACCGGCGGCCAGGTCATCAGCGAAGAGGTCGGCCTCTCCCTGGAGAGCGCGGGCCTGGAGCTGCTGGGTCAGGCGCGCAAGATCGTGGTCACCAAGGACGAGACCACCATCGTCGAGGGCGCGGGCGACTCCGAGTCGATCGCGGGCCGCGTGAGCCAGATCCGCGCCGAGATCGAGAACAGCGACTCCGACTACGACCGCGAGAAGCTGCAGGAGCGCCTGGCCAAGCTGGCCGGCGGCGTTGCGGTGATCAAGGCCGGCGCCGCCACCGAGGTGGAGCTCAAGGAGCGCAAGCACCGCATCGAGGACGCGGTGCGCAACGCCAAGGCGGCCGTCGAGGAGGGCATCGTCGCCGGCGGCGGCGTGGCCCTGCTGCAGGCGGTCCCCGCGCTCGACAGCCTCGCGCTCGAGGGCGACGAGGCGACGGGCGTCAACATCGTCCGCGTCGCGCTGGAGTCCCCGCTCAAGCAGATCGCCGACAACGCCGGGCTGGAGCCGGGCGTCGTCGCCGCGAAGGTGCGCGAGCTCCCGGCCGGCCAGGGCCTCAACGCCGCCACCGGCGTGTACGAGGACCTGATGGCCGCCGGCATCAACGACCCGGTGAAGGTCACCCGCTCGGCGCTGCAGAACGCGGCGTCCATCGCGGCCCTGTTCCTCACCACCGAGGCCGTCGTCGCCGACAAGCCGGAGAAGGCCGCCCCCATGGCGGACCCGACCGGCGGCATGGGCGGCATGGACTTCTGAGTCCGCCGCGCACGCGCTGACAGAAAGGGCGGGCCCCAGACCGGAATGGTCTGGGGCCCGCCCTTTTCGCGTGGACCGCGTGGACTACACCTCGCCGCCGGTGTCGTCGCCGCCGCCGATGGCGCCCATGACGCAGTCGATGATGGTGGTCACCGAACCCATGCCGGTGTCGCCGTCCCCTTCGCCCTCAGCCGCAGGGGTCTCCGTATCGCCGGAGCCGCTGCTGAAGCAGCCGAGGAGGTCGGTGACGCTGCCGAACATCGAATCGCCGCCCTCGTCGGCGGCCGCCGGGGACTCGGAGCTGCCGGCGTCGGGCAGGAGTTCCTGCAGGGACGCGGCGGAGCCGGTGTCGGGGGCAGCCTCGGCCGAGGCGACGCCCGGGACGATGAAGGCCGCTGCGGTGGCGAGGGCGAAGCCGCCGCCGACGACGCGCTTGAGGGCAGAAGTGTGGGTACGCACGTGAGTTGCCTCCGTTGTCGCTGAGATGTCCAGTTGCGTGCGCCGGTGCTCCACGTCACCGGCGCACGGTGGACCTTTCCGGGTCACAGGGCCGTTGTCAACGGAACGGCGGCGTTTCCGGGATGGACGGCCTGTGTGCGGTGTCGGTCGCGGCCCGGCCGGAGTCTGTGTGGCGAGGCGACTACTGCATGGCCGACGGCCGGACCGGGTCCGCGGAAGCGTGCCCCGGCCATCGCCGGCAGGCAGGGCCCGCTCGTGCTGACACGCGCCACATCGGATTCCGGGGAGGCGCTTACACGGTCGTGAATCCACGACGCGGCAGCCGACGATCCGGGTGCGGGACGTGTGCAGCGCGGCCGCCGGCATCATGTCGGCTTCTGTGAAACGCGTTGAGCGCCAAGTGAACTCTGGCACCTTCGCGATCCTGTGCGGTAATCGGGCGGCAGCGGCGAGGCGGGATCGCAATATAACGTGAATCTGTTTCAGAAGAATGGAAGGCGCACGGCCTTTCGCTGTTGCCGCGTTCTGGTTCCGCGCGAGCGCCGGAGAAACGCGGAGTGGCCCGGTCGTCCGTGCGGGAACGTCCTCGGTTCTGATCGGCTTCCCGATATTTCCCGCATCGTCTCAACGGCGTGCGAACCGTTGTAGCGTGTCCCTGGCCGAACGGGTCGGCGCGGACATTGAGGAGAACGATGAACACCGGTCGTGATGTCGGAGGCACCGGGAACCGGTTGCAGCCGCGGGATGCCGAGTTCCATTTCCACGAGCGGCCGGGGCATCGGAGCCACCTGGTCGCCGCGCACATGTTCGATGCCACCGGCGTGCCGGAGGCGCAGTTGACGCTGGAGCAGGCGTACGAGTGGATGTCCCGGCGGCTGTCCTTCGCCCCGTTCTTCACCCGGCGGATCAGGCGCGAGTTCTGGGACCTCGATTACCCCTACTGGGTGCCTGCGGATGTCGACCTGGCGGATCACGTGTTCGTGCACGAGGTCGACGGTCCCGGGTGGGCGCCTGTCGCCGGCTACTTGGAGCAGGTCGTGGCGGAGCCCGTCGACCTGACCAGGCCGCCGTGGGAGTTGCACGTCGTCACCGGAGTCTCCGGAGTGCACGACGTCCCGGGCGAGCTGGTCATCGTGCTCCTCAAGATCCACCACAGCGCGGGGGACGGTCTCGCCGTGCGCGAGCTCACCGCCCGGATGTACGCGGAGGTGGGGAAGCCGGAAGCCTCTCCGCCTCGTGATTCGGCGCCGATCGCTCCGATCATGGCGGCGCGGGCTGCGTTCTCGCTTTCGTGGCGGGTGGGCAGTGCGGTCCGGGCGATACGCGCTACACGTGAGGCGCTTGCCCAGGTGGAGGAGGCGGAGGCGGCCGGGGAGATCGATCGCGTCGTTCTGGATCCGCCCACCAGATTGAACGGTCCGGCGGTCGGCGGAGTCGCCATCGACTTCATGACCTTCGGCTTGGACGACGTGGCCGCGATCCGGGCCGCATCGCCCGGGGCCACCGTGAACGACGTGCTCCTGGCGACGGTGGCAGGCGGGCTGCGCGAGTATCTCGGGGCGGACGGTGCGCCTACGCGGGCGCCGCTGTCTGCGATGGTTCCCCGCTCGGTTCGCGGGGTGGAGCAGTGGAGCTCATCCAACCAGATTGTGCTACTGGCGATCTCACTTCATTTTGATGTCGACGATCCGATGAAGAGGCTGGCGTTGATCGCCGAATCGTCCAGGCGCGCGAAGGAACGGAGCGACTTCCGGGCCGCGCGCATCGTGGCGACCAGGAAGGAGACGACACCGTCCCTGTTGATGAAGCTGACGGCCGGCGTCAACCGCGCGGCCTCCGCCTTCGCCGACAAGCCGCGGTCCTCGCACACGATGGTCAGCAACATCGCGTTGGACTCGGAAGGACTACATTTCTGCGGGGCGCCGCACGCGGCGGTGCTGCCGAATCAGCCGCCGATCAACGGAGACCTGTTGCGCCACTTCCTCTGTCGTGGACGATCGTCCCAACTCACTGTCAACGTGTGCGCCGATACGGCAGCAGTGCCCGACCTCGACCGTTACTTGACACTTCTGCGGCAGTCGTTCAGCGGGTTGAAGGATGTTGCATTACGTGGAAGCCAATGAGTTGAACCAAGGTCTTGTACTCCCCGGTAGTCAGTGCTAGTGTGATCCGCGGCATGTAAATCACTCGACCGCGTCGCACTCATAGCAACGCGGCGGGTTCCACACTTTAAGGGGACACTGATGGGCTCAATGGGACAGCTCCTCACGCCGATTCTTCCGGCGATTGTCAAGTTCATGGGGCTTGCCGACGGCAGCCTGACCGCCATCACCGGCTCCATCCAGGGTGATCCTGCCGGGGGCAAGTAAGTCGCAGCGTCGCAATAAGCGACAGTCAATCACTTCACGCTCCTCGGAGGGGCGTGACTCAAACTGGAGGAAAGCATGACCGGTTCAGTAGAAAAGCTCATCAACCTCATCGAGCCGGGCCTCGGCTCGGTCGGCCAGGTCCTCGGCGGACTGGCGGACTCGCTCACCGCGCTCAGCGGTGGCACGCCCGCCAAGTAGGCAGTGCCCGGTTTGCTCCCCGGTCGTCGTTGACGGCGGCCGGGGAGCAAGCCTGTTTATGGCGGCAGGTCGACTCCGGGACGCGGTCGAATGAATGCGCGGTTCGCCGCAGTGGAGGGTAATTGCATGGGCATCCGGTCACGGGTGGGCTCGGCCGTTGCGGCGGCGGCACTGGCGGCATCCTCTCTGGCGCTGGGTACGGCGGTTGCGCCGGCCGCAGCTCAGGCGCCATCGGCACCTGCGGCAACAGGTGCGGTGACGGCCTCCGAGCAGGTCACCGACCGCCTCGTCCGCCTCGAGGTCCACAGCCCCTCGATGGGCCGCGACGTCCCGGTGATGGTGATGCTCCCGGCGCACGACGACGGCCCGCACGGCGTGTACTACCTGCTCGACGGCAACTCCGGCCAGACCGAGAGCAACAACTGGCTGGACCCCGACCGCGGTGACGCGGCGCGGTTCTTCGCCGACAAGGACGTCTACACGGTCTACCCCGTCGGCGGCACCGGCACCCTCTACACCGACTGGCAGCAGGAGCACCCCAAGTTCGGCACGGTCAAGTGGGAAACGTTCCTGACGCAGGAGCTCCCGCCCGTCATCGACGCCCGGTTCGACACCAATGGCAAGAACGCCATCGGCGGCATCTCCAGCGGCGCCGAGGGCGCGCTCATGCTCGCAGAACGCAATCCCGGCCTCTACCAGGCCGTCGCCGGCTACAGCGGCTGCTACAACACCCTGGAGCCGCTCGGCAAGGAGATCACCGACCTGGTCGTCATCAACGGCAACGCGAATTCCGAGCTGATGTGGGGCCCCTACGGCAGCCCCGACTGGCACGCCCACGACCTGTTCGCCAACGCCGCCGGCCTGCGCGGCACCACCGTCTACCTGTCCTCGGGCAACGGCCTGCCCGGCCCGCACGAGAAGCCCGGCGTCCCGCAGCTCGAACGGCGCGTCGTCATCGGCGGCCTGCTCGAGGCGGGCTCCAACCTGTGCACCAACCAGCTCGTGCCCGTCCTGCAGAACGCCGGCGTCCACGTGGTCCGCAGCGCACAGCCGGTGGGCGAACACGACTGGCCCTACTGGCGCGACGAACTCGCCCGCTCCTGGCCCGTGATCGAGGCGCGGCTGCAGTAACCGGCCGGTCGGACGCGGCGGCCGGAGCGCCCGCCAAGGCACACTGGCCCCATGCCCGCCCCCGCGATCGTCTGGTTCCGCCGCGACCTGCGGCTGGCCGACCTGCCGACGCTGCTCGCAGCCCGGGACCGCAGCACACAGGCGCTCGCCGTCTTCGTCCTCGACGATGCCCTCCTGCGCCCGTCAGGAACACCGCGAACCACCTTTCTCACCGGTTGCCTGCGCGCCCTCGACACGGACCTGGGCGGCCGGCTGCTCGTCGTCCGCGGCGACCCCGCCGAGGCGATCCCGCGGATCGCCCACGCCATCGACGCGGACTCCGTCCACATCAGCGCCGACCACGGTCCATACGGCATGCGGCGCGACGACGCCGTCGAATCGGCGCTGGCGGCGTCGAGCGTCCCGATCATCCGCACCGGATCGCCCTACGCCGTCTCACCGGGGCGCATCAGCACCAAAGCCGGCACTCCCTACAAGGTCTTCACCTCGTACCGCCGCGGCTGGCTCGAACACGGCTGGCACTCGCCGGCGGCCACCACCGCGGACACGCTCGCCTGGCTCGACCCGGATGCACTCTCCCCGAGCAACACTCATCGTCGGCTGGCAGACCTTCCCCCGCGCGTCGGGCTCGCCGAACTGCCGCACCCCGGCGACCACACCGACGGACCGACACTGCCGCCCGCCGGCGAGGCCGCGGCGCTCCGCCGGTGGCGGACGTTCCGGGACGAGCGGCTGACCGGCTACGACACCCACCGGGACCGCCCCGACAAGGACGCCACCACGGGGCTGTCGCCGTACCTCAAGTTCGGCTGCATCCACCCGCGCACCGTGCTGCACGACCTGCGCGACAGCCCGGGCTCGGCCGCGTCCGTCCTGCGCAGCGAGCTCGCCTGGCGCGACTTCTACGCCGACGTCCTGTTCCACCGGCCGGACACGGCACGCCGCAACTACAACGTTCGGTTCGACGCGATGCGGTACGACGCGGGGCTGGACGCGGAGGCCGCATTCGACGCCTGGCGCGGCGGCCGCACCGGCTATCCCATCGTCGACGCGGGCATGCGGCAGCTGCTCGGCCAGGGGTGGATGCACAACCGGGTGCGGATGATCACCGCGTCGTTCCTCACCAAGGACCTGCACCTGCCCTGGTGGCGCGGCGCGCGGCACTTCATGACGCACCTGGTGGACGGCGACCTCGCCTCCAACCAGCACGGCTGGCAGTGGACGGCAGGGTGCGGCACCGACGCGGCCCCGTACTTCCGCGTGTTCAACCCGATCACGCAGGGCGAGCGGTTCGACCCGGACGGCGACTACGTGCGCCGCTGGGTTCCGGAACTGCGGCACATCGGCGGCAAGGCGGTGCACCGCCCGTGGGCCCGCGGCGCGGACGAATCGCTGTTCTCCGCCGATAACCCTGCGTATCCGCCGCCGATCGTCGACCATGCGGAGGAGCGGGTGGTTGCCCTCGCGCGGTTCGGGGAACTCCGATGACCACCGCCGCCCGGCGCCTGCACCACGGGCGGCGCAGCGACGAGGAGGAGTGACGGCAGATGGGAATCGTGCATTCGAGCATCATCGACGCACCCCGCGAGGAGGTCTTCGCCTGGCATGGCCGGCCGGGCGCCCTGCGCCGGCTGATCCCGCCGTGGCAGCCGATGCGCGCCGTCGAAGAGGCGTCCTCGCCGGCCGACGGCCGGGCCGTACTGGGACTGCCCGGCGGCCTCCGCTGGTACGCGCAACACCAGCCGGACGAGTACGACCCGCCGCGCCGCTTCGTGGATCAGCGCGTGCACGGCGGGTGGCAGACGCTGCCCACCGCGGCAGCGGGCCCGTGGCGCCACGAGCACGAGTTCAGCGACGCGGGCAACGGCCGCACGCGGCTCACGGACACGGTGCACACGCCGGTGCCGGAGACGCTGCTGCGCCCCACCTTCGCCTACCGGCACCGCCAGCTGGCCGACGATCTCGCGGCGCACGGCCGGGCGCGCGCCGCCGGCATGGCGGCTTCCGTCATCGCCGTCACCGGCGCGTCGGGCATGGTCGGCTCGGCGCTGTGCGCCTTCCTCACCACCGGCGGGCACCGGGTGATCCGCCTGGTGCGCCGCGACCCGGCCGCCCCGGACGAGCGGCAGTGGGACCCGGCCGATCCCGCGCCGGGCGCACTGGAGGGCGTCGACGCCGTGGTGCACCTGGCCGGCGCGCCGATCGCGGGGCGGTTCACCGACGCCCACAAAGCCGCGGTCCGCGACAGCCGCGTCGGCCCCACCCGCCGGCTCGCCGAGGCCGCCGCCCGCGCGGATGACGGCCCGTCGGTGTTCGTCAGCGCCTCGGCGATCGGCTACTACGGGCACGACCGCCCCGGCGAGGTGCTCGGCGAGGGCGCGGAGGCGGGTTCGGACTTCCTCGCCGGCGTCGTGCGCGACTGGGAGGACGCCTCGGGTCCGGCAGCCGACGCGGGCCTGCGGACGGTGCAGGTGCGCACCGGGATCGTGCAGAGTCCGCTCGGCGGCACGCTGCGCCTGCAGCGCCCGCTGTTCGCCGCCGGCCTCGGCGGGCCGCTCGGCGACGGCACACAGTATCTGTCGTGGATCGACCTCGACGACCTGGTCGACGTCTACCACCGCGCGCTCCACGACGCGCAGCTGAGCGGGCCGGTCAACGCGGTCGCCCCGCACGCGGTCACCGCGGCCGAACACGCGCAGACCCTCGCGCGGGTGCTGCACCGCCCGGCGCTCGTCCCCGTCCCGGACCTGGGCCCGCGCCTCATGCTGGGCGCGCAAGGCGCCCGTGAGCTGGCGCTGGCGGACCAGCACGTCGCCCCGGAGGTCCTGAGCGTGCGGGAGCATCGTTTCCGCCGCCCTCATCTGGAGCAGTGCCTGCGCCATCAGCTCGGCCGCGACCGCGGCGCCCGGCTGCATGCGGTCACCTGAGCGGCGCGATCGCCGCGTACCCATCCGCCTGCCCGCCGGCTCCGAATCCCTTCACGCAGCACGGCGACCGGCGGCAGAGCCTGGGCGGCGCCGTCACCCCTTCCGGCGCCGCCCACCCGCCGTCGTGGTGCGGCGGATGAGCAGCCGACGATGACCAGCCGACGATGCCAGGCCGACGAGGGAGCGCCGACGATGACCGACCCGCACACCGCCCCGGCGTCAGGCCCGCGCAGGGTCGCGGTGGTCGGCAGCGGCATCGCGGGTCTCATGGCGGCGCACGTGCTCTCCCGTCACGACCACGTGACGCTCTTCGAGGCCGACGGCCGGCTCGGCGGCCACGCGGACACGCACCGCGTCGACCTCGGCGACGGCCGCGGCGTCGACGTGGACACCGGTTTCATCGTCCACAACGACCGCACCTATCCGACGTTGCTGCGGCTGTTCGGCGAGCTGGGCGTCCGCACCCGCGAGACGGACATGTCGATGTCGGTCCGCAACGCGGCCACCGGCCTCGAGTACGCGGGCGCCCGCGGTCTCGGGGGCCTGTTCCCGACGCCGCGGAACCTGACGCGCCCGCGTTACCTGCACCTTCTCGCCGAGGTTCCGCGGTTCCACCGGGCAGCGCGCCGCACCCTGGCGGCGCCCGCCGACGGCCCGGACGCGGCCGAGACGCTCACGGCGTTCCTGGCCCGGCACGGCTTCGGCCGCTACTTCACCGACAACTTCGTGGTCCCGCTGGTGGCGGCGGTGTGGTCGTGCGATCCCCGCCTGGCCGGCGAGTACCCGGCCCGCTACCTGTTCGCGTTCCTCGAGCACCACGGCATGCTCACCGTCTTCGGCTCGCCCACGTGGCGCACCGTCGCGGGCGGTTCGGCGCGGTACGTCGAGGCCGTCGCCGCCGGGATCGCGCACGTGCGGACGGAGGCCCCGGTGCTGCGGGTGACGCGGTTCCTGGGCGGGGGAGTGCGGCTGGCCCACCTGCAGGGCCGGGGGGCCGCCGTCTCCGAGGACCTGTTCGACGCCGCGGTGATCGCCGTGCATCCCCGGCAGGCGCTGGGCCTGCTCGACACGCCGACGGAGTTCGAGCGCGAGGTGCTGGGGGCCATGCCGTACTCGGTCAACGAGGCGTTGCTGCACACCGACGAGTCCGTGTTGCCGCGGGCCCGCCGCGCACGGGCGTCGTGGAACCAGCTGACCCCGGCGGAGAGCACGGGCGCGGACGGCGTCGTCGTCACCTACGACCTGTCCCGGTTGATGCGGCTCGACGAGCTGGTCACCGACCGGCGCTTCCTCGTCACCCTCGGCGGGGCGGACCGCGTCGACCCCGCCTCCGTGATCGATCGGATGACCTACGAGCATCCGATCTACACGCCCGCGTCCGTCGCGGCCCAGGCGCGGCTGCCGGAACTCGACACGGACACCGTCGCATTCGCCGGCGCGTACCACGGTTGGGGCTTCCACGAGGACGGCGCGCTCTCCGGGCTGCGCGCCGCCGAGCGGATCGGCGGCAGCTGGGATCGCCCGCGCACCCGGGCTGCGAGTGCGGCACGGCGGTAGGCCGCAACCCGGCGCGGCGGCGCGGTGCGTGCACGTACTGTTCGTAGTGGCTGTCGTCGTCGCCGGCGGCGCCGGTGGAGCGACGGGAGACTGCACCGTGAATCGGGAAGCGCGCAACGGACCGCACGTTCTGCGCTGGCTGCTGCCTGCCGTCGCGATCCTCGCCTGGCTGGTGATCGGCGGCGTCGGCGGGCCGCTGATCGGGCAGCTCGCCAGCGTCCAGTCCAACTCGCAGACCTCCTACCTGCCCGGGTCGGCCGAGTCCACGCGGGCGGCGGAGTTGCAGAAGCAGTTCGCCGATTCCGACACCGTGCCCGCCGTGCTGGTGGCCGACCGGGCCGACGATCAGCCGGTGGCCGGCGCGGACGCCGAATACCTGCGCTCGCTGTCGGAATGGGCGACGGGCCCCGGGGCGGTGGCGCAACGGGGCTCGCCGCCGATCACCTCGGACGACGGCCAGGCCATCGAGATGGTGCTGCCCGTGGACGCGGCGGACACCGCTGATTCCGTCGACGCGCTGCGCACCCACATCTCCACCACCGCGCCGGACGGTCTGCGCGTGCTCGTCAGCGGCCCCGCCGGCCAGGCGGCGGACCTGGGCGTGGCGTTCTCCGGCATCGACGGTCTGCTCCTGGGCGTGGCGGGGGCGGTCGTGTTCGTCATCCTCGTCATCGTCTACCGCAGCCCGCTGCTGCCGATCTTCGTGCTGTTGTCCGCCGTGTTCGCGCTCGCGGGTGCGGGCGCGGTGGTCTACCTGCTGGCGACGTCGGACGTGGTCACGCTCAACGGGCAGAGCCAGGGCATCCTGTTCATCCTGGTGTTCGGCGCCGCCACCGACTATGCGCTGCTGCTGGTGTCGCGTTTCCGCGAAGAGCTGCACCTCGACGGCCGTCGGGTCCCCGCGGTGCTCCGGGCCTGGCGGGGCGTGCTGGCGCCCGTCGCCGCGTCGGCGGGCACGGTGATCCTGGGCGTGCTGTGCCTGATGCTCTCCGAACTCAATTCCAACCGGAGCCTGGGGCCCATCGCCGCCATCGGCATCGCGGCCGCGTTCGCCGCGTCGATGACCTTCCTGCCCGCGGTGCTCGCCCTCACCGGGCGCGCGGCATTCTGGCCGCTGCGCCCCGCGATCACCGGCCGCAGCGTGCGCGACGCGGAGGACGCCTCCGGGAGCGAACGCACGGGCCTGTGGTGGACCATCGCGCGCAAGGTGGACGCGCACCACACCGCGGTGTGGGTGGTCTCCGCGCTGGTGCTCGCGGTGTGCGCGGCGTTCACCCCGCAGCTGAAGGCCAGCGGCATCCCGCAGTCCGATTTCTTCCTCACCGAGGTCGATTCCGTCGACGGGCAGTCGGTGCTCAGCGAGCACTTCCCGGGCGGCTCGGGATCGCCGGTGCTGATCTTCGCGCGCCAGGACGCCGCCGCCCAGGTGGTGGACCAGGTGCGGGAGGTGCCCGGGGTGGCGCCCGGCGTCTCGCCGGTGACGCAATCCGGGGCGCCCGGCGGCCCGCCCAAGGTGGTCGACGGCCGCGTCCAGATCCAGGCCACGCTGCAATCGGCCGCGGACTCGGGCGCCGCCGAGTCGGCCGTCCGCGGCATCCGCGATGCGGTGCACGCGATCCCGGGGGCGGACGCCGTGGTGGGCGGGACCACCGCGACGCAGCTCGACACCCAGGACACCGCCGCGCGCGACCGCAACGTCGTCATCCCCGCGGTGCTCGTGGTGGTGCTCGCGGTGCTGATGCTGCTGCTGCGGGCCGTCGTCGCGCCGGTGCTGCTGCTGGCCACCGTCGTGCTCTCGTATGCCGCGACACTCGGGGTGGGCGCGCTGGTGTTCAACCACGTGTTCCACTTCCCCGGCGCGGATCCCACGGTGCCGCTGTTCGCGTTCGTGTTCCTCGTCGCCCTGGGAGTGGACTACAACATCTTCCTGATGACGCGGGTGCGCGAGGAGTCCGCGCGGCACGGCACCCGCGAGGGCGTGCGCCGCGGGCTCGCCGTGACGGGCGGCGTGATCACGTCGGCGGGGATCGTGCTGGCGGCCACCTTCGGCGCGCTCGCGGTGATCCCGCTGATCTTCCTCGCCCAGGTGGCCTTCCTGGTGGCGTTCGGCGTGCTGTTGGACACGATCATCGTGCGCTCGGCCCTGGTCCCGGCGCTGACGCTGCAGATCGGCGACCGTGTCTGGTGGCCGTCGAAGCTCGGCCGCGGCGGGGCCGGTGCGCATGACGATTCACCGGCGGCGCCCGGTGAATCCGCCCGGCTGCAGGATTCATGACCGATCCTGCGGCGCACGGTGTCCACCGGCTCCCGTCGGCGCCGGTCAGCCGTGCGGCGTCAGGGTGATGGAGCCGATGACGAGGCTTCCCAGATACGCCGGCCCCGAGTAACCGCCGTGCCCGTCGCTGTTCATCACGATGCGGTGGCCGGGGAAGACGTCCACGTAGCCGCCGGTGGGCGTCGGATGGATCGGGTAGCGCCCGATGAGCACCAGTTCGTTGCCCTCCACGTGCGCATCGCGTTGCAGGAGTATGAGTCCGGACGACAACGTGGTGGACGTGTAGGTGCCGGGAGCGACCTCGGCGGACGCCTGGCCGACCGCGCCGAAGAGCGCGACGGCGCCGACCGCGGCGCCGATCGCGGCCGTCCTGGCTATGACGGCACGTACTGCACGGACTTCATGCGCTCGCTTGACCATGGTCGGTTCCTCTCGGGTCAGGCAGGGAACGCTACTCCCGACTCCGCGATCCTGTCCATGCTCTGCACGCGAGAGGGCTTACGAGAACCCGTGGTCGGCGCAGGCGCGGAATGGGTCCGCCGGCGGTGCAGTCGTCGCGGCAGGCGCGCCGATCGCCGCGGCGGCTTCCTCGATGGTGCCGTGGACGACGATGGCCCCGTCGAGGTCCAGTACGTGGAGAAGGCGCGCGACGGGCGTGTGCGCGCACAGCGCCCACCGGGCGCCCGCACTTTCGGCCGTGGCCGCGAACTCCGCCAGCGCGGCCAGCCCCTCGGATCCGATGAAGTCGACTCCGGTCAGGTCCAGCACGATTCCGCTCGGGCGTGCGGATCGGATCGCGTCCAGTGCGGCGACGAAGTCGTCATGGCTACGCGCATCGATGTCGCCTGCGGCGGAAACGATGTGACGTGGCGCGGGCGCGTTGGTGCACCGGCGGCAGGCGATATTCAGGGTGTGCTGCGCGTCCCCGGGCTCCGTCGTGCACGCATCGATCAAGGGGCTTGTCTGCAGGTTTGGCACCACCGCGTCGCTCCGTCCGAATGGGCATGAGTCCCGGCATCTTCCGCCCGGTAGAGCCAGTCTCCCCGGATTCCGGCGATGCCGCTTCACCCCTAGGGGTGAAGATCGCTTCCGCAAGGTCCGCTCCGGCACGCATACTTTCGCGCCGAGTGGGCATACAGAGGGCGCTGCGCGCGGGGCCGCCATTGCGGAGGCCGCCAGCGCGGAGTCGTCGACGAGACCGAGGAGGAACGGGATGAGCGCGAGCGACAAGTTCAGCAACAAGGCCGAGGAGCTCAAGGGCAGGGCCAAGGAGGCCGCGGGCGCCGCCGCCGATGACGAGGAGCTGCAGGAGGAGGGGCGGTCCGACCAGGCGTCCTCGCAAGTGAAGAAGGGCGTCGAGAAGCTCAAGGACAAGGCGGATGAGGCCGCCGCGAGGATCGTCGGCGACGACTGACCCGTGTCCGGCCGGACGGTGCGGCGCCGCACCGTCGGGCCGGACACGTGCCCTCGCACTGCAGTCGATCGCCGCGCGCGCAGAGGAGGTGGTGCGCGAATGACCCCGATACGCCTTGCCCTCGTGAACGACTACGAGATCGTCGTCCGCGGTTTGGCGACGATGCTGCGGTCGTACGACGACGTGGCACGGGTCGTCGAGCTCGACGCGAACACCACTGTGGGCGACCGGGTGGACATCGCGCTGTACGACTCGTTCGCCGCGACGCAGGCGGACCGCGGCGACGCGCGCGAGCTCGCCTCGCACCCGTTGGTGGACAAGCTGGTCGTCTACTCGTGGAACGTGGACGACAGGCTGGTCACCGCGGCCCTGGCCAACGGGGCCGCCGGCTACATCTCCAAGAGCCTGCCGGCGAGTAAGCTCGTCGCCGGGCTGGTGGATGTCCACCAAGGCCGTCAGCAGGTCCATCCGGGCGAGCCGGGCGCCCGGCCGGTGGGCGGCGACTGGCCAGGCCGGGAGGAAGGCCTCACCCAGCGCGAGGCCGAGGTGCTGGCACTGATCACGCAGGGGTTCAGCAACGAGGAGATCGCCGGCAGGTCCAGTCTGTCGATCAACTCCGTCAAGACCTACATCCGCTCGTGTTATCGGCGGATCGGGGTCACCAGCCGCTCGCAGGCGGTGCTGTGGGGCGTGGAACACGGGTTCCGGCCGGATCGCATCCGGCTCCGGCCGCGGTACGACCGATGATCCGGAAGCGGCGGCGCGGACCCCCGTCACCCATCCGCGACGGCGGCCGTACCGAATCCCCGGCATGAGCGAATCCGTGAACGCGCAGGCTGTGGCGGCGCCCGCGTTGTATCTCACGCGCATCACCCACGTGCGCACCGAGCCGGTCCGCCGCCGGATGGAGCACACCAGCTACTGCTGGTTCGTCGACCTCGACGACCTGCCGCGCCTGCCGGGGATGCTGGCGCCGCTGGCCCGATTCCGCGGCGAGGATCACCTGGACGGCGCTCCCGGCGCCGGGCTGCGCGCCCGCGTAGACGCCTTCCTTGCCCGCCGCGGTGTGGACCTGCGCGGGGGCAGGGTCACCGCGATGATGAACGCCCGCGTGCTCGGCTACGAGTTCAACCCGCTCACCGTCTACTGGTGCCACGATCCGGACGGGCGGGTGGTGTGCGTGATCGCCGAGGTGCACAACACCTACGGCCAGCGCCACAGCTACCTCGTCGAGACCGATAGGCGGGGCCGGGCATCGGCGGACAAGGCGTTCTACGTCTCCCCGTTCAACGACACCGGCGGCCGCTACGGCATGGCACTGCCCGAGCCGGAGGAGCGCCTCGCCCTCAACGTGACGCTCCACCGGGAGGGGCGCGACCCGTTCGTCGCGCTCGTGACCGGCGACCGCCTGCCCGCCACCCCCGCGAACATCCTGCGTGCCCAGCTGCGGGCGCCCTGGGCGCCGCTCGCGGTGTCCGCGAGCATCCGTGCGGAAGGGATCCGGCTCTGGGCACGGGGCCTGCCCCTCCGGCCGCGCCCGGCGCATCCACGGCACGCGGTGTCGGACGCCCGGCGGCATGCGGCGGCAGCGGAACCGGCCCGCCATGCGCTGTCCGCTGCTTCGGAGCAGGGCTGCCGATGCGGCGTGACGGCCGAAACGGCGGACGGCGGCACCGTGACCGTGCCGCAGGCGCCGCGCTCCCTGCGGGCGCGCGTGGCGGCACCGGTGGTATCGCTGCTGTTCCGCCGAATCGCCAGGCGGCTCGCCGCGCAGGGCACCCCCATCCGCATCGAGCTGCCCGACGGCACGGTGATCGGCGACGCCGCCGAGCCGTCGCCCGAGCTTCCGCCCGCCCCGCGGATGATCCTGCACGATCCCACGGCGTTCGCGCGGCGGGTGGGCGCCGACGGGCTGATCGGTTTCGGCGAGGCGTACATGGCAGGGGACTGGGCGTCGCCGGACCTCGACGCGGTGCTCACCCGGCTGGCCACGCGGATGACCGACCTCGTTCCCCCGCGGCTGCAGGGCCTGCGCCGGCTCTACGTGCGCGCCCGGCCGCAGCGCGAGCGCAACACGGCGGAGAACGCGCGCCGCAACGTCGCGCAGCACTACGACCTGTCCAACGACTTCTTCGCCCTGTTCCTCGACGGGACGATGACGTACTCGAGCGGTCTGTTCGGCGCGCCGGGGGAGCCCGGGAGCGCTTCTGGGGAGGCGGGGACGCACGCGACGGCGGCACCCGCGACGGCGGCACCGGCATCGGCGACGGCGGCACCGGCGACGGTGACGGCGCCGCCGGTGCCGGATCCGCCGCCGGGATGGATCGACCTCGCGGCGGCGCAACGGGTGAAGATCGACCGGCTGCTCGACGCGGCCGGCGTGGGGCCGGGCACCCGGCTGCTGGAGATCGGCACCGGCTGGGGGGAACTGTGCATCAGGGCGGCGGCGCGGGGCGCGTCGGTCCGCTCGGTGACGCTCTCGGAGGAGCAGCAGGCCGAGGCGTCCAGCCGGGTGCGGGCCGCCGGCTACGCCGACCGGGTCCGGATCGACCTCTGCGACTACCGCGCGGTCGACGGGCGGTACGACGCGATCGTCTCGGTGGAGATGATCGAAGCCGTCGGGCACGAGTACTGGACCGGCTACTTCCGCGCGGTGGACGGGCTGCTGGCCCCCGGCGGCCGCTTCGCGCTGCAGGCCATCACCATGCCGCACGACAGGATGCTGCGCACCCGGGACACCTACACCTGGATCCAGAAGTACATCTTCCCCGGCGGGTTCCTGCCGTCCGCCCAGGCCATCGAGTCGGTGGCCCGCCGGAATACGGGCCTGCGTGTGCGGGAGTCGATGTCGTTCGGCCCGCATTACGCGCACACGCTGCGCCTGTGGGACCGGCGCAGCCAGACGCACAGCCGGCGGATCGCCGCGCTGGGCTTCGACCGGACGTTCCGGCGGATGTGGCACTTCTACCTGTGCTATTCGGAGGCCGGGTTCCGCTCCGGATACCTGGATGTGCAGCAGATCGTGCTCGACCGGCCGGGCGAGCACACGGCGGCCGCCCGATGCGGCGGCCCGGACGGGGAAAGCGGGTAGTTTCGCGACATGCACGAAGAGAAGACGGTCACCATGCAGGCTCCACTCGAGGCGGTCTGGGAGCTCGTCAGCGACGTGACGCGCATCGGCGAGTTCTCACCGGAGACGTTCGAGGCGGAATGGCGCGGCGGCGCGACCGGGCCCGCCGTGGGCGCCCGGTTCCGCGGCCACGTGCGCCGCAACGAAGTCGGCCCCACCTACTGGACCCCCTGCACGGTGCTGGTGTGCGAACCGCAGCGCGAGTTCACCTTCGGCGTCGGATCCGCCGACAACCCCATCACCCGCTGGGGGTACCGCCTGGCGTCGCGGGCGGACGGCGCCGGGGTGGACGTGACGGAGACGTTCGATTTCACCTCCGCGCTGTGGGCACGTCCCTACTGGATCCTCTTGGGCGCGCTGCGGGGACGGCGCATCCGCAACGACATGCGCCGCACCCTGGAGCGGATGAGGGACGTGGTCGAAGCGTGAGCGGCGCCGGAGACGCGGTGCGCTCGATCGTCGATTCGGCGCTCGACCGCATGGTCGTCCCCGGCTATTCGCGCGTGGGGTACGCGGTGCGGTCGCGGCTGCGGGGCGGCGACGCGTTCGCAGAAGGCGACGCTGCAGGCCGCGCGCTCTCGGGCGCCACCGTCGTCGTGACCGGCGCGAACTCGGGCATCGGCAAGGCCGCCGCGGCACAGCTCGCCGGGCTGGGCGCCGAGGTGGTCATGCTCGTGCGGAACACAGGTCGAGGCGCGGCCGCGCGCGACGAGATCCTCCGTGGCCATCCGCGGGCCCGCATCCGCGTCGAGCGCTGCGATGTGTCGGACCTCGACGACGTGCGGTCCGCCGCGGCGAGGCTACGGTCGTCGCTTCCGAAGCTGGACGCCCTGGTGCACAACGCCGGGGTGCTGCCGGAATCGCGGGCCGAATCGGCGCAGGGGCACGAGATCACGCTGGCCACGCACGTCCTGGGCCCCGTCCTGCTGACGGAGGAGCTGCTGCCCCTGCTGGCACGGGCGCACCGGCCGCGGGTCGTGTTCGTCTCGTCCGGCGGCATGTACACCCAGCCGCTGCACGCCGAGGACCCCGAGTACCTCGGCGGGAGCTACCGCGGCGCCACCGCCTACGCGCGGACCAAACGCATGCAGGTCGCGCTGCTGCCGAACCTCGCCGAACAACTTTCGGGCGCGGACGTCACGGTGGCGGCGATGCACCCCGGCTGGGTCGAGACCCCCGGCGTGGCGGCATCACTGCCGGGATTCCACCGGCTGGCGGGCGGGCTGCTCCGCAGCCCCGACGAGGGCGCCGACACCATCACGTGGCTCGTGGCGACCGACCGGGAACTTCCCGACGCGCGCTTCTGGCACGACCGGGCGCCGCGTGCCGAGCACTACCTGTGGCGTACACGCTATTCCGTGGCCGACCGGAACGCTCTCTGGCGCTACGTGCGCGGCGCGGTGGCGGCCTGACGGCTGGACGTCCGCCGGCGTGACCGGATACGGCGTGGTGCGCCGGATCACCCATCCGATCCGGGGGCCGGCGACGAATCCTCTGCATGATCAGGTTCGCGAATGCGCAGGTGGACACGGCGTTCGAGGGATGCCGGGCGGGGGCTGCGCAGACGCGTGGCGGACCGGTCCGGTGACGGGGCGGGTGCGCGATGACGACGCGAATACTGACAGCGCGAGAGACGCCGCGGCGATCTTCGGACGGCCGAGTGACCCGCTCCGGTAGCATTCCGGCCTGTGTGGAGTCCGACGGCGTGAGCGCATGGCAGCGCGCAGGCGATACCTCCGACCCGGCCGCGCTGCTGGGCCGGCTCTCCGGCGGTGATCGGGAAGCCTTCGCCGACTTCTACCGCGTCACCAGTGCGCGGGTCTACGGCATGGCGCTGCGGGTGCTGCGCGATCCGGGCTACGCCGAGGAGACCGTCCAGGAGGTCTACCTGCAGGTATGGCGCACGGCGTCCTCGTTCGACCCGGCCCGGGGGTCCGCCATGTCCTGGCTGATCACGCTGGCGCATCGGCGGGCCATCGACAGGGTGCGCAGCGAGCAGGCGAGCTCGGACCGTGACAACGTCTACGGCGCAGCCGACACGGCGGCCGGCTACGACGACGTCGCCGAGGCCGTCGTCCGCAACGACGAGCAGCGGGCGGTTTCGGACTGTCTGGAGACTCTCACCGCCGTTCAGCGTTCCAGCGTGGACCTCGCCTACTACGGCGGGCTGACCTACCGGCAGGTCGCCGAGCGGCTGCAGGTGGCACTGCCCACCATCAAGTCCCGGATGCGCGACGGACTGGCGCGGCTGCGCGACTGCCTCGGCGGGCAGAGCCGAGATCACGGGGGGCGGGCCCATGACTGATCAGATGCCGATCACCGGCCCGCACGGCGACGACGAGCTGCTGGACCTGGCCGCCGTCTACGCCCTCGACGCGGTCGACGACGCGGAGCGCGGTGCCATCGACGCGGTGGTGGCGGACGCGGACCCGACGGTGCGCGACGAGTTCCGCCGGCGCGTCCGCGAGCACCGCGAGGCGCTGGCCGACTACGCGAAATCCACCGAACAACAGCCGCCCGCCGACCTGCTCGCCGGCATCATGGCGCGGATCGACGCGGACCCGGATGCGGCGCGGCGCCCGGAGTCCGATTCGGATGCTGCTGGGCCCGCATCGTCCGATCCGGACGCTCCGGGTCCTGCATCGTCCGGCCCCGCTTCGTCAAGCCCCGCATCGGCCGGGCCCGTTCCGCCTGAACCCGTGTCCCTGGACGAGGCGCGGCTCCGGCGGCGCAGGCGCTGGACCCGTGGCCTGGGATCGGCCGCCGCGGCGGCGATCCTGGTGTTCGGCGGCGTCGTGATCGGTGACCGGATCGCCGGCGGCCCCGAGGCGCCGCCGCCCGCGGCCCAGGTTTTCGCGGCGTCGGACGTGCGCACCAGCGCGGTCGACGTCGCGGGCGGCACCGCCACGGTGGTGTACTCGCGGGAAGCGAACGCCGCGGTGCTGCTCATGGACGGTGTCGCAGCTCCCGACCCGGACACGGTCTACCAGCTGTGGCTGCTGGGACCGGATCACTCGCCGACCTCGGTGGGCGTGATGGAATCGGCCGAGGTCACGCCGTCCACGCAGGCGGTCGTCGAAGACATCGACACCTCCACGCAGTTCGGGATCAGCCTCGAGCCGCCCGGCGGTTCCCCGCAGCCGACGAACGTCCTCGCCACCGTGGGCCTGACCTGACGGAAGTCCTCGGGTAGCCGGCGTGCCGGCCCGCAGGCATCGAGCCCGCCGCCTGGCGGGTTTCGAGCCTGCCGCCCCGCAGGTTTCCAGCCGGCGGTGCCGGGCGCTTCCCGTCAGCGGTGCCGGGCAGGTTTCCAGCCGGCCGCCCCGCGCGCTTCCCGCCAGCGGTGCCGGGCAGGTTTCCAGCCGGCCGCCCCGCGCGCTTCCCGCCAGCGGTGCCGGGCAGGTTTCCAGCCGGCGGTGCCGGGAGCTTCCCGCCAGCGGTGCCGCGCGCCGATTGTCACGACACGCCGGGTGAACGCGCGCGCCGGAGGACATCCGGCGCGCGGCGCGGTAAGCGGCGCGCGGGGGCCGGGTCATCCGCATCGGTTCGCCCCACCACGGCCGCTCCGTCCCAGCCGCCCCAGCGAAAATCCCGGCCCGCCGTCTGCGAAGACGAGCGGGCCGGGATCGATGGCGCTCTGGCTGTGGTAACCGTCTATCAGCTCTGCGGGGGCATGAGCACGCTGTCGACGAGGTAGACGGTGGCGTTGGCGGTCTGGACTCCGCCGCACACCACCGACGCGTCGTCGACCTTGAGGTCGTCGCCGCTGCCGGTGACCGTCACGTCGGCGCCTTCGACGGTCTTGTGCTGGCCGGCGATCTCGTCGGGGCTCAGCTGGCCGGGCACCACGTGGTAGGTCAGGATCTTCGACAGCGCGTCGGCGTCGGTCTGCAGCATCGACATGGTCTCGGGGTCGATCTTCCCGAAGGCCTCGTCGGTGGGGGCGAACACCGTGAACTGCCCGCTGTTGAGCGTGTCCACCAGGTTGACGTCCGGGTTGACCTGGCCGGACACTGCCTTGGTGAGCGTGGTGAGCATCGGATTGTTTGAGGCGGCCGTGGCCACCGGGTCCTTCGCCATGCCCGCGACCGAGCCCGGCCCGGACGGGTTCTGCTCGGCATACATCGCGCAGCCCGGGCCCACCAGGTTGGCGGCCGGCTCGGCCATACTGCCGGAGGTCATGCCGCCGGAGGCCTCGTTCTCCGATGCCATCGCCGTGCTGGACGTGCCGGATCCGGATGCCGCGGAGTCGCCGCCGTCGGACGAGCAGGCGGTGAGCCCGATGGTCGCGGCCGCGGTGAGGGCCACGATGCCGCCGAGCCTTGTTCGAGTGGAAGTGCGCATTGCTGTTCCCTTCGGTCTGCGTCCGGCGCCCGTGCCGGAGCGGTGGAGCGACTGTCGAGAGGCATTCGCCGCCGCGGCTGTGGCGGATGGGTGGTGGCGGAGAGAGATTCGGCGACGCGCCGCTCGGCGTCGCGGTCGGCGCAGCATTGATCGCACGGCCCCATCCGTCGCGGCGGCCGCTCCGAATCCCTGGCCATGACGACGACTCCGGATTCGACGCCGCCCCCGGACCCGGTGCCGACGCGCCTGCCCCGGGCCGGGCTGCTCGCCGCCCGCGCCGCCACAGGGATCGTGTCGGCGGGGATCGTGCTCGGCGTGGGCGAACTGGTGAGCGTGGCCGTCGCGCCGAACTCGTCGCCGTTCTTCGCCGTGGGGGCGACGACCGTGGACCGGGCGCCGGAGTGGGCGCGCGAGTTCGCCATCGACACCTTCTCCACCAACGACAAGCCCGCGCTGTTCGCGGGCATCGCCATCGTGATCGCGGTGCTCGCGGCCGTCTCCGGGCTGGCGGAGCGGCAGCGTCGGCCGGTGGGCTCGGCGATGCTGCTCGCCGCTGGCGCCGTGGGTGTGTACGCGGCGCTGGAGCGGCCCACGGCCACCGCGGCGTGGGCGGCGCCGACCGTCATCGGGGTGGCAGCGGGGATCGTCGCGCTGCGGCTGATGCAGCGGACGCTTCCGGCCGCCCGGGCGGATCGGGCCCGGGCGGGTGCGTCGGACGGGGAACAGGCTCGGCCGCAGGGGGCGGGGGAGCGGCAGGGGTTCTCGCGCCGCAGGTTCTTCGCCGTTTCGGGCGGCGCCGCCGCTGTCGCCGCCGCCGCGTGGGCCGGGGGGCGCGCGCTGGGCGCCCACCTGCGCGACGTGATCGCCGAGCGCGCCCGCTTCCGCATCCCGTTCGTCACCGACCGTGCCGCGCCGATCGCGCCCGGCACGGACCTCGACGTCCCGGGTTCGACGTCGTTCGTCACCCCCAATCCACGCTTCTACCGGATCGACACGGCGCTGCAGGTGCCCGCGCTGAGCACCGAGGAGTGGCAACTGCGCATCCACGGCATGGTGGGTCGCGAGCGCACGCTCGACTGGGACGCGCTCACCCGGCGCACTCCCATCGAGCGGATCATCACCCTGACGTGCGTGTCCAACGAGGTGGGCGGGAGCCTGGCCGGCAACGCCACGTGGATCGGCTATCCCATCGGCGATCTGATCGCGGAGCTGGACGTGGATCCGGACGCGGACATGCTGCTGTCCACCAGCGTCGACGGGTTCACCGTGGGCACGCCGGTGTCCGCGCTGACCGACGGGCGCGACGCGATGCTCGCCGTCGCCATGAACGGGGAGCCGTTGCCGCTGGAGCACGGGTATCCGGTGCGCCAGGTGGTGCCGGGGTTGTACGGGTTCGTCTCCGCAACCAAGTGGGTGGTGGACTGGGAGTTCACGCGGTTCGACCGGGCGCAGGCCTACTGGACGCGGCGCGGCTGGGGTGCCGAGGCGCCGATCAAGACGGCCTCGCGCATCGACGTCCCGAGCGCGTTCGCGACGGTCACGCCGGGCCGGGTTCGGGTGGCGGGCACCGCGTGGGCGCAGCACCGCGGCATCGCCGCCGTGGAGGTGCGGGTGGGCCAGAGTGGCCCGTGGAACCGGGCCACGCTGGCCCGGGAGTATTCGGTCGACACGTGGAGGCAGTGGTTCTGGGACTGGGACGTCACCGCCGCGGATGCGGGGAGCGCGACGCTGCAGGTCCGGGCCACCGACAAGGACGGCGTGGTGCAGACCCCCGAGCGCACGCCGCCGATCCCCGGCGGTGCCACCGGCTGGCAGAGCATCGTCGTCACCGTTCAGGGATAGCCGGATCCCTCACCGGGCGGCACGGTGGCGGACGGCGGTGAACGACGACGGCGGGCCGGCCATCGTGATGCCGGCCCGCCGTCGTCGAGCGGTGCTGTCGATCAGGTCAGCTCAGCTGAACAGGTCGGCGAGGCTCCCGCTGACGAAGTTGAAGGCGTCGTTGACGCTGCCGACGAACATGTTGCCCAGGTCGCCCACGGATCCCGCGACGTAGTTGAACGCTCCCTGAAGTGATCCCATCGTTTTCCTCCTTGCTCAGGGGCATCCGATACCCCGACTTGTTCGTGTCCGGTGTATCGCTGCGGGGGCGGACGGCGTTATCAGGGTCGGCACGGCCGGTTCCGCTTCAGGCGCATGACCGGCGGTGGTGCGGGCGGCGACGACCCTTCGCGCCGGGCGCAGAACGTACGATGCGACCGTTCGGATGACATCCGGCGCGGCCGTAATTCCGGCCGTTGCAGGAAAGGGGATACCCTCCGGAGCAACCACCGGGTAACCTTACGGCGTTGCTTGACGATGGTCCTGGTGAAGTGCGGTGAATCGCCGCGCATGCTGCGGCGGACCGCCTCCCGGTCGGGGGATCGGGCGGAGTCGGGCAAAATCGTGATGCATCGACCCGTGGACGCTTCGGGTCTCAGTGAGGAGTTGATGGAGCGGATGAGCCCACAAGGTAAGGCCGGCGTGGTCCGGCGGGGGACCCGGGCCGTGGTCGCGGCCTCTGTGTTGGCACTGTCGTCGATGGCGCTTGTGCCGGCCGTCGCCCAGGCGGAGGTGAACTGGGAGAACAGTTCCACCGACATGCAGAACGACCCGGAGTCGTACCCGCGGCTGTCCGCTCTGATCAACAAGATCCAGAACAACGCGTTCGTCTCCGAGGACAAGACGGTCCCGGAGTACAACACGCCCAACAAGTGGAACGAGGACATCCAGGCCTCCCACCTGGTGCGTGCCCGCGCGATGAACCTGGCGCCGGACGGCGTGACCGCCCCCAAGACGGACACGAAGAACCGCGTCAGCGACCCGCTGATCATCAACAACTCGTCCTTCCAGGACTGGCAGTCGGATCGGAACATCATCCTCGACGTCTACTCGGCGTCGATGCAGCGCACCATCCCGATGCACGTGATGCTGCCGGCGGACGCGGACGTGGCCTCGCCGGTGCTGTACCTGCTCAACGGCGCGGGCGGCGGTGAGGACGCGGCCAACTGGAGCGCCCGCACCGACATCCAGTCCTTCCTCAAGGACGAGAACGTCTACGTGGTCACCCCGCTCGAGGGCATGTTCTCCTACTACACGGACTGGCAGCAGCCCGTCGAGGAGCTCCACGGCTACAACAAGTGGACGACCTTCTTCACCGAGGAACTGCCGTCGATCATGAACCAGGTGTTCGACACCAACGGCAAGAACGGCATCTCCGGCCTGTCGATGTCCGGCAGCTCGGTGCTCTCGCTGGCCGAGTGGGCCGATGACAACGGCTCCGAGGCCAACGGCGGCACCCCGGGCGGCAACCTGTACAGCGCAGTCGGCGGCTACAGCGGCTGCGCGGCCACCTCCACCTTCCCCGGCCAGCAGTACGTGGAGGTCGTCACCGGCATCCGCGGCGGCATCGACGTCGAGGACATGTGGGGCCCCAAGGGCGGACCGGACTGGGTCGCCAACGATGCCGCGGTGAACGCGGAGAAGCTCAAGGGCATCGACTACGTCTACGTGGCCACCGGCAGCGGCCTGCCCGGCCCGCATGACACGCTGGCCAACCCGGAGCTCGAGGGCAACCAGTTCGCGCTGGCCAACCAGGTGGTCGTCGGCGGCGTGCTCGAGGCTGCGGTCAACATGTGCACGCACGACCTGGCCAACCGCACCAATGCCATGGGCATGACCAACATCACCTACAACTTCAAGCCCGCCGGCACGCACTCGTGGGGTTACTGGCAGGACGACCTGCACGATTCGTGGCCCGGAATGGCTGCTGCCCTGCAGGTTCCTCCGCGGAACTGACACGTGTAGCGGCGACCCTCGGCAGGTTTGCTGAGGCAGGCTGATTCGCTGCAAGCGCCGGTGCCGGCGACCTCACAAGGTCGCCGGCACCGGCGCTTCTCATTGCATTGAACTTCCTGATGGTGCGGGTGGGGCGTGGGTGTTTACCCTGGTAGGTGTGGTTGTGGACGCCTGACCAGCGGCGATGGAATCGGTGTCGAAATGGTCTTGTGATGGGCGCAACATTCGGGTTAGATGGACGGCGGCGCCCGGAGGGGGCGTTGGAGGGCATTCCGCCCCCTGCACGATCAACTCAGTAGGAGACACCATGTCTTTCAAGCGCACTCCCGCGGACGGCTCGCTCTCTTCGCTCAGCGGCGGTTCCGGCGGCAGCACCGGTGAGCTCGGCTCCTCGCAGATCGCCGAGCTCGGCGGCATGCTCGAGACGGTCGGCCAGATGCTCCAGAAGCTCGCCACCGGCAGCTGATCCGCGCCAGTAACGCACAGGAGTCCCGCACGGATGTAACGTGTGGGGCTCCTGTTGTGTCATGGGGCGCTAGTGTTGATCCCGCCGCACAGTCGGCGCCGTGAGAGGAGACCGCAGTGGGCGATTCGAAGAGCTTTTCCACGACCCTGTCCACCGAGGGCTCGGGCGACTGGAGCGTGCCCCTGGTGGAGCTGTTCTACACCATCATCACCAAGCTGGCGCCCGACTTCTTCTAGGCCCCGTCAGGCCCCAGTGCGGCAGGTCGTCGTGCTCGGCACGCCCAGTCCGGGCATGAACGAGGCCGACGGCCACGCCGCGCGGCGGCGGAAGTATCCGCTCTACCGAGCGACGTGACCCGCGTCCGCATGGTGCCGACACTGCGCGGCGATGGGTTGTCGGGCGGACTTCAGAACAGCGAGCCCAGTCTGTTCGGCAAGAGGTAGGCGCCCCGTGTGGCGAGCCAGCTGGCCGGGTTCACCGCTGTTCCGGCCGCGTTTCGCACCTCGAAATGCAGGTGCGGCCCCGTGGAGTCGCCGCGATTGCCCACGGTGGCGATCTGTTGGCCGGCTTCGACGTGCTCGCCTTGCTCGACAAGGGTCTCGTTGACGTGGCCGTAGACGGTCGAGCTGCCGTCGTCGTGGAGCAATCGCACCCAGAGACCGAAGCCGGAGGCGGGGCCGGCGTCGGCCACGGTGCCGTCGGCTGCGGCGAATACCGGGGCCCCCACGTTGCCGGCGATGTCGAGTCCCTCGTGGGCGGTTCCCCATCGGGGGCCGAATCCCGATGTCACGGCGCCGTAGGCCGGTATGGCCGCGCTGGCGCCTCCCTGATTGAGCAGCGATCCGGCCGATCCGGCAGTCGACGAGATCACATCACCGAGCAGGTTGACGCCGTCCACGACGGCGCCGAGCTGCTGGGCGGATCCCGTGTCGGCCTGGGCCATTGCGGGAGCGGCCGCCTGAAACCCGGCGACGAGGGCGGCACCGGCGGCGACGGCGGCGAAGGTTCTTCTCCGTCGGCCCGATTCCGCGTTCGGCCGACGGCGGATTGCTTCGGATGGGGGGTGCGTGGAGCCCGAGCACGCGGAGGAGCGTTCGCGGCTGGGCATCGGGGGGATCGGCTTCTGACGTCGGTCCACGGTGAAATCCTTACTCGACGATGCGCGGTGCCAGGCACCCTGTCAAAGTAACGAAATGATATACGAACTCGACCTCAATTACTATCCTTCTTAGTAGATAGCCTGGTCCGGCCGCTCTGCGCGCCGCCGCCGCAGCCTGGCAGCGCCGAACGCCGCGGCCACCCCGGTGATCGACGCCGCCAGTTCGGGCGCGGCGCCCGCGCGTGTGGCGGGTGTGATGTTCTCCCGCAGCGGGACCCGCTCGACGAGTGCGTCTGCCGTGAAAATCTCGGTCTGGCTCTGGATGGTGCCGTCCGGGGTGATGATGGCGCTTACGCCGCTGGTCGCCGCGACGGCCACGCTGCGATCATGCTCGACCGCGCGCACCCGCGACATCGCGAGTTGCTGGTAGGTCATGTCCGTGTCGCCGAAGGTCGCGTTGTTGGTGGGCACCGTGATCAGGCTGGTTCCGGCGCGGATGGATTCGGCCACCAGGTCGTCGAAGGCTACTTCGTAGCATGTTGCGACCGAGAGGGGGAAGCCGTTGAGCGTCACGGTTCCGTCACCGTCGCCGGCGACGAAATGGCCTGCCTCGTCGGCCGAGGGGACGAGGGCCGTGACCGCCGACCTCATCGGCAGGTATTCGCCGAAGGGGACGAGTTGCCGCTTGTCGTGCGACTGCCCGGGCCCGGTGCGGGGGTCCCAGACGATGGAGGTGTTTCGCGTGGTCCCATCGTCGTTCACCAGCACCGCGCCGACGAGTATCGGGACGCCGATGCTCCGCGCGGCACGATCGATGGCCGCGGCGGCATCACGATTGCGCAGCGGATCGATGTCCGACGCATTCTCCGGCCAGATGACCATCTCGGGTTGCGGCGACGCACCCGCGGCGACATCCGCGGCGAGCTTCTCCGTTTGGGCCACATGATTGTCGAGCACCGCGCGGCGCTGGGCGTTGAAGTCCAATCCCAGTCGCGGCACGTTGCCCTGGACGACAGCGACCGTCGCGTTCTGCCGTGGCGTGGATCCGGTGTCGGGCAGCGCCACCGCCGCCGCGACGGGCGTCAGCGCGCACGCGCCGAAAAGGAGGCCGCGACGGAATCGTCGCCGGGCGAGGCTCGTGAGAAGGCCCGCCACGGCCGCACCCGAAAGCGCGACGGCGAAAGACAGCCCGGGTGCTCCGCCGATGCGTGCCAGGGCCAGCAGCGGGCCGTCCGCCTGGCCGAAGGCCAAGCGGCCCCACGGGAACCCGCCGAAGGGGACCCGTGCACGTATGGCTTCGGTGGCGACCCATGCGCACGCCACCCACAATGGCGCAAGCGGCAACCGCGCCACCAGCACTGCCAGCGCGCCGAACAGTCCCACCGCCAGGGCCTGTGCTGCTGCGAGCGCCAGCCAGGGGACGGGGCCGACGTAGGCACCGACCCACGGCAGCAGCGGAACGAACAGGCCCACCCCCGCGAGGAACCCGTAGCCGAACCCGGCCCGAACTCGCCTGCCCCGCAGCACAAGCGTCAGCACCGCGAATCCGATCGGCGCGAGAATCCACAATGACCGGGGCGGGAAGCTCAGATAGAAGAGGCCGCCTGCGCCGAGGGCCGCGACTGATCTGGCGATCGCGGCCGCGCGCGGGTGGGAAGGCGGGGCCGGCGATGGCGCGGCTGTGCGCGTTGTGATCGTCACCAGTCTGTGTGCTCCTTCTGGCTCGCACCCGGCCGCGCGCCGTCCAGGCGACGCGGTGGGGCGGAGGGCCGTCCCCGGCGGGGGCTTCCACGCTCGGGCGGGCCCGCAGCGCGGAGCGGGTCATGGGGTTTGGCAGGTGGTGCCGCAGTCGCGTCGTCGCCATCGGTAGGCGACGGCGGCGCCGAGTAGTGCGAGGGATACCACGGCGAGGTAGGGCTGGATGGGTGCCCAGAGTCCGAGTGCGCCGGAGGTGCCGACGGCGAGGAGTACGAGTTTGTTGCATACGGGGCAGCCGACGGCGAACAGGGCGAGGGCGGCGCCGCCGTAGGCGCCGGATTTGCCGGTGGTGTCCTGGGGGCGGGTCATGCGGATGGCGAACCATGCCGCGGTGAGCAGGCAGGTGGCGGCGAGGACGGGGTATTCCCACCATCGCACGGGGATCTCGCGGGAGAACCAGGGGTTGGCGATGATGTCGGTGGGCACGCCGACGATCACCGCGGTGGCCACTGCGGCCACGGCGGCGCGTGCCCAGTGGAACCGTGTGCGCGGGCGGGTGTCTGTGGCCGCGGGCTGGCCTGGTGCGACGCGCATTCCGGGCTCCTTCCTGTGGGGGTTACGTCGGTGCCGGTGCCGGTGTCGGTGCTGATCGCCGGTGTCGAGCGTGACGTGTGTGTCCTATCCGGCATGGTAGCCATCTACTACTATCTGGCATAGTAGTTGGGGTGGGTCTGCCCGTGGGGCGCGTGGTGGCGTGTTCCGCGGGTGGGCCGGCCCATGCGCAACTTTCGAGGACACGGAGCACAGATGAGTACCAGTCCGGAATCCGGCGGCACGCCGCGTGGCGTCGGTAGCACCCGGCGGCGCCTGGAGATCGCGGCGATGGCGGTGCTGGCCGTCGTGGCCGTGACGCTCGGGGTCATTGTTTTCACCGGTAATGATGATGGCGGGGGCGGGCAGTCGTCTGCGGCCGCGTCGGGCGGGCAGGGGGTCACGCCGGGCGAGTTGGGGCCGCTCGGTGAGCTGGCGACCCGCGAGGAGGGGGATCCGTTGGCGCTCGGCGCGGTCGATGCTCCGGTGGTGCTGGTCGAGTTCGCCGATTACCGGTGCCCGTTCTGCGCGAAGTTCAGCCGTGATGTGGAGCCGGGTCTGGTCGCCGAGTACGTCGAGTCGGGGCAGTTGCGGATCGAGTGGCGTGATATGCCGATCTATGGGGATGAGTCGATGCTCGCTGCCCGGGCGGGGCGTGCCGCGGCGGCGCAGGGCCGGTTCTGGGAGTTCAACCGGGCGTTGTATGCGGCGGCGCCCGAGGGTGGGCATCCGGGGATGGATGTCGATAAGTTGCGCGGGTTCGCCGAGGATGCGGGGGTGCCGGATATGGATCGGTTCACCGCGCAGATGCAGAGCACTGAGTTCGATGCGGCGATCGGGGCGGATGTGGCGCAGGCCCAGCAGTTGGGGATTCCGGCGACGCCGGCGTTCTCGATCAACGGCAATCCGATGCTGGGGGCGCAGCCGGCGTCGGTGTTCAATCAGGTGATCGATGCTCTGCTCGGCGGGGAGGGGGGCGCATGAGTTCGGAGATCGGGCTGCTGGGCGCGTTGCTGGGGGGCATGTTGTTGCTGCTCAGTCCGTGTTCGGCGTTGTTGTTGCCGTCGTTTTTCGCTTATGCCTTCGATGGGGTGGGCAAGCTTGCGGCGCGTTCGGCGTTGTTTTATCTGGGGTTGGCGACGGTGATGGTGCCGTTGGGTGCCGGGGTGGGTGCGTTCAGTTCGTTGGTGACGCGGTATCGGGGGACGGCGACGCTGGTGGGCGGGATCGTGTTGATCGTGTTCGGTGTGGT
This sequence comes from Tomitella fengzijianii, assembly GCF_007559025.1. Lineage (NCBI taxonomy): Bacteria > Bacillati > Actinomycetota > Actinomycetes > Mycobacteriales > Tomitella > Tomitella fengzijianii. Next base: position 3,189,505 of record NZ_CP041765.1, on the reverse strand, counting down.
GATCATCGTGGGGAAGGGGTTCTCGTTCGGGCCGGCGCAGCGGGCGAGTGCGTCGATCAAGATTTCCGGGAATGTGTCGGTGTATCTGCTGGGGACCGTGTATGCGTTGGCCGGGTTTTGTGCGGGGCCGTTGATCGGGGCGGTGTTGTCGCTGGCGTTGATCGGGTCGAATCCGGTTTACGGGGGTGTGATCGGGGCGGTGTTCGCGTTGGGGATGACGGTGCCGATGTTCGTGTTGGCGTTGTTGTGGGATCGGTTCAAGCTTGGTGACCGGCGGTGGTTGCGGGGGCGTGGTATCAAGATCGGTCCGTTGCATACGCACACGATGTCGTTGGTGTCGGGGTTGTTGTTCATCGCGATCGGCGTGTTGTTCCTGGTGACCGATGGTACGGCGAATCTTGGTGGGATCGTGGGGGTCGATACGGATCAGCAGTTGCAAGAGAGTGTGAGTGGTTTCGCCGGTTCGGTGTCGAATGCGGCGGTGATCTTTGCTGTGGTGGTTGTTGTGGGGTTGGTGTTGGGGTGGCGCATTGATCGTCGGCGTCGTCGCGAGAAAGACGCCGACAATGCCGACGGCACTCACAGCGCCGACAGCATTGACAGCGGCGACGACCACGACCTCGTGGGGGCAGAGTCTGCGAGGGCGGAAGTCGATGAGGCGTCGACGGGCGCTCCCGACGACGAGGAGTCGGAAAGGCTGTCGGGCGGTGAGCGTCCGGGGGGAGTAGCGGGCAAGCGGTAGCACGGCCTGACGCCGCCCGGGCTCACCCAGGGCCGACTTGAGTCGGCCCTGGGTGAGCCCGGGCGGCTTCCGTTGGTCTGAGCGCCGGTTGGGCGATCCGAGTGCCGGTTGGGCGATCCGAGCACGGAATCCCGCGGTGCGCTGCGCAAACGGTGCTCGGGTCGGCGGCGGAGCGGAGTCAAAGACAAGCATCCTTGACAATCGATGACAAGTATCCTTGACTTGTCGTGTGTCGGAGGCCGAGCGGAGCAATCGCGTGCGCGAGCACCGGAGGCGGCTGGCACTGACCCAGGCGCAGCTGGGCGCGCAGGTCGGCGTGAGCAGGCAGTCGATCGTTTCGATCGAGGGCGGCAACTACTCGCCGAGCGTCTACCTGGCCTTGCGCATCGCCGCCGCCCTCGGGGCGACGGTGGAGGAGCTGTTTCCGCTGCACGAGGAGGCCCGGAGATGACATCGCTACTGAGCCGGCTGGACGCGGGGCTGCGGCAGGTCGGCGACCTCGACGACGAGTTCTACGACGACGAATACCAGCGCGACGTGTGGAACGAGGCGTCGGCGGTCGGATTCCAGGCCTATCAGCTGTGCCTGCTCGCGGCTGCGGCAGTGTTGCCGTGGGCGGCTGGCCGGGTGGGCGCCTGGATCGCCCTGGGGCTGCTCATCTGCTGGGTGGTCGTGGGCGGCGCGGTGCAGGGGTACGCCAAGCGTCGCGGCGTGGACGTGCGGTTGCTGACCAGCTGGACGACGCCGCGGGTGATCGTGGTGACGACGGTCTATGCCGTGGGCGTCATCGGCGTGTTCTACCGGCTGATGTGGAACAGCGACGTCGGTACCGACTACAGCACGCTGCTCGGCGCGGTGGTCGGGGCGGCGTGCGGCGGCGGGGCCGTGCTGTGGGTGGCCCGCCGGGTGAAGCGCGACAGGCTCGCCCGCGAGCGCGAGGAGGAGCGCCGCGAGGCCGCGTCCTGGGACGACCTCGACTGACGGCCCGGCGGCGCCCCGCGGCTATCCGGCGCTCTCCCCGTCGGTGGCGGCATCCCCGCGCAGCGTGGCCCATAGGAACTCGTAGGCCAGCGCGGCCTTGAACGCGTGCTGGGAGTTGTCCGCCGCGCCGCCGTGGCCGCCCTCGATGTTCTCGTAATACCAGACCGGGTGCCCCTGTTCGGTCAGCGTCGCCGCCATCTTGCGGGCGTGACCTGGGTGCACGCGGTCGTCGCGGGTGGAGGTGGTCAGCAGCACCGGCGGGTAGTCGGCCGCCGGGTCGGTGTTCTGGTACGGCGAGTACTCGGAGATGAACTTCCACTCGGCCGGGTCGTCGGGGTCGCCGTACTCGGCCATCCACGACGCGCCCGCCAGCAGCCGGTGATAGCGCCGCATGTCCAGCAGCGGCACCTGGCACACCAGCGCGCCGAACAGCTCCGGGTACGCGGTGAGCATGACGCCCATCAGCAGCCCTCCGTTGCTGCCGCCCTGGGCGCCCAGTAGTTCGGGCGTGGTGATGCCACGCTCCACCAGGTCACGGGCGACGGCCGCGAAGTCCTCGTACACCAGGTGCCGGCCCGCCTTCACCGCCTGGGTGTGCCACTGGGGCCCGTACTCGCCGCCGCCACGGATGTTCGCGACCACATACACCCCGCCGCGCTCGAGCCACCCGGCGCCGGTGAGCCCCGAGTAGCCGGGCGTCAGCGAGTTCTCGAAGCCGCCGTAGCCGTATAGCAGGGTCGGCGCGGGGGCGGGTGCCGCACCGGGTTCCGCGCGCGGGGCGACGACGAAGTAGGGGATGCGGGTGCCGTCGTCGGAGACGGCGAAGTGCTGGTGGACGTCGAGCCCGTCGGCGTCGAAGAACGCGGGTGCCGATTTGAGCGGCGCCACGCCGGTGTCGACCTGCCCATGGAAGAGCGTCGCCGGCTGCAGGAAGCCGGTGGACACCACGAAGACCTCGTCGGTGAAGTCCGCGTCGGTGCCGATGACGCTGACCGTGGATTCGGTAGGGACGCCGCCGATGGCGCGGGCCGCGGCCGGGTCCGGCTGCTCGAGATCCAGCACCGCGAGCCGGGTGCGCACGTCCTCGAGTACCGTGAGCAACAGGTGGTTTCGGGTGACGGTGAAGTTCTCCAGGCTGCGATGCGCCTCCGGCTCGAACAGCACCGTCATCGTCCGGTCGCCCCGGCGGTAGGCGTCCAGCTCGCCGCGCAGCAGGGTGCCCGGGGCGTACTCGGTGCCGCCGGCGGTCCAGGCGGAGCGCAGGAAGACGAACAGCCACCGGCGGTGCAGCGACACCTCGGAGTCGCCGGGCACGTCCAGCTGCTCCGGCGCGGCGCCGGGGGAGAGCAGGTAGCGCTCGGTGGTGTAGAAATCGAGCGCCCGCTCGGCCAGGTGGCGCTCGTAGCCGGGAGTGTCGTCGTAGAACACGGAGACGGCGACGTCCTGCTTCGTGCCTTCGAAGACCACCTCGGCGTCCTCGACGGCCGTGCCGCGGCGCCACAGCCGGGCGGTGCGCGGGTAGCCGGAGTCGGTGAGCGATTCCTCGCCGGAGTCGGTGCCGACGTAGACCGTGTCGGCGTCGATCCAGGAGAGCTCGGACTTGGCCTCCGCCAGCGTGAACCCGCCCCGTTCGGGGGCGATGAACTCGCGTGCGGCCATGTCGAACTCGCGCACTACCACCGCGTCGGCGCCGCCTCGTGAGAGGGAGACGAGGGCGCGGGGGTGATCCGGACGGGCGTCAGGGTCCGCCGGATCCCATACCCGCAGTACGGAAGTGCCGGCCCACACCCAGTTCTCGCCCTCAGTGTCGGCGAGTGCGTCGAGGTCGATGATGGCGTCCCACTCGGGATCGTCGGAGCGGTAGGACTCGAGGGTGGTGCGGCGCCAGATGCCGCGGACGTGCTGCGCATCCCGCCAGAAGTTGTAGAGGTACTCGCCGCGGCGACGCGGGTACGCGATGCGGGAGTCGGTATCGAGGATCTCGCGCAGGCGGTCACGGGTTTTGACGAACCCTTGCGATTCCGTGAAGCGGGCCGTGGTCTCCGCGTTGCGTTCGCGGACCCACGCCAGTTGCTTCTCGCCGTCGACGTCCTCCAGCCAGAGATGGGGGTCGGCGGGCTCGGGCGCGTGCGTGGGGGTGCTCGCGGGAGTGTCCATGGGGCCATTGTCTCAGCCGCGTGAACCGGGCCGGCACGGTCCCTCGCGCGCCGGCGTGTGCGGGCGCGCGAAAAAGCTACGCCCATGGAGCCCTCGTGGGCCGACACGGCACGGCGGTGAGGGGCGCCATAGAAGGGTTGTGAGGGTGACCACTCAATGCCTGTGAGGAGTGACACTCTTCCGGATTGAAAACAGATCGACGCCCCGTGACCAAATCGTTACTTTTCGCAGATCGGGCGCTGGCCTGGGGGTTTCCGGTCGCTTGTCCGAGTCGAACGGGTGAATCTGAAAACGGGCCAGCTCACCCGATTGGAATTGCACCTCCGGCGGGAGCGGTCTAATGTCGGTGTCGTTCACGCAGCAGCGGCCTTGCGCCGGGTCGGCCGAATGGCTTACTCCGCAAGGTCATCCATGGAAACGCGTGACATCGACGAAGGAGAATCATCATGGGTTCCGTCAACGACATCTTCGAGCAGTTCGGCACCGTCATCCAGGAGCTCGTCGGCGCCGTGACCGCCGGCAGCCTCGAGATCATCGGCTGATCTGAGCTGTAGCCCGGAAGGGGCCCGCCCGTGAGGGTGGGCCCCTTCCGCCGTCTGTTGCAGGTGGGGGTGGTGCCGTGTTTCAGATTTCTCGCACTTGTGATCATGTGTCCATGCTGTGTTGTGAGTCTCATTCGGTATCAAGTGGATTCGGGGTGTAACGGTGCCGTCGGGGGGCGCGATGAACCGTGTGAGTGGGCGGTCGGGCTCAGCCGGCTTCCGGCGGGCGGCCCCACTTGGTCCGTGCAAGACGACTTTAGAGGAGCTTCACCATGGGTTCGATCAACGACATCTTCGAGCAGTTCGGCATGGTCATCCAGGAGTTCGTGGGTGCCTTCACCACCGGCAGCCTTGATCTGATCAAGTGAGCTGAGCTTTAGCCCGGAAGGGGCCCGCCCGCAAGGGTGGGCCCCTTCCGTCGTTCGTGTTGTCGCCGGCGGCGGGGTCCAGGCGTATTTCGCAACTCATGGGCTTGTGGCCATGCGTCCAATTTGTGTTCTGAGTCTCATTACGGAGCAAGGGGTTTGGGGCCGTAACGACCGCCGTCGTGGGTGCGATGATCCAAGTGTGAGGGCCGAGGTGCCTGACCGGTTTCCGGCGGGCGGTCCTGCAGGGTTCTACAACACGACTTAAAGGAGTTCCATCATGGGTTCGATCGACGCGATCTTCGAGCAGTTCGGCGACGTCTTCCAGCAGTTCGTCGGCGCGATCTCCGAGGGCCTGCTCGAGCTGATCAAGTGATCTGAGCTGTAGCCCGGAAGGGGCCCGCCCGTGAGGGTGGGCCCCTTCCGTTGTCCGTGGCCAGTGTGGTGGCCTGGGTGTGTTTCAGATTTCTCGCACTTGTGATCATGTGTCCATGTTGTGGCGTGAGTCTCATTCGGTATCAAGTGGATTCGGGGTGTAACGGTGCCGTCGGGGGGCGCGATGAACCGTGTGAGTGGGCGGTCGGGCTCAGCCGGCTTCCGGCGGGCGGCCCCACTTGGTCCGTGCAAGACGACTTTAGAGGAGCTTCACCATGGGTTCGATCAACGACATCTTCGAGCAGTTCGGCATGGTCATCCAGGAGTTCGTGGGTGCCTTCACCACCGGCAGCCTTGATCTGATCAAGTGAGCTGAGCTTTAGCCCGGAAGGGGCCCGCCCGCAAGGGTGGGCCCCTTCCGTCGTTCGTGTTGTCGCCGGCGGCGGGGTCCAGGCGTATTTCGCAACTCATGGGCTTGTGGCCATGCGTCCAATTTGTGTTCTGAGTCTCATTACGGAGCAAGGGGTTTGGGGCCGTAACGACCGCCGTCGTGGGTGCGATGATCCAAGTGTGAGGGCCGAGGTGCCTGACCGGTTTCCGGCGGGCGGTCCTGCAGGGTTCTACAACACGACTTAAAGGAGTTCCATCATGGGTTCGATCGACGCGATCTTCGAGCAGTTCGGCGACGTCTTCCAGCAGTTCGTCGGCGCGATCTCCGAGGGCCTGCTCGAGCTGATCAAGTGATCTGAGCTGTAGCCCGGAAGGGGCCCGCCCGTGAGGGTGGGCCCCTTCCGTTGTCCGTGGCCAGTGTGGTGGCCTGGGTGTGTTTCAGATCTCTCGGACTTGTGATCGGCCGTCCATGTTGTGGCGTGAGTCTCATTCGGTATCAAGTGGATTCGGGGTGTAACGGTGCCGCCGGGGGGCGCGATGAACCGTGTGAGTGGGCGGTCGGGCTCAGCCGGCTTCCGGCGGGCGGCCCCACTTGGTCCGTGCAAGACGACTTTAGAGGAGCTTCACCATGGGTTCGATCAACGACATCTTCGAGCAGTTCGGCATGGTCATCCAGGAGTTCGTGGGTGCCTTCACCACCGGCAGCCTTGATCTGATCAAGTGAGCTGAGCTTTAGCCCGGAAGGGGCCCGCCCGCAAGGGTGGGCCCCTTCCGTCGTCTCAGGCGACCGTGGCGTGGTGTCGCCACGGACGTCCCCCCGCCCGAATCACCCGAACGCGGCCATCACGTGCTTGGGCAGGTCGGGGTAGCGCAGCAGGTGTGCGCCCCCGTTGATGTCGAGGTTCTCGCCGGTGACCCACGCCGCGTCGTCGGAGAGCAGGTACCGGATGGCCGCCCCGATCTCGGATGGTTCCCCGCTGCGGCCAAGGGGTGTGTTCTCCACGTAGTCGTCGCGCACGCCGGGGATCTGCATCGCCGGGGTGGTGAGCGGCGTGACCACCAGGCCGGGGGAGACGGCGTTGACGCGGATGCGCCGCGGCGCGAGTTCCAGCGCGGTGACCTCCGTGAGCATCACGATCCCCGCCTTCGCGGAGCAGTAGGCGGCCAGGCCGGCGCCGGGCTGGCGGGCGTTCAGCGAGGACAGCGAGACCAGCGAGCCCCCGTCCGCGACCCGCTTCCCCGCGTGCTTGAGCACCAGGAACGTTCCGTTGAGGCACACGTCCACGGTGCGCCGGAACTCGGCGGCATCGTGGTCGACCACCGGGGACATAGTGCTCACCCCGGCGCAGTTGACCGCACCGGTGAACGCGCCGTGCTCCGCGACCACCGCGTCGAACAGCGCCTCCACACTCGCCTCATCGGTGACGTCCACCGGCGAGACCCCGTCGCCCGCCTGCAGGTCGGCGCGCACGACGACGTGGCCCGCATCCTTCAGGACCTCGGCGGTGGCGGCACCGATTCCGGATGCCGCACCGATGACGACGGTGACCTTGGGGTTGCTCATCCCATGCTCCTGACAGCTGTCGAAAGTTGTTGACACGTGTCAGGCTAATGCCTAATGTGATGGTTGTCACCACCGCAACTGGGAAGGGCAATGCGACATGGGCGCACCCGTCACGGCGATCATCGGCGCCGGCATCAGCGGCCTCACCACCGCGAAAATGCTCGAGGACTACGGCGTGCCGTACACGTGCTTCGAGTCCTCGGACCGGATCGGCGGCAATTGGGCGTTCGGCAATCCCAACGGGCACAGCAGTGCATACCGCTCGCTGCATATCGACACGTCCAAGAACCGGCTGTCGTTCCGCGACTTCCCGATGCCGGAGGAGTTCCCGGACTTTCCGCATCACACGCAGATCAAGGAGTACCTGGAGCGCTACGCCGAGGCGTTCGACCTCAAGCGCAACATCGAGTTCGAGAACGGCGTCGTCGACGCCCGCAGGCGGGCGGACGGCGGCTGGTCGCTGGACCTCCAGGACGGTTCGACCCGCCAGTTCGAGTTCCTCGTGGTGGCCAACGGGCACCACTGGGACCCGCGCCGGCCGGACTTCCCCGGCGAGTTCACCGGCACGGAGCTGCACTCGCACGACTACATCGACCCCAAGACGCCGATGCTCTTCGAGGGCAAACGGATCCTCGTCGTCGGCCTGGGGAACAGCGCCGCGGACATCACCGTCGAGCTGTCGTCCAAGGCGCTGCAGAACGAGGTGGTCCTGTCCACGCGTTCCAGCGCGTGGGTGGTGCCGAAGTACCTCGCGGGGCGTCCCGCCGACGAGCTCTACAAGACCACGCCCTACCTGCCGCTCAAGTGGCAGCGCAAGCTCTCCCAGCTGGGGCAGCCGCTCATCGCGGGCCGCCCGGAGAGCTACGGGCTGCCGACGCCGAACCACCTGTTCGGCGAGGCCCACCCCACGCAGTCCGTGGAGCTGCCCCTGCGGCTCGGGTCGGGCGACCTCACCGCGAAGCCTGATGTCACGCTGCTCGACGGCGACACCGTGCACTTCGAGGACGGCACCGCGCAGGACTTCGACGTGATCATCTACGCCACCGGCTACAACATCACCTTCCCGTTCATCGCCCCCGACGTCATCAGCGCCCCGGACAACCACATCCGGCTCTACAAGCGCATCTTCAAGCCCGGGTTCGACGACCTCGCCTTCGTCGGGTTCGCGCAGTCCACGCCGACGCTCTTCCCGTTCGTCGAATGCCAGACCCGGATGGTGGCCGCCTACCTGGCCGGCCATTACGCGCTGCCGGATGCGGAGGAGATGGAGCGGGTGATCACCGCCGACGAGCAGATGTACACCGCGCACATGGTGCAGCGTCCGCGGCACACCCAGCAGCTGGACTACTTCATCTACGAACACGACATGCGCACCCGCGAGATCCCCCGGGGCAGGCGGCGCGCGCTGGCCGGTACCGCGTCATGACCCGACTGGACCGGCGCGGGCCCAACCGCGGCGACGCCAGCCGCGACGCGCTGCTCACGGTGCTCGACGAGATGCTCCGCGACGGCACGTCGCTGGCGGACATCAAGATCGGCCAGGTGGCCGAGCGTGCCGGCGTCTCCCGGTCCGCGTTCTACTTCTACTTCGAGAACAAGGCGATGGCCGTGTTCGCGCTGGTGCGGGGGATGTACGAGGAGGTCGCCGTCGCCACCGACCACCTGCTGGACGTGTCCGAGCCCGCCCCCGGCCGGATCCGCACGGTGATCAGCCGGCTCTTCGACTCGGTCGACCAGCTGCCGCACACCTACCGGGCGCTCCTCGAGGCGCGGGCCACCAGCGCCACGGTGCGCGACGACTGGGACCGCGGCCGGGTCGGCTTCGCCGAGGAGGTGGCGGCGATGATCGTCGCCGAACGCGCCAGTGGCGCGGCTCCAGGCGGGGCCGACGCCGCCGCGCTCGCGGGGGTCCTGCTCGAGCTCAACGACCGGGCGATCGAGAGGTACGCGCTCGGCGGCGGACCCGCCCGGGAACTGCACATCGACGCGCTCACCTCGGTGTGGGTGCGCTCCATCTACGGAGGAAACTGATGGACACACTCGACCTGGAACACGAAGCCGCGACGAGCGCGCCCGCTGCGGCGCCGGCCGCGCCCGCGACGGTGCGGTTCACCTCGGCGGGCGTCCGGTGCTCGGCCTGGTTCTTCGAGGCGACCAGCGATGCGCTGGCCACCGGGGCGGGGCGTCCGGCCGTCGTGATGGGACATGGGCTCGCCGGCACGAAGGACTCCGGGCTGGAGCCGTTCGCCCGGGCGTTCGCCGCGGCCGGGCTCGACGTCCTGGCGTTCGACTACCGGGGGTTCGGCGAGAGCGACGGCACGCCCCGCCAGCGGGTACGGCTGGTCGACCAGGTGGCGGACTTCCACGCCGCCGTCGATGCCGCGGCGCGGCTGCCCGGGGTGGACCCGGGCCGGATCGCGCTGTGGGGCGTCTCGCTGGCCGGCGGTCACGTGCTGCGGGTGGCCGCCGAGCGCGAGGACATCGCCGCAGTGGTGGGTGTGGTACCCATGGTGGACGGGCTCGCCGCCGCCCGCCTCGCGATGACCGGTCACACCCCCGCTCAGCTGCTGCGCGCGACGGGACGGGGGATCCGCGGGCGGCTCGCCGGCCGATTCGGCGCCGAGGTCACGATGCCCGTCGTCGCCCCGCCGGGCAGGCCCGGTGCGCTCACCATGCCCGGGGCGTATGAGGACTATCTGGCCATCGCCGGGCCGACGTGGCGCAACGAAGTGCACGCGGACGTCGGCCTGGAACTGGGGTCACGCAAGGCCGTCGCCGCCGCCGCGGACGTGAAGGCGCCGGTGCTGGTCCAGATCGCCGACTTCGACCGCAGCGCCCCGGCGCACGCGGCCGGCAATGCGGCCTTCTCCGCGCGGGCCGAGGTCCGCCACTACCCGTGCGACCACTTCGACCTCTTCGAGGGCAAGCAGTGGCACGGCGCCGCGGTGGCGCACGCGACAGCCTTCTTGACGCGGAAGCTGGCCGTCACGGCCTGACCGCGGCCAGTGCGGGCCGGCCCGCGTCGCTCAGTCCGCGGTGCGCTTGGCGTAGGCCCGCAGCGCGAACGGCGCGAACGTCATCGTGAGCACCACCGTCCAGATCAGGGTCGTGATCACCGGGTACTGCAGCGGCAGCGCGTCGTCGGGCCCCGCCGCCGGGCCGTTGCCCCACAGCACCCGCAGCGACTGCACCAGCGACGAGACGGGGTTCCACTCGGCGATGGTGCGCAGCCAGGTGGGCATCGGCTCCGTGGGCACGAACGCGTTGGACAGGAACGTGATGGGGAACAGCGTGGCGAACATGAACCCGTTCACGGCCTCGACCGAGCGCAGCCACGAGCCGATGAGGATGCCCAGCCAGATCATGCCGAAGCCGAACAGCAGCACCAGCGCGAACGCCAGCAGCGCCTCGGCGGCCGAGTTGCGGATGCGCCAGCCGATGGCCAGGCCGGTCAGGGCCATGACGACGATGCCGATCGACGAGTGCAGCAGGCTCGCGATGCTGCGCCCGATGAGCACCGACGAGCGGCGGATCGGCAGCGAACGGAACCGGTCGATGATGCCCTTGTCCAGGTCCGCCGTGATGCCGGTGGCGACGATGAACGCGGTGAACACGATCGTCTGCCCCATGATGCCGGGCAGCAGGAACTCCTTGTAGGACGGGCCGCCGGTGTTGGTGATCGACGCGCCGAACACGAACGCGAACAGCACCACGAACATGACCGGCTGGATCGTGACGTCGGAGAGCATCTCCGGCATGCGTTTGGTGTGGATCAGGTTGCGGCGGACCATGATCCACGACTGCTGCCACAGCCCGGTCGGCGCGGTGGCGACCGGCCCGGCGGTGGTGCGGTCCGGGGCTGCGGTGGTCATGAGGTCTCCCGTGGGGTGTCGTCTTCGGCGGAATGGCCGGTGAGGGAAAGGAATACGTCGTCCAGGCTCGGCCGCGCCAGGCCGATGTCGTCGACGGCGATGCTGTGCGCACCCAGCCGCTCGGCCACGCGCGTGAGGTCGTCGAGCCCGTCTGCCGGCTTCGTCAGCCTGCGCGCGGTGTGGTCGACGAACACCTCGCCGCCGGCCTCGCGGAGCAGCGCCTCGGCGGCCGGGACGTCGTCGGCGTCGGTGAGGGTGAGCACCAGGCTGGCGGCGCCGGCCTGGTCCTTGAGCTGCGCCGGGGTGCCCTCGGCGATGACCCGCCCCTTGTCGATGACGACGATGTTGTCCGCCAGCTGGTCCGCCTCCTCCAGGTACTGGGTGGTGAGCAGCAGCGTGGTGCCCTGGTCGACGAGGCCGCGCAGCATGTCCCACAGTTCCTGACGGCTGCGCGGGTCCAGGCCGGTGGTGGGCTCGTCGAGGAACAGCACCGGGGGAGCGGCCAGCAGCGACACCGCCAGGTCCAGGCGGCGTCGCATGCCGCCCGAGTACGACTTGACCTGCTTGTCGCCGGCCTCCTCCAGGGAGAACTGGGCGAGCAGTTCCCGGGAGCGGCGCGTCAGGTCGCGGCGGCCGATCCCGTACAGCCCGCCGATCATGCGCAGATTCTCACGGCCTGTGAGGATCTCGTCGACGGTGGCGGCCTGGCCGGTCAGGCCCATGTTGCGGCGCACCAGTTCCGGCTCGGTGCGCACGTCGTAGCCGGCGACGCGGGCGGTGCCGCTCGTCGGCGGCGACAGCGTGGTCATCATGCGGACGGTGGTGGTCTTGCCGGCGCCGTTGGGCCCCAGCAAGCCCAGTACCGTGCCCTGCGGCACGGTGAAGCCGACGTGGTCGACGGCGGTGAAGTCGCCGAACCTCTTGACCAGGTCCACCGCCTCGATGGCGAAGGGACCCGGCGGCCGGGGGCTGCCGGTGCGGAGCGTGCTTGTCAGCGTGGGGGTCATGGTGGCCTCGGTGTAGACGGTCGCGTGGATCGCGCATAGTGCGCAAAGTGGTGGACCGTCCGGGGCGCCGAGAATCATCGCTCGGGCGCCGGGCCGCCGCGGCGGAGGAATGGAGATCGGCACCCCGGCGAGAGCCGGGGTGCCGATTCATGTCGCAAGCTCGTGGTCCGCCGCGCGCAGACTGCGCTGCGCGGCGGCGCCGCGATCAGGACCCGAAGGTGCTGCCCAAGTTGACGGTCTCGATGTTCAGCGAGCCCCCGTTGATCCCGCCGCCGTTGATCGACCCGACGTTGGCCCCCGCGAGCCAATCGGCGAGGCTGCCGAAGCTGGCGTGGCCGATGGCGGACTGCAGGAAGTCACTGGATCCCATGAAGGTTCCCTCTCGTGAAGCCGACGCGACTCCGGGGTTGCGGGTGCGCCGGATTGAAATTGCTGTGCGGACACACACAACCAACAAACTCGGAGAAACTCAATTCGCCGGTAATCCGGTACCCCCGCAGGCCTGCGTAGTGCGGTTCGTCCCGCTCGTCGTCGGCGGGCTGTTCGCGGAGTCCTCTCCGGGCGAGCAGGGGCATGAACCGGGCCGCGGCCTGTGCGACCCGCGGTGCACATGACGCCCGGACTTCGGGCGCATGCCGACGACGGGCGGAACTCGTGTGGTTGAAGCGGAGGTTGAGGCTGGAGTGGTCACTGTTCGGCAACACTTGTGCTCCCGGTAACACGACTGCGATAGCCTGCGATGGTGCTCATGGGGAGAGGGTGAAATTCCTTCGTAACCGGCGACGCGCGCGGTCGATGCCGCGTGGACGGGGCTCCCGAGCCGCCTATTGCAATTCCGATCAACGAGGTCTTTCCATGAGTCGCAGCAAGTCGAGCCGTCTGAGGGGGTTCGTGGTCGGTTCGGCCGCGGCCGCGCTGATCGCGGGGGTCATGCCCGTCGCACTGGGGGGTGCTGTCGCCAACGCGGCCGACGGCGCCGCCCACGTGGACATGGACCGCAGCAGCAAGGTCGGCCCGCAGGAGTACCAGCTGGAGGTCTACTCGCCCTCGATGCAGCGCAACATCGAGCTCAAGGTGCTCTCGCCGGCGAACACGGACGCCCCCACCCCGGTGCTGTACCTGCTCAACGGCGCCGGTGGCGGCGAGGACTCGGCCAACTGGACCGACCAGAGCGACGTCGACTCGTTCTTCAAGGACAAGCAGACCTACGTCGTCATCCCGCAGGAAGGCGCGTTCAGCTACTACACCGACTGGCAGCGTCCTGATCCGGCGCTGGCCAAGAACCTGGGCAACAACGGCATCAACATGTGGGAGACGTTCCTGACCAAGGAGCTTCCCCCGGTGATGGACTCCTTCCTGCCCAACGCCAGCGGCAAGAACGGCCTGGCCGGCATTTCGATGGCGGGCAGCTCGGTGCTGGACCTGGCCATCCAGGCGCCGGAGCTGTACTCGGCCGTCGGCGCCTACAGCGGCTGCGCCATGACGTCCGACCCGGTGGGCAGCAGCTTCGTCAACCTCGTGACCGCGGCGGGCGGGGCCAACTCGGCCAACATGTGGGGCCCCATCGGCGGCCCCGACTGGGTCAAGCACGACCCGTACGTCAACGCCGCCAAGCTGCCGCGCATCCCGATCTTCGTCTCCTCGGGCAGCGGCCTGCCGGGCGTGCACGACCAGCTGAACGACCCGCGCATCGCGGGCAACATGGGCAAGCTGGCCGGGCAGATGATCACCGGCGGCGCCATCGAGGCCGCCACCAGCGCGTGCACCCACATGCTGCAGCTGCGCACCGACTCGCTGGGCATGAACAACATCCACTACGACTTCCCCGTCGGCGGCACCCACTCGTGGGGCTACTGGCAGGACGACCTGCACCAGTCCTGGCCGATGCTGGCCGCGGGCATGGGGGTCCAGTAAGGGCGTCCACCACGGACGACGGCGCGGCCCCGGCATTCTGGAGATGCCGGGGCCGCGCCTTTTCGTGTCCCGCAGCCCGGTAGTGGCCGGGGCGGGAAGTCTTACTGGAAGGCCTTGGGGAGTGCGTTGATCGCCAGGGCCAGGTCCATCGAGCCCGAGACGCCCTTGCCGACGTTCAGCGCGGCGCCGAGAGCCTTGCTGATGTCCTCGAGCGGGTCGACCATGATGCTGCCGGTGAGTTCGACGGAGGTGTCGAAGCTGCCCATTGTGTCTCCTAGATCAGTGGGTGGGTCGTGCGGAGTGTGAAGCGACTGCCGGGCAGGTCAGGAGCCGAGGCTGCCGGCCAGCGTCGCGGAGCCCAGGACGGCCTTCGGCAGTGCGGCGGCGAGGTCGACGGAGCCCTTGATGCCGCCGCCGGCGGAGACGGCGCCGTCGACGACGTCCTGGACGGCCTTGATCTGGTCGACGATGAAATCGGGAAACATGGTTCCTCCTGGTCGTGGTGTGCAGCCGCCCCTGGGGGCTGCACCGGTGGCACCACTGCCGACCGCATCATGGCGGCGCGGCCGTGTGCGCCGGCGGCGAAGCGTCGGTGCCGGCGCGGTGGCAATGTCAGGGTAAGTGCAGCATGCTGAACGCCCGGTTACCGGGCGGTTAAACCTGGGATGCCACTATGAACATGCAGGTCAGGTGCTGTGGAGATGCGCAATTTGTGGTCAACGGCACAGCCGTGTGCCAGGCGCAGTGGGCTTCAGAGCGTGCGCGGCCGACAGGCGGGGCCGTCTACTGTGCCTGCGTGTCCGGGGTGGTGACGCCGAGGTCTGCGCTCAGGGTCGACGCGGTGTCGATGACGCTGACGAGCTGCTTGATGGTCTCGAATGCAGTAGACAGGGTGGTGCTCACGGATCCTCCTCGTTGTCTGAACTTCGAACACCGCGAAGGTTAGCCAATCCTAACTCACTTTGGCGAGTGTGGGTGGTGGAGATCACTCAGTTGGCTGAGCGGATGCCGGACTTTCAGGCCCGGGAACATGCGAAGACCCCGCACCGGGGGTGGTGCGGGGTCTTGTGCGGCTCGAAGTCCGCTGACTGCCAGCCCGGAGTGGGGTTTCCCCGGGGGGCTGGGTTGAGGGGATTTACGCGCCTGGCACCGTGACCGTCGGGTCGCTGGACGCGACTCCATTGTTGAGGAGCATGAACAGGCCGAGCGATGCGGCGGCGCCGCCGAGGATGCCGGCAGCTGCCGAGACGATGCCGGAGACGGCCTTGAGCTGGCCGGCGAGCATGGGATCCATGGGAACTCCTAGTAGACGTGAGGCTGAGCGTGGTTCGTGATATCGCCGCGAGGTAGTGCGGCGATACGCGCTTGCGCGCGGGGATTAATGCGGCGCGAAGGCCTTCATTGCACCGTCGATTGCGAGCGCCAGTCCGATGGCGCCTGCGACGCCGCCTGCGATCCCTGCAAGTGCGCCGAGGGTCGCGATGGAGCCGCCGTTCTTGCCGCCGATGCTGCCGAGCAGTGCCTCGTCGGTGATCGAGCCGTAGAAAGGTCCGTCAGGCATGTCTATCTCCTTGATGAGTGCGTGTGTGCGGTCAGCCCCGACTGACCACGTACGTGATTGGCGTCACTAGTACAGAGCGGCGCGAGCGCAATCACAACACAAGTCCCACTCATTGGTATTGAGTTGTGAGTGACATCTCACGTTGTCAGGTACGGCTACCTTTCGGTAACCGCGACACCACGAGGACACGCGTACTGCCAGCGTCTAGGGTGTTTCACGTGGCTGCACATTTTGACGTCGTCGTCCTCGGAGCAGGCCCCGGAGGCTATGTCGCCGCGATCCGCGCGGCACAGCTCGGGCTGAGCACCGCCATCATCGAAGAGAAGTACTGGGGTGGTGTGTGCCTGAACGTCGGCTGCATCCCCTCCAAGGCGCTCCTCCGCAACGCGGAGCTGGCGCACCTGTTCAACAAGGAGGCCAAGACCTTCGGCATCAGCGGCGAGGTGAGCTTCGACTTCGGGGCCGCCTTCGACCGCAGCCGGACGGTGGCGGACGGGCGCACCAAGGGCGTCCACTTCCTGATGAAGAAGAACAAGATCACCGAGTTCGAGGGGCGCGGCACGTTCACCGACGCCAAGACCATCCAGGTGGCGCTCACGGACGGCGGCAGCGAGACCGTCACGGCGGACAACGTCATCCTCGCCACCGGCTCCGCCACCAAGCTGCTGCCCGGCACCCGGCTCAGCGACAACGTCGTCACCTACGAGAAGCAGATCATGACGCGTGAGCTGCCGGAGTCGCTGGTGATCGTCGGTGCCGGCGCCATCGGCATGGAGTTCGGCTACGTCTACGCCAACTACGGCGTCAACGTCACCATCGTCGAGTTCCTCGACCGCGCCCTGCCCAACGAGGACCCGGCCGTCTCCAAGGAGATCACCAAGGCCTACAAGAAGCTCGGCGTCAAGCTCATGACCGGCGCCGCCGTGCAGAGCATCAGCGACCGCGGGCACCAGGTCACCGTCGAGGTCAAGGACAACAAGACCGGCAACACCGAGACGCTGGTGACCGACAAGGTCCTCCAGTCCGTCGGCTTCGGGCCCAACGTGGAGGGCTTCGGCCTGGAGAACACGGGCGTGGCGCTCACAGACCGCGGCGCCATCGAGATCGACGAGTACATGCGCACCAACGTGCCGGGCGTCTACGCCATCGGCGACGTCACCGCCAAGCTCATGCTCGCCCACGTGGCCGAGGCGATGGGCGTGGTGGCGGCCGAGGTCATCGGCGGTCACGAGACGCTGCCGCTGGGCGACTACCGCATGATGCCGCGCGCCACGTTCTGCCAGCCGCAGGTGGCCAGCTTCGGGCTCACCGAGCAGCAGGCCAAGGACGAGGGCTACGACGTCAAGGTCGTCAACTTCCCGTTCATGGCCAACGGCAAGGCGCACGGCCTGGGCGACGCGACCGGCTTCATCAAGCTCGTCGCCGACGCCACGCACGGCGAGCTGCTGGGCGGGCACCTCATCGGGCCCGACGTCTCCGAGCTGCTGCCCGAGCTGACACTGGCGCAGAAGTGGGACCTCACCGCGGAAGAGATCGCGCGCAACGTGCACACGCACCCCACCCTCTCCGAGGTCATCAAGGAGGCCGCGCACGGCATCTCCGGGCAGATGATCAACCTCTGAGGAGCTGGAACAAGCACTGCGCCCGCGCGGCGTGTCACCCGGCAGCGATGCCGCGAGACACGCCGCGCGGTGCGTTCCGGCGGGCGGGACCCGACGCCACTCTGCAAGAATCAGCGCCGATCACGCTTCCGGAACCGGCAGGTACGCCATCAGCCGGCCGGCGACCTCCTCCGGGTGGCTCTTGGCGGCCAGGTGTCCGCCCGGGACCAGGTCGGCCTCGACGTTGAGGCGTTCGCGGGCGACACGCACCTGGAACCCGGCGGGGAACAGGCGGTCGTCGGCGCCCACCATGACGTGGATCGGAACCGGGGGCCAGGCGTCGAACGTGCACGGCTGCCCGAACGGCGTGGCGGCCGGCTCGCGGTCCCCGGCGATCAGGTCCGCGCGCAGCCGCTCCGGCACGTCGTGCAGAAAGGTCTCGACCAGGTCGAAATCGTCGGACCGGCCGGCGGCGGCGTTCGCGGCCGTGCGCGCCTCTCCCGATCCGGTGGCCTCCGACCACTGCGCGGGGGTCTCGCCCGGCAACGGGATCATCGCGTTGAGCAGCACGATCCGGCCCACAGAACCGTTCCCGCCGGCCATGGGAGCGGTGAAGCCGCCCAGCGACTGAGCCACCAGCACCACGTCCCGCTGCGCGCCGATCGCCTCGTCGACGATGGCCGCGTACTCCGGCAGCCCCAACGCGGGATCGTCCCCTGGGATCTCGACGGGGATCGCGGTGTGACCGTGCGCGGCGAGCTCCGCCGCGACCTCGCGCCAGAACACCTCGGCCGCCCCGCCGGCGCCGGGAACCAATATGAACCTGGCCATGTCCGCCTCCACTCCGTCGTGTCACCGGGTCGTGCCTCCCGTTGGACAGACCCGGCCGGGAAGCGGGACTCATCGCGGCGGCGCGCACCGGCGAGCAAGCGATTACTGCTCATCCATGCGGCCGAACGTGCAGAAGCTGCTTGGTCGGCGGGTGGCGGGCGCTTCGCCGCGCCGTCCTCCCCGCTACGGACCGTCCTGTTCGGCCTCGCCCTCCGCGTCGGCCTCGCCGAACGCGGCGCTCTCGATCGCCTCTGCCACCGCCAGTTCCACCGACTCGACCAGCATGTACACCAGGCCGGCGACGAACGGCGCCACCAGCCACGCGACGTTCCCGTGCAGCAGCACGCCCGTGCCATAGCCGGCTCCCAGCGCGGCGGCGACGGAGATCAGGTTGGTCGCGGTGCCGAGCAGGATGACTTTCTCGTTCTGGGTCCTCGAGGAACGGCGGAACCCGCGCGACGCGATCGCCTCGAGAATCGAGAACGGCAGCACGGCGCCGACCGCGAACAGCATGATCGTGCCCGCCGGCGGGCTGCCCTCGGAGCTCTGGAGCAGCCCGAACGTCGCGGTGATGAGGATCGAATAGCCGAATGCGGAGCTGTTGTTGACCGCCGAGGTGACCACGCTCCGGCGCAAGCGTGCCGGGACGGTGGACGACGCGATCGCGCGGAGATTGGCCATGCATCAGATGTACATCGCCGGCGTGCCTCTGGCGGTGGGATCGGCGCCAGGCGCCTCGGCACCCGGCGTGCGACGGCCCGGCACGGCCGCCGGTCGGCGCGCCCGGTCGATGTCTTCGATCAGCGCGCGTCGGACCGGTCCCAGTACACCGGCACGGTCACCGGCACGGGGAACGTCATCGGCGCCATCCCCTGGAACTGGAAGGTCGCGTCGACGCTGGTGCCGGGGCGGGGCTTGCCCGGGAGGGTGATCGGATCGATGTGGATCCGAGACAGGGATTCCAGCGCGGTGCCCGCCGGAGCGCTGCAGGTGTCGTTCACCGGCTGCACGGTGACGCCGGCCGCGGGCACCCCGGCGGTGTCGGCGTCCGCGATCTGGCGCGCGGTGGGGGTGGCAATCGAACTTCCCGAGCAGAGCAACGCGGAACCGCCGCCGATGGCCACCGGCTTGCCGTCGATCTCGATCCGCTCCAACCGGAAGTCGGTCGCGGGGTTCGCGTTGGCGGCATCGAACACCAGGTGGTAAGGGTTCAGCCGGTCCAGCGCGGCATCGGTGGCGAGCAGCAGCTGCACGTTGCTTAGAGTGATGGCGTCGTTGCCCATCCTCTTGGTGATTCCCTGCGCGGCCGAGTCCTGGCCGATGCCCACCTCGTCGCCGAACTCCGGCTGGGTCTGGGTGATCTGCCCGGCGCTGCACGCCGAAAGGCCCATCACAACCGGGACGGCGGCGGCCACTGCGGCCGGCCTGTAGCGGCCGTGCGCATGCTGTGTGCGTTGGCGGCGGGTGATCATCGCATTCCTCATCGGGCGGTCCTCCCAAAGGTCGTGAAGTCCTCGCCCGCCGACCCTGGCCGGTCGCGCGCGCCGGTCCGGGACGTCGCTCGTCGCAGTCGGGCGAGCTGCCGTAATTCCGATGCTACGGATTACGGGTAGCCGATATGGGCTGCCGCAAAACACGGCGGTGGGGCGTGGGCCGGCTTCTCCTGTGATCAGGGCCCGTCGCCGCGCGCGGGCTGTCACTCGGCGCGCCTTCTCGCGCGGCGTGTCGTCCTAACCGGCGCGCGCCGGCCCACCGGCGTGTGCCGTCAGTACCCCGTCAGACGGTGGGATCGCCATTCCACAGGCGCTCGGTGACGTTCTGCAGCGACACCAGCGCCACCGGGTCGCTGCTGCGCAGAAAGGTGGGCCCGCTGACGATGGCGCGCACCGTGGAGCCGTCCCAGTGGACCAGCTCGATGATGGTGTCGGCACGCTCGCGGAGGTATTCGGTCATCAGCGGGGGAGTGTCCGTAGCCGCCACGTCGCGGAAGATGGAACCGGATTTGCAGCTGGTCAGCCAGTTGCGCCCGTACCCCAGCATGTCCTCCGCCGCAGGATTGGCGTAGACGATGTCGCCGTGGTCGTGCACCGAGACGATGGGGATGTGCAGCCGGTCCAGCAGCGTCACGCTGGGCAGCGATTCGAGGAAGCCGAGCGGGGAGGTGGGCCGTGGGCCGCGCCGTTCCGAAGGTCGTTCAGAAGGCGGCTCGGAAGGTGGTTCCAGAGGCCGTTCGGAGGCCGGTACAGGGTCCTGCTCAGAAGCCGTCATCGTGCACGGACCCCCATCTCCCGACCACTGCAGACTGTGGACATCACAATATCGCAAACGCGGGAACTCTGCGCAGGTGGTGATATTCGGCGCGGAATGTTATTCAATGGATGGCGTGGCGTCCGGCCGTGGCCGGACGTCCGCGAATCTCCCGCAGTGCCGCGGTGCGCGACACGTCCTGAAGGGATGGGCGCATGGAGTTCCTCGCATCTGCCGACGCGATCTCCGCCGGACCGGGCTACGCGTGCGATGAACGACCGCCGCGGGTGTCCTATCGCGACGCAGACGGCGGCTGCACCGTCGTCGCGGCCACCCCGTCCGCAGAGCCCGGGCTGTGGCACGAGTACCTGCGCGGGGCCCGGGACGGGTACCGGCGTTTCGGCGTCGAGCAGGCGCTGGGGCTCGACGGCATGCGCGACGGCCGCAGCACCGCCGTCTTCTTCGTCGCCGTCGACGCGGACGGCGCGGTGGTCGGCGGAGTGCGCGCGGTGGGGCCGTTCCGGCGCGTCGAGGACTCGCACGCGCTGGAGGAATGGGCCGGCGAGCCCGGGCTGGACGAGGTGCGGGCGATGATCGCAGCGCGCCTTCCCGGCGGCGTCGCGGAGATGAAGGCGGCGTGGGCCGCGCGCGGATCCGGCCGCGTGGCGACCACCCTGGCCCGCGTGGCCGTGCACACGATGGCGCTGCTGGACGTGCGCTTCGTCATGGCCACCTCCGCCGCATACGTGCTGGACCGATGGAGTTCGTCGGGCGGGGTCGTCGCCGACGCGGTACCGGCCACGCCCTACCCGGACGCCCGCTACCGGACGCGGATCATGTGGTGGGACCGGGCTGACGTGCTGTGCAACGCCGAGCGCGGGCAGGCGCTCAAGATCACCGAAGAATCGGCCGTGGTCGCCGCGGCCCTCGCCCCGGCGGTGCAGCCGTGACGGGGCCCGGCGACGCACGCGCGCACGTGCTCGATCCCGCCGACCCCGCGGACCACGAGCGGATCGACGCGCTGCGTGCCGATCCGGCAGTCGAGGTGCTCGACACCCTGGCGCAGCAGCGCGCCGGGCTGGCGGCGCTCCTGCCCGCCCCGGACGCCGGGCTGATGACCGAGCCGCCGCGGTGGGTCCACTACCCGTGGCGCCGCTCGCTGGTGGCGCTGCTGGGCCCGCGCGGCTACCGGCGCCTGCGCCTGGACCGCAACCGCCACAAGATCACCGCCGGGGAACAGGAGCGGCTGAACGCTCTGACCATCGCGGTGATCGGGTCCAGCGCCGGGTACGCCGTGGCGCAGCAGCTGGCGCTGGAGGGGCTGTGCGGGCGGCTGGTGCTGGCGGACTTCGACCACCTGGAGGTCTCCAACCTCAACAGGGTGGCGGCCGGCGTGCTGGAACTGGGGCTCAACAAGGCGGTCGTGGCCGCGCGCCGCATCGCCGAGCTCGACCCCTACCTGCCGGTGCACGTGCACCCGCAGGGGGCGACGCCCGCCGGTATCGACGCATTGCTCGACGGCGTCGGCCTCCTGGTGGAGGAATGCGACGCGCTGGAGATGAAGGTGCAGCTGCGCGAGCACGCCCGTAGCCGCCGCATCCCGGTGCTGATGGCGACGAGCGACCGCGGCCTGCTGGACGTGGAGCGCTTCGACCTCGAACCGCGGCGTCCCGTGCTGCACGGGGTGCTCGGCGGGGTCGACGGCGCCCGGCTGGCCGGGCTGTCCAACGCCGACAAGGTGCCGCACGTGCTGCGCATCCTCGACGCGGCGCTGCTGTCCACGCGGGGGGCGGCATCGCTGCTGGAGGTGGGGCACACCATCGGCACCTGGCCGCAGCTGGCGGGGGACGTCGCTGCGGGCGGGGCCGCGGTGGCCGCGGCGGTGCGCCGAATCGGAATCGGCCGGCCGCTGCCGTCGGGCCGGGTGCGCATCGACATCGACGAAGCCCTGGACGGGATCGCCCTGCCGGGGCCGCGGCTCGACGGTCCGGAGCCGCCGGGCGTGCGGGAGGCGCCCTCCGGCGGCGGGGCCGAGGCGGACGCGGAGGTGCAGGCGGATCCGGCGGCGGCGGTGGCGTTCGCGGCGGCGCGGGCGCCCTCCGGCGGCAACGCCCAGCCGTGGACCATCGAGCTGCACGGCGACGGGCTGACGCTGCGCCTGGACCCGGCCGCCTCGGTGACCATGGACCTGCACCGGCGCGGCAGCGCGGTGGCCCTGGGCGCCGCGCTGCACAACGCGCGCGCGGCGGCGGCGGCGCACGGGATCCTGGGCCCGGCTGAATACACCGAGAGCGCGGCCACCGGGGGCACCTCCGCAGGGGGAGAGGACCTGGCGCTGCCGGCCGTGCGCCTGCGCTTCGGCGGCGAGGCCGACCCCGATTTGGCCGCGAGTTATCCGGGCGTGCTGCGGCGCGAGACCAACCGCAACACCGGCCGGCCGCGCGCGCTGGACCCGCGGGTGGAGGCGGACCTGCGCGCCGCCGCGCGCCGGGAGGGCGGCGGCCTGCGCCTGCTGACCGGGCGCGGCGCGATCGAAGACGCGGCGCGCGTGCTCGCCGCCGCCGACCGGGTGCGGTACCTCGACCCGCGATTGCACGCCGAGATGATCTCCGAGCTGTGCGAACCGGGCCCCGACGGCCCGCCGCCCACCGGAATCGACGTGCGGTCCCTGGGCCTCTCCGACGCCGACCTCGCCGTGCTGGGGGTGGTCCGCCGCGCCGACGTGATGGCCGCACTGGCGGACCGGGACGAACGCGAAGCGGCGACGGCCGGCGCGGCGCTGGGCGAGGACACCCGCACCCGGGTCCTTTCCGGCTCCGCGCTGGCCGTGGTCACCTGCCCCGGACGGTCCCTGCGCGACCACGTGCGCGGCGGAGCGGCCACCGAGGCGGTGTGGGTGTGCGCCCAGCGGCGCGGCCTGTCGGTGCACCCGATGTCGCCGGTGTTCCTCTACGCCCAGGCGTCCGGCGACCGAACTCCGGACGACCACGCGCTGCTGTCCCGCCGCCACGCCGACGAGCTGCGCCGCCTGCACCGGGAGTTCGCCGGGATCGCCGGCCTGGCCGGCGACCGCCCGCCGGCACTGGTGCTGCGGCTGTCCCACGACGCGGCCCCGGTGCGGGTGCGCAGCCGCCGCCGCGCGCCGTGCGCGGCGGCGGCTCCTGCGGGGGCCGGCCGGGCGGGAGCGGGCCGATGAGGCGCAGTCTCGACGCACTGGTCACCCACGTGGCGACCGCCCTGATGGGGGCCGACGCCGCGTCCGCCCGGGAGATCAGCGAGCAGGTGCTCGGCGACGTCGCCGGCTACTTCGCCGTCGACGCGAGCTTCCTGCGCCGCAACGACCACGCCATCCGCGCCACGAGACTGGTGGCCGAGTGGCCCGTGCGCAGCGCGGACGAGGCGCCCGACCCGCTCAAGCTCGTCCACTTCGCCGACGCCGACCCCGTCTTCGCCGCCATGGAGGACTTCAGCGAGCCGACGTTCATTCGCCCCGGGCCGGAAACCTCCGAGTACCAGCGCCACATCCGCGTCAGCCGCAGCGTCACGGCGACGTCGGTGGCGGCCGTGCCCCTGCGCTCCGGCGACGTGACGACGGGGGCCCTGGGCTTCGTCAAGTTCGGCGACCGGTCGTGGGGGGAGCTCGAGGTCAGCGCGCTGCAGGCCATCGCCTCGCTGTTCGCCCAGCTGCACGCCCGCATCGAGGCCGAGGAGCGGCTGCGGCACGTCGCCGATCACGACGAGCTGACCGGCCTGTACAACCGGCGCGCGCTGTTCCGTGAGATCGACAGGAGGCTGTCGTCGGACCGGGACGAGTGCATCCCGATCCTCTTCCTGGACCTCGACCGGTTCAAGTCGATCAATGACTACCTGGGGCATGCGGTGGGCGACGAGTTCCTCCGGGTCTTCGCCGAGCGGCTGCGCGAGCAGGCCACCGCCGGCGACCTGGTGGCACGGCTGGGCGGCGACGAGTTCGTGATCCTCCCCGGCAGGCCGATGACCACGTCCGGCGCCTATGCGGAGGCCACCCGCATCCGCCGGGCGGTGCGCGAGTACGTGTCGGTGGGCGGCGAGCAGGTGATCCGCACAGTGAGCATGGGCGTGGCGCTGGCCGCGCCGGGGACGGCCACCACGACGAGCCTGATGCGCAGGGCCGACACGGCGGCCCGCACCGCAAAACAGGCCGGCGGCGACTCCGTGACGGTCCTGAGCGCGGAGATGTCCGCGGAGGCGGACTTCCGCTCCGACGTTGAGATGCACCTGCCGGCCGCCATCGCGCACGACGAGCTGCTGCTGCACTACCAGCCCGAGGCGGACCTGCGCACCGGCCGGATCCTGGCGGTGGAGGCTCTGGTGCGCTGGCAGCATCCCGGCCGCGGGCTGCTGCCGCCCGGCGAGTTCGTGGGCATCGCCGAGTCGATGAATCTCGCGGGCGCGCTGGGGGACTGGGTGCTGCACCGCGCATGCCGCGACTTCAGCGGTTGGCGCGCGGCCGGCGCGCCGGCCGACGTGGTCCTGCGCGTCAACGTCTCGCCGGCCCAGCTGGTGTCCACCCGCATCGTCGGCACGGTGGAGGCGGTGCTCACTGAATACAGCCTGCCCGGGGCGGCGCTGTGCCTGGAGATCACCGAACACGTGGTGGTGCGCGACCTGGACTCCATCCGCTACACGCTCCGGTCGCTGCAGGCCCTGGGCGTGCACCTGGCCATCGACGACTTCGGCACCGGCGCCAGCGTGCTCTCGCACCTCAAGCACCTGCCCGTGGACGTGCTCAAGATCGACCAGGGGTTCGTGCGCAACCTGGGACGCAACGCCGCCGACCTGGCCATCGTGCGGGCCATCATCTCGCTGGCGGCGGGGTTCGGCCATGAGATCGTGGCGGAGGGGGTGGAGACCTCCATCGCCGCGACGATGCTGCTGGAGCTCGGATGCCATCGAGCGCAGGGATTCCTGCTCTATCCTCCGGTGCCGGAGGACGAGATGCGGGCGCTGCTCGTCGGCGGCGGGGACCGGCAGGGCGACGAGCCGGAACTGCCGATGGAGCGGTTCCGGGCCTGACCGCGCCGCGGACGTCAGGGGAGCTGCTGGCGGCGGTGCAGCCGGGCCGACCGGCCGACGGCGTCGATGTAGCGGGGGCGCAGGTGCTCCGGGACGAGCCCCGGAAGCAGCAGCAGCCACAGCCTTTCCAGGACGGTGACCGCGTCCCGGGCGTCGCGCACGGCCCGCGCGCTGACCCCGGCGCCGATCACGGCGGCGAGGACCACCTGCGCGAGCGCATCCTCCTGCGCCTGCGCGCGACCCTCGCGTCCACCGGTACCCGTCCCGCCCGTCTCCGCGTCCACCGCGTCCGGTTGTCCCTCGGACCCGCCCGCCAGGTGCCCCTCGCGTCGGGCGTCGCGTAGGAGCAGGGCGAATTCGGCGCGGTCCCGCGTGCGGGATGCGGCGACGACGTCCCAGGTGTCGTCCACCTCCCGCAGCAGGCGGTCTCCCGCAAGGCAGAACACGTCCGAATCGCGCAGGGCCGCCAACGCCATCGACTCGTCGATGAGAGTCTCCAGCGCGGGGGCGCCCGAGGACGCGGCGGCCCGCCGGACTTCCGCCGCGCGCTGGTCCCGGACGGCGATGATCTCCTGCGCCAGGGCGTCCTTGGAATCGAACTGGGAATACAGTTCCCCGGGCGCCACCTGCGCCAACGTGATGATCCTGTCCACGCTGGCGGCGAAATAGCCGTAGGTGCCGATGATCTCGGCAGCGGCGCCCAGAATCTCCTGCCGCGTGCCGCTGCCGTCGTCATTTCGCATCATCTGCACTGGATACCCCGGCTCCTCGTCGGACGGCGGTCGGAGCGCCGACGGCCACGCGAAAGGCCCACGCGGCCAGGACGACCGCTCGTCAGAGAATAACGCAGAACCCGCCCGGAAATCTGCAATGGCGAGTTCGCGCCGGGTTTCGGGCGGGTCACTCCGGGAGTGCCACCCCGGTGGCCGCCGCCTTCTGCGCCACGGCCTCCGGAAAGATGTTGCGGAACAGGTAGAGATCGCTGCCCAGGGCCCATCCGGGCGCGAGCACCGCGGCGTACCGCTCGAAGTAGCCGAGCTGCTTGCCGAACAGCACCAGCTCCTCCGGGCTGGCGGCGCCCCACTGCCTTCCCACCTCGATCAGCGCCATGATGAGGTCGGACAGCCGCAGCGCGGCCAGGTCGCCGGCCAGCACCGGCGCCAGCACGGCCTGCAACTGCACCCCCACCTCGCCGTCGGAGGCGGAGGCGTCGGAGGCGTAGCCCAGCGCCCGGATGCCGACGGCCACCCGCGCGAAATCCCCGTCGATGGCCGTCGCGTAGAACATGTCCCGCAGGATGGCCCGCCACGTCTCCGGCAGCTCGCCGACGATGCCGAAGTCCAGCAGGGCGATGCGCCCGTCGTCGAGCATCCACAGATTGCCGGCGTGCACGTCGCCGTGGAACGGGCCGTGCACCACGATCGACTCGAGCCAGGCCTTGACGCCGCGGCGGATCAGCAGCGTGGTGTCACGGCCGGTCCGCTGCAGCTGCTCGAACTGGTCCAGCGGCACGCCGGAGAGCCGTTCCATGCAGATCACGCGCGGCCCGCAATGCTCCCAGTAGACCTCCGGCGCGGTCACCTCCGCGTTGTCGCCGAACGCCCACAGATTGGCGCGCACCCGTTCCTGACGCGTGGCCTCTAGCGCGCTGTTGAGCTCGCTCACCGTCGCCTGGTGCAGGTCGCGGATGATGGCGGTGGCGTTGGCGACCCGGAAGAACTCGATCAGCCGCTCCAGCATGTGCGCGCCGGCGTACGCGGTGTGCAGGTCCACCAGCATGCGGTGGCGGATCCCCGGACGCTGCACCTTGAGCACCGCCCTGCGGCCGTCGCGCAGCGTGCACGCGTGCACCTGGGCCACGGACGCGGCCGACAGCGGCACGTCGTCGAACTCGGCGAACATGTCCTCGACCGGATGCCCCAGGTCCTCTTCGATGACGCGGCGCGCCGCCGACGCGGGCACCGGGGGCACGTCGTCGAGGCAGCGCAGGCACGCGTCGGCCAGCGGGGCGGGGAACACCCCCGACGACGAGGCCATCAGCTGGCCGAGCTTGACGAAGGTGGGCCCCAGCGTGATGAACGCCCCCACCACGCCCAGCGAGGCGGCGTCGGCCAGCGTCGCGTTGCCGCCCCGCAGCCGGCGCCACGGCCACTGCGCCACCGCCCACGCCACGGAAACCACCAGCACGAACGCGACGACCAGCGCGCGGCCCAGCTCGGCGGCGCCCACCCGCGCCAGTGGCGGAACGTCGACGACGAGCGCCTCCGGGGGCGGGCCGCCCGCGTACGGGCCCACCGGTCCACCCGCCGCGTCGGAGAGGCCTGGGCCGGGCGCGGTCACGGGCGGCATGCGGATGGCGTCGGGCGCGGCGTCTGCCGCCGGGTCGTGCGTGGCGCAACCTGAGCGGTCATGCCGGCCTCACAGTCAGCCCGCGAAGTCGCGCTGCACGCGCAGCACGCCCAGGGTCGTGGCCAGCGAATCGTACTGGCCCACCAGCATGACCAGCTCGATCAGCTGGCGCTTGTCGAAGTAGGACGAGACGGTGGCCCAGGTGTCGTCGTCGATGTCGCGCTGCTGCACCAGCTGGTCGACGGCGAGGAGCAGCGCGCGCTCGTTGGGATGCCAGCCCTCGGCGTCGGGGCCCTCGAAGATCCGCTGCAGCATGGCGTCGTCGATCCCCGCACGCGCGCCCAGCCGGCGGTGGTGGTCCACCTCGTAGTCGCAGCCGCGCAGGTGGGCCACCCGCAGGATCACCAGCTCGGTCTCCCGCCGGCGGATCCTGCCGAACGGCATCATCATCGCCGAGAAGTGCAGCCACCCGCGGAACAGCCCGCGGGCACGGCCCAGCGTGGAGAAGATGTGCGCGTCCGGGACCCCCGTCACCAGCGACGCGGTGCGGCAGAACGCCCAATTGACGATGCCGAGCTCGCGGAAGCCGCCCGGGTCGATGCGCGGCGGCTCCGGTACGACGTGCGGCCGGTGCGGGGCATCGGCGGTCGACAGGTCCTTGCGGGTGGATTGTGCAGGCATCACGGTCACTCCGGTTGCGGTGTGGTCAGGTCTGGGCGCTCGTCGCGGGCGATCTCCAACGCCTGGGCCAGGCCCTTCTGCGACCGCCGGTCCAGCACCGGCTGCACGGCCATGCGCACCGGCAGCAGGCCCGCCACCCACCAGGGGGCGACGATACGGCGCGACCGCCGGGCCACGCCACGCTCGATCCGGTCGATGGCGGGGCCCAGGGCCGTGGCGCCGGTGAACGAGCCGGCGGCGTTCATGGAGGCGGCGGCCTTGGTGCTGAAGCCGCGGGAGGTCATGTCGGTGTCCAGCTCCGCGAAGTAGGCGACACCCACCCGGGCGCCGGTGCCGAGCAGCTCGGAGCGCAGCGTGTTGCCCAGGGCCTCGACGCCGGCCTTCGACGCGGAGTACGCGCCCATCAGCGGCAGGTGCGCGGCGGCGGCCGCCGACGAGACGGCCAGGGCGTAGCCCGACGGGTGTGCGATGTGCGGGCCGGCGGCGCGCAGCGTGTAGTACGAGCCCAGCAGGTTCACCGCGACGGTGCGCTCCATCACCGACGGGTCGCCGCCGATGATGGGCAGCTGCGCCGCGATGCCGGCGTTCGCGATCACGACGTCCAGGCCGCCCAGCTCACCCGCCAGGCCGGCCACCGCGTCGTCCACCTGCTCGCGGTGCGCCACATTGCACTCGCGCCACGGCGCGTCGCCGGCCTTGGCCGCGGTGGCCGCCAGCAGGTCCGGCTCGAGGCCCGCCAGTGCGACGTGCGCCCCGCGCGAGGCGAACCGCTCGGCCAGCGCGGCGCCGATGCCGCGCGCCGCGCCGGTGATGAGGATCCTGCGCCCCGCAAGCGATGGCGGCGGCGGGACGAGTCGTGAGGCCATGCGCAATGCTCCTGACGTGGCGGTGTCCAATTACACGATACGTTCCGGCGTGCTCATCGGCACGAATTGAACTCTCGGGTAAGGTACCGGCCCGGCCGTGCGCAGTGGGGCATCGTGGCGAGCGTCACAGCGTCCGGCCCCCTCCGGCGCGGCGACCCTGCGGCAGGCGGGGCGTCACCGGGCCCTGTACGGCGAGACGGTGCTGCGGTGCTCGTCGACCTCCAGCGGCTTGCCGATCTGCGGGAACGCGCGCTGCGGGCACTCGTCGCGCTCGCACACCCGGCAGCCCGAGCCGATGGGCGTGGCCGCCGCCCCGGTCAGATCCAGCCCGTCGCCGTAGACGGTGCGATGCGCATGCCGCAGCTCGCAGCCCAGGCCGATGGCGAACGTCTTGCCCGGCTGCCCGTAACGCGACGACCTGCGGGTGACGGTGCGCGCCACCCACAGGTAGTTGCGCCCGTCGGGCATCTGCGCCACCTGGCGGACGATCTTGCCCGGCTCCGCGAACGTCTCGTACACGCTCCACAGCGGGCAGGTGCCGCCCGACGCGTTGAAGTGGAAGCCCGTGGCCGACTGCCGCTTGGACATGTTGCCCGCACGATCCACGCGCACGAACGAGTACGGGACTCCGCGCAGGTTGGGGCGCTGCATGGTGGAAAGCCGGTGGCAGACCGTCTCGAACCCCGCGGAGAAGAAGGTGGACAGCCGCTCGATGTCGTAGCGGAATTCCTCGGCGGCATCGTGGAACTGGCGGTACGGCAGCACGGTGGCGGCGGCGAAATAGTTGGCCAGGCCCTTGACGCCCAGGGAACGGGCCTCGGCGGTGGAGAAGTTGCCCTCGTCCGCCAGCCGCTCCAGCAGGTCGCCGAACTCCAGGAACGCCAGCTCGGTGGCCATCCGGAAGGCGCGCTGGCCCGGAAGCAGCTGCGCGGCGAACTCCATCGTGCGGGTCTCGGGGTCGTACCGGTGCAGCAGATTGTCGCCCAGGTCGATGCGCTTGACGATGTGCACGTCATGCTGGTGCTCCAGCCGCTGGGCGATCTCGCGGAGGATGTCGCCGCGGTGCAGGCGCAGCCGCTGCGTCATGTCCTCGGCGGCGGCATCGAGCTCGTCCAGGTAGTTCTGCCGCTGGTAGAAGTAGTCGCGCACCTCCTCGTGCGGCATCGAGATGATCCCGGGGGCGTTGGCGTCACCGCTGCGGCCCTCGGTGAGTGCGCCCAGCTGGTCGGTGGCGTTCCGGTACCGCTGGTGCAGGGACACCAGGGCGCGCGCCACCTGCGGGTGCGCGGTGGCCAGCTGCGCCAGCTCCGACGCGTCGGGCGCGGGGCCGGCGTCGGAGCCCGTGTGCTCGTCCAGCAGCACCTCGCGCATCTCCGCGATCAGGCGCGTCGAATCCTGCGGCGAGAAGAAGGTGGCGTCGACCCCGAACACCTCGGTGATCCGGAGCAGGACGGGGACCGTGAGTGGACGGACGTCGTGCTCGATCTGGTTCAGATAACTGGGGGAGATCTCCAGGGTCTTGGCCAGCGCCACCTGGGACAGACCCCGCTCCGTGCGGAGCTGCCGCAGCCGCGAACCCACGAACGTCTTGGTCATCATCCCAGGTTACGGACGCATGTGAAGGCTCGCAACAGCGGGTTCGCAGAGTTCGCAAGC
This sequence comes from Tomitella fengzijianii, assembly GCF_007559025.1. Lineage (NCBI taxonomy): Bacteria > Bacillati > Actinomycetota > Actinomycetes > Mycobacteriales > Tomitella > Tomitella fengzijianii. Next base: position 3,158,749 of record NZ_CP041765.1, on the reverse strand, counting down.
CGTGGTGGGGCGGTGTTTCGGGTGGTGGGGCGGGGTTTATGGTCCGGGTTGCTCAGTCGTGCGGTTGCCCGGGGGCCGTTGTCGGGGTGCCGGTGTCCGGGGCGTCCGTCGTGGGGGCGTCGGTCGTGGGGGCGACCGTCGTCGCGCCGATCGAGTCGAGGGTGTCGGTGAACGCGGCCATGGCGTCCTCGAGGGTCGCGTCGTCGCCCTCGACGGAGCAGTAGCCGGCCAGCGACCCCTGGGCGGCCGCGAGCAGCATTCCCGGGGCGTTCTCGTTGCCGTTGTCCTCGAGCAGGTCCTTCGTGGTCGACTTCTGATCGTTCGAGCTCTGGCCGAGGTACTCGCCGCACGACATCTCCGAGGCGCTCGAGCACCCCGCCAACAGCGCCGCGGCCGCGACGACGGACAGGCCGGCCGTCGCGGCGATCCGGGTGCGGCGCGGGGTGGGGCGGCTGCGGCGTGTGGCGAGGGAGCGGCGTGTGGCGAGGGAGCGGCGTGTGGCGAGGGAGCGGCGTGTGGCGGACGGGCCTTCGGCGGTGGAGCCTGCTCCGGCGGGCGAGGTGCGGGACGACGCTGTCATGGCGACAGGCTAGTCGGTGGACGGTGCCCGCCCCGGGAGGCGGAACCGGTGGCGGTGGGGCGGATGTGGCGTGTGGGGTGCTGCGGTGGTGTGGGGTGCCGCGGTGGTGTGGGGTGCCGCGGTGGCGCGCGCCGGTTCTCCCGCCGCGCGGGTGTCGCCTCGGCGCGCGCGTGCTGTCTCGGCGTGTCGTGGGAACCGGCGCGCGGCGGCGGCCGGACCCCGGACAACCGGCGCGCGCCGACCCGCCAGAACCCGGCGACCCGCCGGACCCCCGCCGGACCCCCGCCGGACCCCCGCCGGACCCCCGCCAAACCCCGCCAGGCCCCGCCAGGCCCTCGCTCGGGCGCCGGAAATCCCGCCGAGCCTTGTGAAGACCCTCACAATCGCAGCCCTGCTCCGCTAGCACTCCGGCGAGCGGACGCGCACGGGTGCCCGCTCAGCGGGACCGGCCGGCCGGTCCGGCGCGTTTCGTCACCGCTGCGGGCTCGCCCCAGGCCAGGGCCTCAATCTGCTTACCCGACGGTAACTTTTGGTGAAGATGACTATTGACGTCTTCGCGTCCGAGCGGAAGCAAGAACTTCGCCAAATTTGCAAAGCCGGAGGGAAAGCTGGCGAAAATTGGCAACTGTGAGCTCTGGACCTGCAGGTTTGAGGTGTGCCATTGTCGTTGTTGTACAGGTCAGTGCCGGTGCGGATTTGCAAGCTTCAATGCGAACTCCGCGCTTCCCCGGGGCACCCGGGGTGGCATCGCCGAGTCGGCCCGGACAGCCGGTGGCGCCGCCACGCGACACCCCGCCCACAGCGGGGACGTCACGGACGGAACCGTCGGCGCGGCCGAGCACGGAAACGCACAACAGTGAAGATTCGAAGAGCAGGAGCCTCGATGTCGAACGTCGGAAAAGCACGTACCGCCGCGGAGATCCAGAAGGACTGGGATGAGAACCCCCGCTGGAAGGGTGTCGCGCGCAACTTCACGGCTGAGCAGGTCGCCGAGCTTCAGGGCACCGTCGTCGAGGAGCACACGCTCGCCCGCCGCGGCTCCGAAATCCTGTGGGATCTGATCCACAAGGAGGACTTCGTCAACGCGCTCGGCGCGCTGACCGGCAACCAGGCCGTCCAGCAGATCCGCGCCGGCCTGAAGGCCGTGTACCTGTCCGGCTGGCAGGTCGCCGGTGACGCGAACCTGTCGGGCCACACCTACCCGGACCAGAGCCTCTACCCGGCGAACTCGGTCCCCACCGTGGTGCGCCGCATCAACAACGCGCTGCTGCGCGCCGACGAGGTCGCCCGCGTCGAGGGCGACACGTCCATCGAGAACTGGCTGGCGCCCATCGTCGCCGACGCGGAGGCCGGCTTCGGCGGCGCGCTCAACGCCTACGAGCTGCAGAAGGCCATGATCGGCGCCGGCGCGGCGGGCGTGCACTGGGAGGACCAGCTGGCCTCCGAGAAGAAGTGCGGCCACCTGGGCGGCAAGGTCCTCATCCCCACCCAGCAGCACATCCGCACGCTGACGTCGGCCCGCCTGGCGTCGGATGTCGCGAACGTGCCCAGCGTCATCGTCGCCCGCACGGACGCCGAGGCCGCCACGCTGATCACCTCCGACGTGGACGAGCGCGACCGCCAGTTCATCACCGGCGAGCGCACGGCCGAGGGCTTCTACCACGTCAAGAACGGCATCGAGCCCTGCATCGAGCGCGCCAAGGCCTACGCCCCGTACGCCGACCTCATCTGGATGGAGACCGGCACCCCGGACCTCGAGTACGCCCGCAAGTTCGCCGAGGGCGTCAAGGCCGAGCACCCGGACCAGCTGCTGGCCTACAACTGCTCGCCCTCGTTCAACTGGTCGGCCAACCTGGACGACGCCACCATCGCCAAGTTCCAGCGTGAGCTGGGCGCGATGGGCTTCAAGTTCCAGTTCATCACCCTGGCCGGCTTCCACGCGCTCAACTACTCGATGTTCGATCTGGCCTACGGCTACGCCCGCAACCAGATGACCTCGTTCGTGGAGCTGCAGAACCGCGAGTTCAAGGCGGCCGAGGAACGCGGCTTCACCGCGGTCAAGCACCAGCGGGAGGTCGGCGCCGGCTACTTCGATCGCATCGCCACCACCGTCGACCCCACCAGTTCCACCACCGCACTGAAAGGTTCGACCGAACAGGCCCAGTTCCACGGGTAGGTTCCCCGTAGGACCTGAAGAAGAATCAATCACGCTGGGCAACACCTACTCACACTTGAGGAGCTGACGTGACAAGCGAGAAGATCCAGAGGGTCGGCGTCATCGGCGCCGGACAGATGGGTGCGGGCATCGCCGAGGTGTGCGCACGTGCACATGTCGACGTCCTCGTATGCGAGCCTTCCCGCGAGCTGGCCGCCGCCGGCCGTGCGCGGATCCTGCGGTCGCTCGATCGCGGCGTCAGCAGCGGGAAGATCACCGACCGCGAGCGTGAGCAGGCCGCCTGGCGGCTGCGGTTCACCTCGGACCTCGGTGACTTCGCGGACCGCCAGCTGGTGGTCGAGGCGGTCACCGAGGACGAGAAGGTCAAGACCGCGGTCTTCGCCGAACTCGACTCGGTGGTCACCGACCCGCGCGCGGTGCTCGCCTCCAACACCTCGTCCATCCCGATCATGAAGCTCGCGATGGCCACGGAGAACGCCTCCCGCGTCGTCGGGATGCACTTCTTCAACCCGGTGCCCGTGCTTCCGCTGGTCGAGCTGGTGACCACGCTGACCACGAGCGCGGAGGTGGGGGCGCGTGCCGAGCACTTCGCCCACGAAGTGCTGGGCAAGGAGGTGGTGCGCTCCGCGGACCGGTCCGGCTTCATCGCCAACGCGCTGCTGGTGCCCTACCTGCTGTCGGCCATCCGCATGGTCGAGTCCGGCTTCGCCACCGTCGAGGACGTCGACAAGACGATCTCCCTGGGGCTCGCCCACCCGATGGGCCCGCTCAAGCTGAGCGACCTCATCGGGCTGGACACGGTCAAGGCGATCGCCGACTCGATGTACGAGGAGTTCAAGGAGCCGCTGTACTCGGCGCCGCCGCTGCTGCTGCGGATGGTCGAGGCCGGCCGCATGGGCAAGAAGTCCGGCCACGGGTTCTACCAGTACTCCGAGAACGGGGCGTCGGCGCAGTAGCCGGACGGGTGCGCGGTGCGGCGGGGCGTGTTGCCCGTCGGCCACCGGGCCCCGTCGGGCACGGGACACAGCGTGAGAGCCGTCGTCGAGGGGCGTGACCGAGCAAGGTCGCGCCCCTCGGCGCATCCCGTCGTCGACGTCGTTGTCGGACGGGAATCTTCGAGACCGTAAACAGCGGGTACCCGGTGCGGCTGGTCGGTACATTCGGCACGATGAGGATTGCCGGCAGGCCGCCGGGATGGACCCACCGCGCAGCGCGGGGCGCACGCCGCCCGGCCCGCCTGCACCAGTGCAGCGACTGTGCGGGCAGACAGGAAAGGTCGACATCGCAATGAGTACCGCAGTTCCGGCAGGAATCGGTTCCAGCGTCCTCGGCTACCCGAGGATCGGGCCGCGTCGAGAGCTCAAGCGCGCCCTGGAGTCGTACTGGCACCGCCGCTCCAGCCGCGACGAGTTGCTGGCCGTGGGCCGCGAGCTCCAGGAGTCCACGTGGCTCGAGCTCGCCGCCACAGGGCTGAGCCAGGTACCCGGCAACACCTTCTCCTTCTACGACCACGTGCTGGACAACGCGCTGCTGTTCGGCGCCGTGCCGGCCCGCTTCCGCGACCTTCAGGAGTCGATGCACCCGCTGGACTTCTACTTCGCGATGGCGCGCGGAGCGGAAGGCCACCCGCCGCTGGAGCTGGCCAAGTTCATCAGCAGCAACTACTACTATCGCGCCCCGGAACTGGACCAGGACACCGTCTTCGAGCTGAATTCGGAGGCGCTGCTCGACGAGGTGCAGCGGGCCAAGCAGCACGACGTGGAGCTGCGTCCCGTCGTCCTCGGGCCGCTGTCGCTGCTGCTGCTGAGCCGCGTGAGCCCCGACGCGTCCGACGGCTTCCACCAGCTGGACCTGCTGGAGCCGCTGCTGGCCGCCTACGAGCAGCTGTTCGAGCAGCTCGCCCGCGCCGGCATCACCTGCGTGCAGCTCGACGAGCCGTGGTTCACCCTGGAGCGTTCCGAACGTGAGCTCGAGGCCTTCGGCCACGCCTACCGCGAGCTGTCCGAGGCCCCGCTGCGCCCGCGGCTGCTGGTCACCGGCCCCTACGGAGATTTCGGCCCGGCGCTGCCGCTGCTCGCGTCCACCAAGGTCGAGGCCATCGGGCTGGACCTCGTCGACGCGCCCAAGACCGCCGACGAGCTCGCCGCCATCCCGGGCATGAAGCGCAAGCGCCTTTACGCCGGCGTCATCGACGGCCGCAACGTGTGGCGCGTGCACAAGCAGCAGACGCTCGACTACCTCAAGGAGCTCTACGCGGCGATCCCCGACATCGTCGTGTCCACCTCCTGCTCCCTGATGCACGTCCCCTACGACGTGCTCATGGAGTACGACCTCAATGAGAACGTCGCCGACCACCTGGCCTTCGCCAAGCAGAAGGTGGGCGAGTCGGTGGCGCTCGCCCGCGCGCTGCGCAAGGGCCCGCCCGCCAAGTGGGCCGACGAGGCGGAACGCCCCGCCGCTGTCACCAACGACGCGGTGCGCAAGAGGGTCGCCGCCGTCACCGACGCCGACCGCACGCGCATGCCGTTCGCCGAGCGCCGGGCCGTCCAGCGCGAGTCCATGCCCCTGCCCGACGTGCCCGCCACGACCCTGGGCTCGTTCCCGCAGACGGAGCACATCCGCAAGGCCCGCTACGACCTGGGCCAGGGGCGGCTCACGTGGGACGAGTACGTCGCCGAGGTGCACGCGGAGATCGAGCGCGTGATCCGGCTCCAGGAGGACATCGGCCTGGACGTGCTCGTCAACGGCGAGGTCGAGCGCAACGACATGGTGCAGTTCTTCGCCGAACAGCTCGACGGCTTCGCCATCACCCGCAGCGGCTGGATCCAGGTGTACGGATCGCGGACGGTGCGCCCGCCCGTGCTCTACGGGGACGTGTCCAGGACCGGGCCGATGTCGGTGCGCTGGGCCGAGTACGCGCAGTCGCTGACCGACAAGCCGGTCAAGGCGGTCATCACCGGGCCGGTCACGCTGCTGGCGCTGTCCTACGTGCGCGACGACCAGCCCATGGCGGCCACCGCCGAACAGCTGGCTCTGGCGGTGCGCGACGAGGTGGCCGACCTCGAGGCCGCGGGCATCAGGATCATCCAGGTCGACGAGCCGGCCATCCGCACCCTGCTGCCCCGGCAGGACGTGGGCCGCGAGGAGTACCTGGAATGGGCGGTGGGGGCGTTCCGGCTGGCCACGGCCGGGGCCGCTCCCCAGACACAGATCCACACGCACATCGGTCTCTCGCGCGTGCGATCGGTGGTCGAGGCCATCGAGAACCTCGACTGCGACGTCACCTACCTGATCCAGACGCGCACCGTCGACTGGGTGCTCGACGCCCTCGGCGGCGCCGGCTTCACCCGGGGAGTGGGGCCGGGCGTGTACGAGACGCGCTCGGCGGTGGTGCCCGACATCGACGAGCTCGACGACCGCCTCAGCCGGGCCGCCGAGGCCATCGACGTCGACAGGTTGTGGGCCAACCCCGACGGCGGGCTCAAGACGCGGCACTTCTCGCAGCTCGAACCGTCGCTGCGCAACCTCGTGGCGGCCGCCCGGCGGCTGCGGCGGCGTGCCGATCAGCTCGAAGCCGAATCGGCGCTCGGCACCGGTCTGGCCTGAGCCGGTCGGTGGCGGTGAGTGCGCGGCGCTCACCGCCCCCCGGTCTGGCCCCGCTGTCACCGCTTTGGTCCCGGGCTGGCCTCCGCTGCCACCGCTGCCACCGCTTTCCCCTGCGCCGCGCGCCGGTAGTCCTGGCGCGCGCGCATTGCCCCGGCGTGTCGCGGCAGTGGGCGCGCGTCGCGGCAGGAGGCGCGCGTCGCGGCAGGAGGCGCGCGTGGCGGGGGAGGCGGGCCCCGCTCGGGCGCGCGCAGCACTCTGTCACACGGTCCTGGGGCGAACCCGTCGCCGGGGAACGTAGGCGTCGAGCGGGTCGGCGGCGTCGATGATCGGGGCCGGCCGTGCTGAGGCGCGTGTGCGGGCGCTGTCGAAAAGGCTCTCCAGGCGGTGCGGGGTGGCCAGGTCGGCCCAAGTCCAACGCATCACCTCGAGCCCGGCGTCGCGCAGACGGTCCTCGCGCTTCTTCTCATCCCATGCGATCTGGCCCGGATCGCGTGGATCGTCGATCTGGCCCGAGTACTTGATGCGGCCGTCGAACTCGCCCACGATGCCGAGCTCGTCGAAGAAGTAGTCCACCCGGCCCAGCAGGTCGCCGTTCACCCGGATGACCCGTTGCAGATCGCGGGGTGGCAGTCCCGCACGATCCATGATGATGCGGCTCCAGCTTTCGCCGACGCTCTCACTGCACGGATCCATTGCGAGGACGGCGGATCTCGCGTGATTGGCTCCGCTTCTGCCGGGCAACCGTTCGATCTCCGTCAACAGCTCGTCGACAGTGGTCATGGCGTTGTTCAGCGCCGCGTCGCCCACCGCCACCGCGCGAGCGAACTGCACCGTCCGGGCCAGGTCGACGACAGTGCGTGCCACGGTGCTCACCGGGAGCCCGTCGACTTCGGTCACCTGAGCGGGCGACAGATGCGCCATGTGCTGGTGCCGACGCCGGGTCCTGTGTCCTCCTGCGGTGCCCGGCTGCGTCAGGTGGACGCGGGCGAGGCTCAAGTCCCACAACGGCAACCCGTGGATCGCGGCTGCGGACACATGGCTGACCACGGCGGTCGTCCGCTGCTTGGCCATAGCGGCGTGGATAGCGAAGACGTGACGCGTGGTGACATCGGTCGCCGCGTCGTCGGGCATCGCGTATACACCCGGCCGCACCCGCGCGAGATCCCCCTGATTGCACATCCTTTGGAGTGCGTGATCGTCGAATCCATTGCCGACGGCGTTGGTCCTGAACAGAAGCCTATTCCTCCCCATGCGACCCATCATGGCCGTACTGGGCGACAGCGGGCGCCATGGCAGGCAGTGAACCCCCAGTACAGCGCCGCCGCCTGTGGATAACTTCTGTGGCAGTGTGCGGCGCCGCTTCACCCCGCGCCGGCAGTCTCTGCGTCGCCCGCCCCCCCCGCGCCGCGCGCCCATAGTCCAGGCGCGCGCACATTGTCCCGGCGCGCGCACATTGTCCCGGCGTGTCGTGGCAGTGGGCGCGCGTGGCGGCAGGAGGCGCGCGGCACGGGATCAGGCAGGAGGCGCGCGGCACGGGATCAGGCAGGAGGCGCGCGGCACGGGATCAGGCAGGAGGCGCGCGGCAGCGGCGCCCGGCACTGGAAAGGCGGTGCCGGCGGCTCACATCGGGTGGATGCACCGCCCGAAGGATGTGCACTCCACCTGCCAGAACAGCCGGAGCAGCGCTGCCAGCAGCGGGTTCTCGGGTACGAAAGCGATGTGATCGTCCATGGCCGTCTCCTCTCCTACAGGACCGTCGAGCCGAATATCGCGCCGATGGGCACCAGTACCGCCGCCGATGCGAGCGCGAACGGGTCGCCGCGGAGCATGCCGTCCCCGATCCAACGGCCGATACCGGCGACGATGTCCTCTGAGAGCATGGTTTCTCCTCGCGGTGGGTTCGCATCCGGCTCCTGCAGCGCAGGACCCGGAACGGCGCAGTTCAGGCGCCGTGCAGTCCGACTGATCCGGTGGTCTTCCCGTCGATCACGCCCAGGCCGCACAGGACCGTGCGGTTGCCATTGTCCCAGGATGTGGGGTCGGGCGCCCAGTAGAAGATCTGCGCCTGGGGGTCGACGCGCTCGGTGTCCACGGCCTTGGGCACACGCCGGGCGCAGATCTCCGCCGCCTCGCCCTGAACCTGCTCGAGGCCCACAGCGGAGTCGTCGATTTCGACGCTGTCGACGACTTCGCCGGCGTGCGGGGCGTCGCAGTCGAGAACCTCGATGCTGAGGATAGCGGTGCCGTCCATCGCGGGGAACTCGGAGAAACAGTCTCCCACCTCGGCGAACAGTGGATTGACCGGCTCGCCGCCGACGTCGGTGCCGCCACTGCTGACTTCCTCGCCGCCGTGCTCACCGGTGCCACCTCCGCCGGGGTCCGTACCGTCCGACCCGCACGCCGAGAGCAGAATCGCCGCAACGGCCACCGCCCCGACGGCGACCCCCGTCCTCCTGCGCGTAGAAACCGTCGCCTGCATCCCATCGCCTCCCATGCCGCCTGCACCCGATGCGTGCCGTGGACTTCCGGTCCGTGACTGTCCAGAATGACGGTAGAGCGGATCTAGGTATGGAACGTGCCTAATGCCCGGTGAGGATGATGGCCATGACGCAATCGTCGATGCGTTTGCTGACTCTGCTGTCACTGCTGCAGGCCGAGCCCTACCGCAGCGGGTCGGACCTCGCCGAGCGGCTCCAGGTGAGCCGCCGGACCGTGCGTAACGACATCGACCGGCTGCGCGAGTGCGGCTACGCGATCGACGGCGTCAGAGGCAGTGACGGCGGATACCGACTGGGCTCGGGGGGAACCGCGGTCCCGCCGTTGGTGCTGGACGACGACGAGGCGATCGCGGTCGCCATCGGGCTGCACGCGGGCGTCAATTGCATCATCGGCGGCATGGAGGAGGTCTCGCTGCAGGCGCTGTCCAAGCTCGAGCGGATGCTGCCGGCGCGGGTGCGCCGGCACGTGCGCAACCTGGGGCACTTCGTCGTGCCGATGCCCACCGACAATGCGCAGCCGGTTCCGATCGTCGACCCGTCGCTGCTCACCCTGCTCGCAGGATCGTGCGAGCGGCACGAACTGCTGCGCTTCCACTACCGCGACGGCGCGCCTGTTCCGGCGGTGGTGTCGGCGCGGCAGCGGTCCGGCGCGCGGACGGTGCGGCGGGCCACCCCGCTCCCGCCTACGCAGCGGTTCGAGGTGGAGCCGTATCTGCTGGTCAACCGCAGCCACCGCTGGTACCTGCTGGCGTTCGATCCGTCCGGCGGCGATTGGCGGATCTTCCTGGTGCACGGCATCGAGCCGTGCACGCCGCCGGCGGGCCGCCGGTTCTCCCCGCGCCCACTGCCGGCGGCCGACGTCCACGAGTACGTGGGCCGCCGGCTGCCCGGTAGCGCCTGGAAGGTGCAGGCGACGGCGACGGTCGAGGCGCCCGCGGAGACGGTGCGCCCGATGATCGCGTCGGCGGAGGGGCGCGTCGAGCCCGCGGGTGCGGACCGCTGCACCGTGGTGCTGGGCGGGGAGACGCCGGCCGCCATCGCCGGGGTGCTGGCCCGCCTGGACGCCGACTTCCTGGTGGAGGACTCGCCGGAGATGGCCCGCTACCTGGCGGGAGTGGCGAAGCGCTTCCGCAGGGGGTCCGCGGTCCCGATGGCGGAGGTCAGGCCTTCGGAACCGGGAGCTCGTGCCGCTCGGACATGAATACGCGGCGGTCGCCCTGGGCGTGTGCGATGGCGGTGATGCCGCCCCAGGCCAGCATCAGCAGGTGTTCGATGAGTTCCTCGACCGGCGTGGAGCGGTCCATCATCCAGCGGTGCGTGGCCAGCTGGACGGCGCCGACCACTCCGTACGCCCACGTCAGTGATCCCTCGGTGAGGAAGCCCAGACGCCGGAGCCGTTCGCTGAGCACCCCGGCGAGCAGTTCCGCGACGATCCGCTCGCTGTTCTCCAGGGCGGCGCGTACGCCCGTGCCGCCGGAGGTCATGCCCATGATGAACGGGTAGATCTCCGGCTCGTCCGCGACGGTGCGCACGTACACCGAGATGGCGGCTTCGGCCAGATCGAACTCGTCGAGGTCCTCCTGGCCGAGCGCGGCCGCGAGCGCGGGGGCCAGTCGCGTCTCCATGAACCGCATGGTGGCGGCGCTGGTCAGGTCCGCTTTGTCGTCAAAGTAGCGGTAGAGCACCGTCTTGGACACGCCGATCTCCGCGGCGATCTCGTCCATCCCGGTGTTGCTGCCGCGTGCCCGGATGGCGGCGAGCGCGCCGTCGGACAGCTCGGCGCGCCGCGCCAGCTTGTGCTCCTGCCAGCGCAGCTTGCGGCCGTCGATCTCGGAGTTGTCCTTGCGCTTTGCCACGTGCGTCCCTCGGTGCTGCGCCCGGTCCCTGTGTGGGAGGGATCGGGCGCGTCGTCTGTCATCCGCGTATGCCGTCCGCCGAACGGTGTGTCTCCGACCGTTCCGCGTGCATCCCACTCTAGGGCGTGCGCGCCGATCGCAGGACGCGACTCCCGGCGACTGCGAGCGGGAATGCGCAGGACCGCGTCGGCTCCGGTGCAGTGCGTCGCGTCGGCCGCGCCCCGCCGGCGCCGAACGTGAACAATGGCGGTGTGCTGATGACTACCGACGATCCGGCCAAAGTGCGTGACCTGCGTCGGATGAAGCTCGTCGCCGCGGCGTTCCTGCTCGCGGCCGTCGTCGTCTACGTGCTGTGCCTGGTGCTGGGCGGAGACGACGCCCCCACCTGGGTCGGCTATGTCCAGACCGCGTCGGAGGCCGGGATGGTGGGCGGTCTCGCGGACTGGTTCGCGGTGACGGCGCTGTTCCGGCATCCGCTGGGCATCCCCATCCCGCACACCGCGATCATCCGCCGCAAGAAGGACCAGTTGGGGGAGGGGCTCGGGGAGTTCGTCGGAGAGAACTTCCTGGCGCGCGACGTGGTGCTGGGAAAGCTCGAGTCGGCGCAGGTGCCGACGCGCCTGGGCGAATGGCTGGCGCGGCCGCGCAACGCCGAGCGCGCGGCGGCCGAGGCCGCGACGCTGGCGGGCGGCGTCCTGACGGTGCTGCGCGACGAGGACGTGCAGCAGATCATCGACGCGACGATCGTGCGCAGGCTGGCCGAGCCCAAGTGGGGGCCGCCGATCGGCCGTGTCCTCGAGCAGCTCCTGGAGGAGGAGCGGCACCTGCCGGTGATCGAGATGCTGTGCGAGCGGGCGTACCAGTGGGCGGTGAACGCGCAGGACACGATCGACAAGGTCGTGCTCAAAGACTCGCCGACGTGGTCGCCGCGGTTCGTCGACCTGCTGGTGGGCGAGAAGATCCACAGCGAGCTCGTCGAGTTCGCGTGGAAGGTGCGCCAGGACCCGCAGCACGAGGTGCGCCAGGCGGTCAACCGGTTCCTGGTCGATTTCGCGCACGACCTGCAGTCCGATCCGGAGACCATGGCCAAGGCCGAGCGCGTCAAGACGGAACTGATGGACCGCGAGGAGATCACCTCTGCGGCGGAGGCCGCCTGGCGGATCGCCAAGCGGCTGATCGAGGAGGCCGTCGCGGATCCGGGCAGCGCGCTGCGGCGCAAGCTCGTCGAGTACTTCCGCGACATCGGGGTCCGCCTGCGCGACGACGCCGACGCGCGCGCCACGCTCGACCGTTGGCTGGCCGGAGGCGCCGCCTTCGTCGTCGACAACTATGCGGGCGAGCTCACCGGCGTCATCACCGACACCGTCGCCCGCTGGGACGGCGATGTCGCAAGCCGCAAGATCGAACTGGCCGCCGGCCGCGACCTCCAGTTCATCCGCATCAACGGCACGGTGGTGGGCGCGGCGGCGGGCCTGGTGATCCACGCGGTGTCGCAGCTCATCGTGGGGTGAGGCGGCCTGAGTTGCGGGGCTGGAGTGATGTGTGGCACGTCGAGTGGGACGTTGTGATCAAGATCATGGGCAACGGCCTCATCTGCGCAAACATAGCGCTTGCAATAGTTAGCACGTCTGTTAGCGTGGGTGATGCAGCGTAAGGAGGTGCCGCATGGTAAACGGCCATGAACCCGCGGAAGCGGACCGGGACGCACGCGATTCCGGGGCGCCGGAGGACCGGCCCGCACCGGGCGGCTCGGGCTCTGCTGCGCCGTTCGCCGACCAGCTCGGCGACGGGGCCGGGGAGATCGCCGAGAAGGTGGTCAACACGGCCCAGGACATCGGGGAATTCATCCGGTCGCAGCGCGAATCCGCGCAGGTTTCGCTGCGGCAGCTGGCGGAGCGGGCGGGCGTGTCCAACCCGTACCTCAGCCAGATCGAGCGGGGACTGCGCCGGCCGTCGGCCGAGGTCCTGGGGCAGATCGCCAAGGGACTCCGGGTCTCCGCGGAGGCGCTGTACATCCGCGCGGGGATCCTCGAGCAACGCGACCCCAGCCCGGTGCGCGACGCGGTGCTGTCCGATCCCGCCCTCAACGAACGGCAGAGGCAAGTGATCCTCGAGATCTACGACTCGTTCTGCCGGGAGAACGTCGGAGCCGCCTCCCGGGTGGCGGACTCCGCGCACTAGGCGGCCCGGCGTGGGCCGGTGCGACGCAACGAGGGGTGTGTCGCACGGACGGCCCGCGCGGATCCCCGCCTGCACCGACCGAAACGACGGCCTCGCGCCGTCACACCATAAGGAGCACGACATGTCGAACCCCATCGAGAACGTCAAGACCCCCCTGTTCGCCGCCGTCGGCGCGGGCGACTACGCGCTGCAGGCCGTGGCCGACGTCGCCGGCAAGCTGCGCGAGCGCGCCGAGGAGCGTCAGACCGAGTGGCGCACCAAGTCCGATGAGTGGCAGGCCCGCGCCGACGAGACCCGCGAGCGCATCCAGCACCTGCCCGACGAGCTTCCGGCGCAGATCGACGACCTGCGCGAGAAGTTCACCTCGGAGGAGCTGCGCAAGGTCGCCGAGGCCTACATCCAGGTCGCGACCGACCTCTACAACTCGCTGGCCGAGCGCGGCGAGGGCGCCGTCGACCGCCTGCGCAAGCAGCCGCTGGTGGGCGAGAACCTCGACCGCGCCGAGGCCGCCGTCAACGACGCGCGTGAGCTCACCGAAGAGGCTCTCGGCACCGTCGCCTCCCGCACCCGCGAGGTCGGCGAGCGCGCGGCCAAGCTGACGGGGCGTGCCTCGAGCAGCACCGCCGAGGCCGGCGCCGAGGCCGCCGCCACCACCGAGAAGGCCGCCACCGCGGCTGCGGCGAAGGTCGAGTCGGCCGGCAACGAGACGGCGGGCAAGACCGAGGCCGCCGCCAAGAAGACCGAGGCCGCCGCCAAGAAGGCGGAGCCCGCCAAGAAGGCCGAGCCCGCCAAGCCGGCCGCGGCGAAGAAGGCCCCCGCCAAGAAGGCTCCGGCCAAGAACACGCAGAACAAGTGACAGTGCGCGGCTGACACCGCGTACACGACACCCCCCGCCCCGGGTACCGGAAACGGTGCCCGGGGCGGCGCGCATCGGGGGGTCGGTGGACGTCCTGGTCGCCGGGGGCGCCGAGAAGTGGGCGACGCGCAGCGTATCCGTACAATCGACAGCGTGGGAGTAATCGATCTGATCTTCATGGTCACGCGGTGGGCCGCGATCATCTTCGGTGCCGTGGCGTTGATCCATGCGGTCCGGCAGCGTTCGGACGCGTTCCCCGCTGTCGGACGCCTGACAAAGCCGGTGTGGATCGGCATCATCGCCGTCGCGCTCGTGCTGTTCTTCATCATGGGCGCGCTGAGCTTCCTGGGGATCATCGGCGTCGTCGCGGTCGGCATCTACATGGCGGACGTGCGGCCCAAGGTCGACGAGATCCAGGGGCGCTGAGGTCCAGGGGCGCTGAGGCTCAACGGGATCCTGTGGCGCGCGCCTGATGTCGTGGCGCGCGCCGATTGCGACGACACGCCGGGGCAATGCGCGTGCGTCATGGTGGGGCGCGCGCATCACGGCACTGGGCGCGCGGCGCCGACCCCTGCGCTCGCCGCCACCTGCGGTCCGTGGGGTGGACCACCACCGAACGCGCTCGGGTTCCCGCTGCCGATCCGCGCTACGCGGCGAAGGTGCACGCGGGCCGCGGCGTGCGCACATCCCGTGACCTGCGGGTCCGCCGCGCCGGCACGCTAGGATCGGCGGCGATGACCGAGTACCGGATAGACGACCTCGCCCAGGCGGCCGGCGTCAGCGTTCGCAACGTGCGGGTGTACCAGGAGCGCGGCCTGCTGCCGGCGCCGCGCCGTGAGGGCCGTGCCGCCTGGTACAGCGACGGTCACCTGGCCCGCCTCGAGCTGATCGCGCGGATGCTGGAACGCGGGTACACCTTCGCCACCATCGGCGAGCTGCTCACCGCCGCCCAGGAGGGGCTGCGGGTGACGGACGTACTGGGGTCGTCGTCCCCGCCCAAGCCGGCCGGGGCGTGGCAGAAGCTGCGCTCGGCGGCGCGGCTGCCCCTCGCGGAGCTGCGGCGGCTGTTCGGCGAGGACCCGACGCCGGAGAGCATCCGCAGGTCGGCCCGGCTGGGCGCGCTCGCCGACGCGGTCGCCGGCGAGGACGGCTACGTCATCTCGCACCCGCAGCTGCTGGAGGCGGTCGGCGAACTCACCGAGGTGGGCATCCCGCTGGACGACCTGCTGACCCTGGCCGAGCAGGTGAAGGCCGACATGGATCGCGTCGCGGGGCGGTTCGTCGGCATCGTCGCCGATCACTACCTGGGCGCGCCCGGCGGCGAGCAGCAGGTGGATCTGGACGCCGCCGAGGTGGCCGAGGTGGCCGACCTGATCAACAGGCTGCGCCCGCGCGCCAATCAGGTTCTGCAGGTGTTGCTGGCGCAGAGCATGGACGTCGAGATCGGCAAGGCGCTCCAGCGTGCGGCCGACCAGCTGGGCGCCGCCCCCGTGGCTGATGATGCAGAAGTGTGACCTGTGAACCTTCACAGTTCGGGACTATCGTCCGCAAAGTTGCGTTGTAATGTGAGTAGCCGTTACAGGTTGTTCGGGGTATCCCGGCCATGAGAGCGGCGGCCCCGGCAGGGGCGGACCGGCACGGCCGCGGCACTCCGCGCGAGCGAGAGGACGAGGCGATGGCGTTGCAGAACGCGGGGTCGGAGGTGCGGCGGTCCGCCGTGCGCTCGCTGGTCGACGCGCCTGCACGGATGCTGTCGCGTGGGGCCCACCCGTCCGGCCACGGCTCCCGTACCGATGCTGCACGGCTGGCCGCCCACCGCGCGACGATGGACGCGCTGTTGACCGACCCGGCCGTGGACCCGCGAGTGCTGCCGGTCGTCGCCGGCGACGGCAACCCCGTGCACGTGGTGGAACGCGGCCCGGCGGACGGCACCCCCATTGTTCTCATCCACGGCTGGGCGTGCAGCACCAGGATGTGGAACGCGCAGGTCAACGAGCTGTCGCAGACTCACCGCGTGCTCTGCTACGACCAGCGCGGCCACGGCCGCACACCCAGTGGCGACGCCCCCGCGTCCATGGACACGCTGGCCGACGACCTCGCCGCCGTACTGCGCGCCACGGTGTCGCCGGACGAGCCGGCCGTTATCGTGGGGCACAGCATGGGCGGGATGACGGTCAACGCCTGGGCGGCACGGCACCCGGACCAGGTGGCCGTGTACGGCCGCGCCGCGATGCTCATCAGCACCGCCGCCGACAGGATCCTCAACGACTTCGGCGTGCTGCCGTTCCCGGAACGCCTGCCGGGGGCCTTCGCGCTGGGTCGCGCCGCCATGGGCCTGCCGCTCTCGGCCGCGCTGCTGCCGGAGTGGGGATTCCAATACGTGTCGATGGGCGCACACGCCACCGCCGCGCAGGTGGCGTTCTGCCGCGACATCGTCAACGCCTGCCCGGCACGCAACCGGGGCCGGTGGGGTTCCGCGATGAGCGACCTCGACGTGCGCGCCGGGCTGGAATCGCTCGAGGTGCCCACCACGGTGCTCGTCGGCACCGAAGACCGCCTGACGCCGGCGGTCCACGCGCGCAGGATGGCCGAGGTGCTGCGTGAGTCCGGCCGGCTGGAACGGCTGGTGGAGCTGACGGGGGTGGGGCACATGGTGCCGGTGGAGGCGCCGTTCGAGGTGGACGCGGAGATCCGGCGGCTCGCCGCGCTCTGACCGTCCACGGGGGCGGCCGGCGGAAGAATCCGTGCCGGCAGGCGGAGTGCCCCGCAGGTCAGCTGAACACCACCGTCTTGTGGTCGTGCACCAGCACCCTGTCCTCGAGATGCCAGCGCAGTCCGCGTGCCAGCACGAGCTTCTCGATGTCGCGTCCCTGCCGCACCATGTCCCGCGTCGTGTAGGTGTGGTCGATGCGGGTGACGTCCTGCTCGATGATCGGCCCGGCGTCCAGGTCGGCGGTCACGTAGTGGCAGGTGGCGCCGATCAGCTTGACGCCGCGGGCGAACGCCTGATGGTAGGGCCGGGCGCCGGCGAACGACGGCAGAAAGCTGTGGTGGATGTTGATGGCGCGGCCCGCCCAGTGTTCGCACAGTTCGGCGGGGAGCACCTGCATGAACCGGGCCAGGACGACCGCGTGCGGGTCGTGCGCGTCGACCAGGTCGCGGACCTCGGCGAACGCGGCGGCGCGGGCCTCGGGGTCGGTGCCGGCCTTGGGGAACGGCACGTGGTGGAAGGCGATGCCGTGCGCGCGCACCACCGGTTCCAGGTCGCGGTGATTGCCGATGACCGCGGTGATCTGCGCGGGCAGCTCGCCCTGGGCGGCGCGGCCCAGCAGGTCGTGCAGGCAGTGGCCGTCCTTGCTGACCACGAGGACGATGCGCTTGGGCGTGCCCGAATCGTGCAGCGTCCACTCCGTCTCCGGCCCCAGCTCGGCCGCCACCTCTGCGAAGCGTTCGCGCAGCTCGTACGCGCTCAGGTCCACCGACGACGCGCGGATGGCCTGTCGGGTGAAGAACCAGCCGGAGTTGGGGTCCGCGTGGTAGGCCGCCTCCACGATCCAGCCGCCGAGGTCGGAGAGGAACTCCGAGATCCGGGCGACGATGCCCGTGCTGTCGGGGCAACCGAGGCTGAGGACGTAGCGGCGGTCGTCGGCTGCGGCGGCTGTTGTTCCAGCGGAGATCATGCATCCCATCTTGGCCCAGGGGGTCCGGCCGGGGCGCGGCGGGCGGTGTGCCAGGCTCGCAGGCATGAACGCACAGGCGGCCCCCGGATCATTTCGCAGCACCGTCGCGTCGATCGTGGACCACACGCTGCTCAAGCCGGAGGCCACTGCGGCCGACGTGCGTGCGTTGATCACCGAGGGCCGTGAGCTGGGCGTCGGCGCGGTGTGCGTGTCGCCGAGCATGCTGCCGGTGCACGCCGACGGGCTGGTGGTCGCCGCGGTGGCCGGCTTCCCGTCGGGCAAGCACCACTCGCTGGTCAAGTCCGCGGAGTCGGCGTTCGCGGTGGAGGCCGGCGCCCAGGAGATCGACATGGTCATCGACGTGGGCGCCGCCGTGGCCGGGGACTACGGCGCCGTCCTGGCCGACGTTCTGGCGGTGCGCGAGGCGATCGGCCCGAACATCGTGCTCAAGGTGATCCTGGAGACGGCCGTGCTCGGCGACGAGGCGATCGTCGAGTGCTGCCGCTCGGCGGAGCGCGCGGGGGCCGACTACGTCAAGACCTCCACCGGTTTCCACCCGGCCGGCGGTGCGAGCACCCATGCGGTCCGGCTGATGGCCGAGACGGTGGGTGACAGGCTCGGC
This sequence comes from Tomitella fengzijianii, assembly GCF_007559025.1. Classification (NCBI taxonomy): domain Bacteria; kingdom Bacillati; phylum Actinomycetota; class Actinomycetes; order Mycobacteriales; genus Tomitella; species Tomitella fengzijianii. The sequence goes on along the minus strand of NZ_CP041765.1, from coordinate 3,140,694 downwards.
GTCAAGGCCAGCGGCGGGATCCGCACGGCGGAGGCCGCGATGGCGATGATCGACGCGGGCGCCACGCGACTGGGGCTCTCCGGCACGCGGGCCGTGCTGGACGGGCTGCCGGAGGCCTGAGCCGGACGGGCTGCCGGAGGCCTGAGGGCCTTCTGCGCCCGCGCAGGTGACGCCGCCCGTCAGATGATGCTGCAGTCCACCTTGGGGCCGTCGGCCGTGGTCAACGGGGCCGGGCCGCCCTGCAGCTTCACCTGCAGGCCCTGGTCGGTGACGTCCACCGACGTCGGCTGCATCTGCAGCGGATACTCGGCCAGGTTGCGGGTGAGCAGGTCGATGATCTGCTGTGCGCCGCCGGTGGGCAGCCCGATGCCGAAGGCGGTGATGTCGGAGGCCTGCATGGTCACCACGCCGCCTTCGATCCGCGGCGTCAGCGACATGCTGCCCAGCCCGCCTGCCACGGCCACGTCGATGGTGCCGGTGGCCGGGTCGGTGGTGACGCCGCTGATGAGCATGCCGAACGGGAGCGTCTGCAGGCTGGCGAGCATGTCGTCGTTGGCCCAGGACACCGATGCCTCCGACGAGCCGACGGTGCCGGTGCCGTCGCCCTCCGGCAGGCTGATGTCGTGGATGGTGGAGCGCAGCTGCAGCCCGCGCATGCTCGCCTCGCCGGGGCCGGCCAGGTTGATGCTGTCGCTGTTCACGCTGATCGACGAGACGGTGCCGGTGATGGGGGTCAGCAGCAGCGGGGTGGCGCCCAGGCTGACGTCGACGTCGCCGTCGACCTCCTGCCCCATCGCCGTCGCCACGCAGGATCCGACGCGGTCGCGGGCGTAGAACTCGCCGCCCACGGCCACCGCGACCAGGGCCACGACGATCCCGATCGTGACGAGGAGGGCGGTGTGCCGGCGGCGGCGCGGGGTGCGTGAAGGCGCTCGAGTAGTCATCACGACAGATTGTCCACGACCAACATGAAAGGAATATGAGAATCGTGGCGCATCGGCGGCTCAGCTGTGCGAACGCAGCCAGCGATTGGTGAAGTCCTCCTCGATGCCGATCAGGTTCACCAGATTCTCCAGGATCACGTCCTCGAGCTTGCCGCCGACGAACGGGATGTTCACCTTGGCCTCGGGGGTGTAGTGCAGCACGGACCCGCCGTCGGTGCCGGTCAGGGTGACGTCGCCGCCCAGGCTGCCCGGGGCGGCGGGGATCGTCGCGGAGAAGCCGCCCGTGGTGACGCCGTCCGGCACGAACCGCCCGAACGTCGCCCTGCGGGTGATGACGAGGTCGGTCTGCAGCACGGTCTGGGCCACTGCGGGCATCATCTCGCGGGCGATCACCTGGGTCATCTCCACCCGGATCCCGTCGTCGCCGGACTCGAACGATTCGACCACCGACACGGGTGTGAACTCGCGGAGCTGGTCCATCAACCCGTCCCAATACGCCTTGTCGGCCAGCGCGGCGTAGGTGCGCGCTGCGTTCCCGGAGAGGCGGGCCGAGTACTCGATGCGTCGTGGCATGGGGGCAGGTTACCGTGGGCTGCTGTGCACACTCTCGATCTCCCCGGGCTCGCGGCCGACGCCGGCGCCGGGCATGCCGCGGACGCCCCCCTCTCGGGCCTGACCACGCTGCGCCTCGGCGGCCCCTGTACCCACTTGCTGACCTGTGCCGATACCCGGTCACTGGTGGCGGTGGTGCGCGCGCTCGACGCGGCCGGCGAGAGCACCCTGATCCTCGGCGGCGGGTCCAACCTGGTCATCGCCGACTCCGGCTTCGACGGCGCGGCGGTGCGCGTCGCGTCGGCGGGGATCGACGTCGACGGGACGCTTGTGCGCGCCGACGCCGGGGCGCTGTGGGACGACGTCGTGGCGGCCACTGTGGCGGCGGGCCTCGGCGGCCTCGAATGCCTCTCCGGGATCCCGGGTTCCGCCGGGGCGACGCCGGTCCAGAACGTGGGCGCCTACGGGGCCGAGATCGCCGACGTGCTCGAGCGGGTGGAGCTGCTCGACCGCCGTACCGGCGAACGGCACTGGGTGGCGCCCGACGCCCTCCGGCTGGGATATCGGACGTCCGTGCTCAAACACCGCGACGACGCCCTCGTGCTGACGGTGGAGATGCGGCTGCACGACGACGGGCTCAGCGCGCCACTGCGCTACGGCGAACTGGCGTCGGCGATGGGCGCCGAACCGGGCGCACGGGCGCCGTCGGCCGACGTCCGCCGCGCCGTGCTGCGCCTGCGTACCGGCAAGGGGATGGTGGCGGACCTGATGCGCGACGACGGAACCCCCGACCACGACTCGTGGAGCGCCGGCTCGTTCTTCACCAATCCGGTGATCGACGACGCAGACCTGCCCGGCGTGCTGGAGGCGGTCGCGGCGCGCGTCGGCGACGGCGCACGGGTGCCGCAGTACGCGGCCGGCGGGGGGCGCACCAAGCTGTCGGCCGGCTGGCTCATCGAGCGCTCCGGCTACGGCAAGGGGTACCCCGGCGAGGGGGCGCCGACGCGGCTGTCCACCAAGCACACGCTGGCGCTCACCAACCGCGGGGCCGCGCGCACCGGCGACCTGCTGGCGCTCGCGCGGGAGGTGCGCGACGGGGTGCGCGCGGCCTTCGGCGTGCGGCTGGAGCCCGAGCCGGTGCTGGTCGGCTGCGAGATCTGACGGGCGCGGCGCGGCGCGGCGCCACCCACAGGCGCCTCAGATTCGCCGGTTGACCCGGCCGTCGTGCGCCTGGTCCCGCGGCCGCACCACGATCTGGTCCAGGTCGACGTGCGCCGGGCGGGTGGCGGCGAACGCGACGATCTCGGCGATGTCCTCGGCGATCAGCGGGGTGACCCCGGCGTAGACGCTGTCGGCGCGGTCGGCGTCGCCCTTGAACCGCACCAGCGAGAACTCGGTTTCGACCATGCCCGGGCAGATCTCGGTGAAGCGCACCGGCTTGCCCAGCAGTTCGCCGCGCATGGTGCGGTGCAGCAGGGCCTGCGCATGTTTCGCGGAGGTGTACCCGGCGCCGCCGTCGTAGGAGCTCAGGGCGGCCACCGAGGTGACGGTGACGACGAGCCCGTCGCCCGAGTCGATCAGCCTGGGCAGCAGCGCCTTGGTGACGCGCAGCGTGCCCAGGACGTTGGTCTCCCACATCCAGCGCCAGTCGTCCAGGTCGGCCTCGGCGACGGTGGCCAGGCCTTTGGCGCCGCCGGCGTTGTTCACCAGCACGTCCACCGGCCCGGCCGCTTCGGCGAACGCGTCCACGGATTCCTGGTCGGTGATGTCGAGCCGGTGCGCGCGGCCGCCGATCTCCGCGGCGATCGCGTCGATGCGGTCGGTGCGGCGGGCGCCCAGGACCACGTCGAACCCCTGCGCGGCCAGGGTGCGGGCGCAGGCCTCGCCGATGCCGGAGCTCGCGCCGGTGACGACCGCAGTCTTGCGACGGCCCGCCGTCCCTCCGGTCCGCTGCTGCCCGGCGACGGCGTCGACGCCGCGGGCGAGTTCGTCCTGCGCCGCCGGGCCGTCCGTGCGTGAAGCGGGTGCGTCTGATGCCATGCCCCGACCTTAATCGCCGCGCCGTCGCCGCGGGGCCGGTGCGATGCCTCACCCGCGGAAGGCCGGCCTTGCCGCGCGGGCATACTCTGGAAGCCATGGCAGAGCACAGTGCTGCGGTCCGGCAGGTGGATGCTTCGGACGGGACGCGCATCGTCTACAGAGTCGACGGCAGGGTGGGCGCGCGGCCGCTGATCCTGGTGCACGGGTGGGCCCAGTCGTCCGCCTGCTGGGGGCCCAACGTGCTCGCGGCCCTCACCCGCCAGTACCGCGTGATCGCGGTGGACCTGCGCGGCCACGGCTATTCCGACGCCCCCGAGGACGCGTACGACGATCCGTCGCTGTGGGCGGGCGACCTGCGCGCCGTCCTGGACGCGGAGGGCATCGGCGCGGGGGCCGGCGCGGTGCTGCTGGGCTGGTCCTACGGCGGGCTGGTCTGCTGCGACTTTCTGGACAACGAGCGCGGCGCCGCGGCGGACGGCACCGTGGGCGGGCTGATCCTTGTGGGTGCGCTCACGGGAATCGGCCGCGGGCAGAAGGGCGGCCGCGTGGGCAAGGCCATGCGCTCCGCGATGCCGTCCGTTCTGGCCACGGACGCCGAGGTGGCGGTGCCGGCGATGATCGAGCTGACGTCCGCCTTCCACGGCGAACTGCACGGCAAGGGCGAGCGTCAGCAGGCGCTGCTGGCGCTGGCGCTGGGCACGCCGCCGCGGGTGCGCACGGCGCTGTTCAACCGCAACTCGGGGCACGACGAGATGCTCGCGACCCTGGACATCCCGGTACTGGTGATGCACGGGACGGACGACAGGATCGTCGACCCGAGCGTCGCCGAGCACGCGCTGGCGACCATTCCGCACGCCCGGCCGTCGTTCTGGGACGGCGGCGGGCATGCGCCGTTCGTCGAGAACGAGGGCCGGTTCATCAGCGAGATCGACGAGTTCATCGACGTGCTCGACGGCGACCTGCCCGCGGCCGGCGGGGGAGTCGGCTCCGCGGCAGGGGGCGGCCGGTGATGGGAGATCGCGCCCGTCCCGATGCCGCACCGGGAACCCGGGAGCTGCGCCGGGTGGCGGTGCTCTCGCTGCACACCTCGCCGTTGAGTCAGCCCGGCACGGGCGACGCGGGCGGCATGAACGTCTACGTGCTCGAGACGGCCCGCGAGCTGGCGCGCCGGGGCGTGGAGGTGGAGATCTTCACGCGCGCCACGCGCTCGGACCTCCCGCCGGTGGTGGAGGCCGCGCCGGGCGTGCTGGTGCGCAACGTGGTGGCGGGGCCCTTCGAGGGCCTGGACAAGCGCGACCTGCCCACGCAGCTGTGCGCGTTCACCGCGGGCGTGCTGCGGGCGGAGGCCCAGCACGCGCCCGGATACTACGACCTGGTGCACTCGCACTACTGGCTGTCCGGCCAGGTGGGCTGGCTGGCCCGCGACCGGTGGGCGGTGCCTCTGGTGCACACGGCGCACACGCTCGCGGCGGTGAAGAACGCGGCGCTGGCGGCCGGTGACGTACCGGAGCCGCTGTCGCGCCGGATCGGGGAGCAGCAGGTGGTGGCCGAGGCGGACCGCCTCGTCGCCAACACCGCGGAGGAACGCCGCCAGCTCATCGCGATCCACGACGCCGACCCGGACCGGGTCGACGTCATCGCGCCCGGCGCGGACCTGAGCCGGTACCGGCCGGGAGACGCCGCGGCCGCGCGGGCCGAGCTGGGCCTGGACCCGGCGGAGACGGTGGTGACCTTCGTGGGGCGCATCCAGCCGCTCAAGGCGCCGGACGTTCTGGTGCGGGCCGCGGCGCGCGTCATCGAGCAGGACCCGGGCGGGAACCTGCGGGTGCTCGTCGTCGGCGGACCGTCCGGCAGCGGGTTGCGCCGGCCGGAGTCGCTGATGGCGCTGGCCTCGGAGCTCGACATCGCCCACCGGGTCACGTTCCTCCCGCCGCAGCCGCCGGACCGGCTGGCCCAGGTGTATCGCGCGTCGGACGTGGTCGCGGTCCCCAGCCATTCGGAGTCGTTCGGGCTGGTGGCGATCGAGGCGCAGGCATGCGGGGTGCCCGTGGTCGCGGCGCGGGTCGGCGGGCTGGGCGTGGCGGTCCGGGACGACGAGACCGGCATCCTGGTCGACGGCCACGGCATCGACGCGTGGGCGTCGGCGCTGCGCTCGCTGATCACGCAACCCGCCCTGCGCGCGCGGATGGCGGCCGCGGCGCCCCGGCACGCGGCCGGGTTCTCCTGGAGCCATACAGCGGAGGGGCTGCGCAGCACCTACCGGCGTGCGATGCTCGACTGGGACGCGCGGATCGCCCACGACGTGGCGGGCGTCGCGGCGTCGGCGGGGCGATTGCGGGAGGTGACGGCATGAGCAGGCACGGCATCGACGGTGCGGCCGGAGCGGGCGAGGACGGCTCCGGCTCCGGCTCCGGCGACGGGGTCGGGGTCGGGGTCGGGGTCGGGCGGCGAAGCGTCGCGGACGCCGTGGCGCTGATCGGCGGCGCGCTCGATGCCGCCGGGATCGAGTACACGCGCCCGGAGGGGCCGCACTTCGTGCTCACCCTGCCCGGTGAGCGCAAGCTGAAGACCACCTGCCTGCTCACGGTCGGCATGCACGGGGTGCGGGTGGAGGCCTTCGTGGCCCGGCACCCGGATGAAGACCACGCCGCCGTGTACAAGTGGCTGCTGCGGCGCAACCGGCACCTGTTCGGCGTGCACTACACGATCGACAAGATCGGCGACGTCTACCTGGTGGGCCGCATCTCCATGGACGCGCTGGGAAGCGACGAGCTCGACCGGGTGCTGGGCCAGGTGCTCGAGGCCGCCGACGGCGACTTCAACACCATCCTCGAGCTGGGATTCCACACGTCAATCCGGCGGGAATGGCGCTGGCGCACGGTGCGCGGCGAGTCGCTGCGCAACCTCGCCGCGTTCGAGCATCTGGTCACCGACGAGGACCGGGCGGCCGCCGCGCGCGGCGAGATCGGCCGGGCCGGCGACCCGCCCCGGAGCGTGGTGACCGACGCGGGCGCGGGTCCTGATGCGGTGCCCGGACAGGCCCTGGGATAATCGTCGTCATGACTATGGGAACCCTGGTGCTGCTCCGCCACGGCGAGAGCGAATGGAACGCAAAGAACCTGTTCACCGGCTGGGTGGACGTCGCGCTCACCGAGAAGGGCACCGCGGAGGCCCGCCGGGGCGGGGACCTGCTCGTGGAGCACGGCCTGCTGCCGGACGTGCTCTACACGTCGCTGCTGCGCCGTGCCATCACCACCGCCAACCTGGCGCTGGACGCCGCGGACAGGCACTGGATCCCCGTCAAGCGCGACTGGCGCCTGAACGAGCGGCACTACGGTGCGCTGCAGGGCAAGAACAAGGCGGAGACCAAGGCGGAGTTCGGCGAGGACCAGTTCATGCTGTGGCGCCGCAGCTACGACACCCCGCCGCCGCAGATCGCCGCAGGCGGCGAGTTCAGCCAGGACGCCGACCCCCGCTACGCCGACCTGGCCTCGGTGCCCATGACCGAGTGCCTCAAGGACGTCGTCGAGCGCCTGGTGCCGTACTTCGAGACCGAGATCGCCGCGGACCTGCGCGCCGGTCGCACGGTGCTGGTGGCCGCCCACGGCAACTCGATCCGCGCGCTGGTCAAGTACCTCGACGGGATCTCCGACGACGACATCGCCGGCGTCAACATCCCCACCGGCATCCCCCTGCGCTACGACCTGATCGACGAGGGCTCGACGCTGCGCCCGGTGACCGTCGGCGGCGAGTACCTGGACCCGGAGGCCGCCGCCGCCGGCGCGGCGGCCGTGGCCGGGCAGGGCAAGTAGGGGCGCCGGCCGTGACGCACAATTTTCCGCGCAATTGTCCGCGCACAGCGGAGCGGCGGGGGTGAGAAGCCTGATGCTGGTGGCCGGTATCGCGATCGGTGCAGCGGCCGGGGTGGCGGCGGGGCCGCGCCTGCGGGAGTGGGTCGACCGCCGCCGCTACCTCACCCACGGACCGTCGCCGTCGAAGCTGCTCGAGCTGGTGGTGGACGATTCGCCCACGGGCATCGCGGTGGTGGACGGCGGTCGCGACATCGTCCTGTTCAACCGGCGCGCCACGGAGCTGGGGCTCGTGCAGGGCGACGAGCTGGACGACCGTGCCTGGGCGGCGGCGCGCAAGGTGCTCTCCGAGCGGCACCCCGTGGACTTCGATCTGATGGGCGATCAGCGCAGCCAGGTGCGGTCGATGTCGGTGCGCGGGCAGGCGCGCGTGCTGGATGACAGAGTGGGCCGTTACGCGCTGCTGTTCGCCGACGACGACTCCGAGATCGTCCGCATGGAGTCCGCGCGCAGGGATTTCGTCGCCAACGTCAGCCATGAGCTCAAAACGCCCGTCGGGGCGATGGGGCTGCTGGCGGAGGCGCTGCTCGAGTCGGCGGACGACCCGGAGACGGTCCGGCACTTCGGGCAGAAGGTGCAGGGCGAGGCGACCCGGCTGGGCGCGATGGTCTCCGAGCTGATCGCCCTCTCCCGCCTGCAAGGCGCAGAGAAGCTGCCCAACCTGGAGGAGGTGGAGGTCGACGCCATCGTCGCCGCGGCGATGGACAACGCCGAGCTCACCGCCGACGCGGCGGAGATCGAGATCACCACCGACGCGCCGAGCGGCCTCCGGGTCCTCGGCGACGAGATGCTGCTGACGACGGCGCTGACCAACCTCATCTCCAACGCGGTCAACTACTCGCCCAAGGGATCCCCGGTGGCCGTGAGCCGCGCGCTGCGGCGGGGACAGGTGCAGATCAGCGTCACCGACCACGGCATCGGCATCGCGCCCAAGTACCAGGAGCGCGTGTTCGAGCGGTTCTTCCGGGTGGACAAGGCGCGCTCACGCGAGACGGGCGGCACCGGCCTGGGCCTGGCCATCGTCAAACACGTGGCCATCAACCACAATGGCCGCATCCGGCTGTGGAGCAAGCCCGGCACCGGGTCCACCTTCACGCTGGAACTGCCCGCCCACGTCCAGGACCGCGTGGGCGAGCCGACCGCACCGCAATCCCCGCCGGGGCCGCCACGGCCCGACCCAGACCACAGAGAGGACATCCGTCGGTGAACCGAGTGCTGATCGTGGAGGATGAGCCATCGCTTGCCGAGCCGCTCGCCTTCCTCCTCCGCAAGGAGGGCTTCGAGGTTACCGTGTCCGTGGACGGACCCTCCGCGCTGGAATCGTTCGACAGGGAGGGCGCGGACATCGTCCTTCTGGACCTGATGCTGCCGGGCATGAGCGGCAACGACGTGTGCAAGCAGCTGCGGGCCAAGTCGTCGGTGCCGGTGATCATGGTGACGGCGCGTGACAGCGAGATCGACAAGGTGGTGGGCCTCGAGATCGGGGCCGACGACTACGTCACCAAGCCGTACTCGGCGCGCGAGCTGATCGCGCGCATCCGCGCCGTCCTGCGCCGCGGCACGGAGTCGCAGGCGGAGGAGGACGGCTACGACGATGCGATGCTCACCTGCGGGCCGGTCGCCATGGACGTGGAGCGCCACGTGGTGACGGTCGACGGCGAGGAGATCGCGCCGCCGCTCAAGGAGTTCGAGCTCCTCGAGTTCCTGCTGCGCAACGCCGGCCGCGTGCTCACCCGTCAGCAGCTGATCGAGCGGGTGTGGGGCGCCGACTACGTGGGCGACACCAAGACGCTCGACGTGCACGTCAAGCGGCTGCGCGCCAAGATCGAGCAGGATCCCGGCAAGCCCAAGCACCTGGTGACCGTGCGCGGACTGGGATACAAGCTGGAGGCGTGACCGCCCGGCCCGGCACCACCGCCGGGTCGGCGGGGCGTGACCGGACCGCATACGAGAGGACCCCGCAGCCGTACCGCTGCGGGGTCCTCTCGTATGCGTACAGCGCGGCCTAGGAGCTGCCGAGCCCGCCCTGCAGGCCGATGCCGATGTTGCCGAGGCTGCCGCCGATGTCGACGTTCAGGCCGCCGCCCGCGCCGCCCCCGCCGGAGCCGGTGGACCCGGCGCCTGCGCCGCCGATGAGGTTGACCAGGCTGCCCGAGACGCTGCCGGCCGGAAGCTGGATGACCGGGAGCTGCGGCACGCTGGAGCCCTGGGGAAGATCGACCGTGGCCCAGGTGCCGTGGCCGTTCACATTGGCGAGGTAGTGAACCTGGTGCGGCTCGTGATTCCAGCCCTCCTGGTAGCAATTACGCCATGCGCCATTGTCGATCTGACAGAAGATGGGCGTCACCGTGCCGTATGCCGGGCTGATGAGGACGTTCGAGTTCCCGGGGTTGAATGCGCCGGGGGCGTCATACGGAATGAACGAGTCGCTGACGTTCGTGTATACCGGCGCTGCGCTGGCGGCCGGCGCGATGGCCAGTGCCATCCCGCCCGCGGCGGCGGTGGCGGCTGCGGCTGTCACAACCTTCTTCATGGTCTTCTTCATAATGGGAGGCCCTTCTGTCCGAGGAACGGCCGCTCGCCTGCAATCGGTGATTCACCGCTGGCGCAAAGTGCGTGGAGAGCCGTTCAAGCTGTCACTCATACAGCTCATCGCGACCATTCGCCGGAGTGTTAACAAACACAGGGAACCTGCTGAAGACTTCCTGTGGAATGGGGCGCCCGCGACGCTCCTCGGCCGGGCGGAAAATATTAAACGACAGAAGTCAGTCTATTTAGTCGGGCCGGTCTTCTGCGCCGTCCGTGCCGACAGTGCCTTCTGCCGCCTCCGCGCTGCGCGCCGTCGCGGGGTGCACGGCCACGAGACCCAGCTCCGCCCGCCGCGCGCACAGCCGCGCCAGCTCGCCGTAGGCGGCCGCGCCGAGCAGTTCCGTCAGCTCCGGCGCGTACGACTGCCACACAGCGCGCGTGCCGACGTGGGCGGCGGGGTCGCCGGTGCAGTACCAGTCGAGATCGGCGCCGCCCGGGCCCCAGCCGCGGCGGTCGTACTCGCCGACGGTGGAGACCAGCACCTGCTCGCCGTCGGCGCGCTCCACCCAGTCCTGGGTGCGGCGCACCGGCAGTTGCCAGCACACGTCCGGCTTGACCGTCATCGGCAGCCGCCCGGTGCGCAGGGCCATCCGGTGCAGGGCGCAGCCGGTCCCACCGGCGAAGCCCGGCCGGTTCAGGAAGATGCAGCCGCCGTCGTGCCGCCGGGTGCGCAGCGCGGGCTCGTCGTCGACCTCGTCCTCCACCAGGTAACCCTCGGCCCCCAGGCCCAGCGCGCGCAGCTGCCAATCCTCGGCGGTGAGGTCCGCCACGGCGGCGTCGAGGCGGGCGCGGTCGTCGTCGTCGCTGAGGAAGGCGCCGTGCGAACAGCAGCCGTCGTCCGGCCGGTCCGCCAGGATGCCGCGGCACGCGGGCGTGCCGAAGACGCACGTCCACCGCGACAAAAGCCAGGTCATGTCGGCGCGGACCAGGTGATCCGGGTCCGCGGGGTCGACGAACTCGACCCACTCGCGCGGGAAATCCGGCTCCACTTCCACCGCGGGCGGCAGGTCTTCACTGCGGGATAGGGGTCCGTGCGTCACAGGTCCCCACCGTAGACCCGCTAAGTTGGTCGGTGTGCGACTCGGAGTACTCGATGTAGGAAGCAACACCGTCCACCTGGTGGTGGTGGACGCGCACCGTGGTGGGCACCCCACGCCGATGAGCTCGTCCAAGGTGGCGCTGCGGCTGTCCGAACGGCTGACCGAGGACGGCCGTCTGCACCCGGACGTGACCGACGATCTGATCGCCGCGGTATCGGAGTTCTCCGGCATCGCGCACTCGTCGGGATGCGGGGAGATGATGGCGTTCGCCACCTCCGCGGTCCGCGACGCGGACAACTCGGACGAGGTGCTGCGCCGCGTCCACGACGAGACCGGGGTGGAACTGAGCGTCCTCGGCGGCGTCGACGAGGCCCGGCTCACCTTCCTGGCTGTGCGCCGCTGGTACGGGTGGAGCGCCGGGCGGATCATGAACTTCGACATCGGCGGGGGATCGCTGGAGCTGTGCAACGGCGTCGACGAGGATCCGGACCTGGCGCACTCGCTCCAGCTGGGTGCGGGACGTCTCACCCGCGATTGGCTCCAGACCGATCCGCCCGGAAAGCGACGCGTCGCGGCGCTGCGGGACTGGCTGGACGCGGAGCTGTCGGAACCGGCGAAACAGCTGCGTAAGGCGGGTGCGCCGGACCTGTGCGTAGGCACGTCCAAGACCTTCCGGACGTTGGCGCGGCTCACCGGGGCGGCGCCGTCGAGCGCCGGCCCGCGCGTGACACGGACGCTGACGGCCAGCGGCCTCCGGCAACTGATCGCGTTTATTTCTAGGATGACTGCAGCGGACCGTGCGGAGCTCGAAGGCGTCAGCGCCGACCGGTCGCCGCAACTGGTCGCCGGGGCGCTCGTCGCCGAGGCGAGCATGCGTGCACTGTCGGTGGACCAGTTGCAGATTTGTCCGTGGGCGTTGCGTGAGGGTCTGATCCTGCGCCGGCTCGATACCGAGATGGGTGGCGAACTTTTGGTGGGTGCACGATGAGCGAACTGCCGGAGTCGAACAGTCGGCCGGTGACTGTTGCCGAGCTGCTCGCCCGCAACGGTTCCAACAGCGGTGGGCGGTCACGCCGGCACCACCGCGGCGAGCGCACGGGCGGGATCTCCGTTGCCGAGCTGACCGGCGAGATCCCGGTGATCCGTGAGCCGGTCGCGGAGGACCGCATCGACCGCGACCGCCAGGCGGCGCGTGACGAGGCCGTCCCCGCCGCGGACCCGGGTGCCGCCGATTCGACGGCCGCCGATGATGCGGATGCCACGACGGCCGGGCCGGTGCAGGAGCCGGAGGCGGTCGAGGAAGACGCGGCCGTCGAAGACGAAGCATTGGACGAACCGGCTGTGGAAGACGCGGCCGTGGAGGGCGACCGCGAGGCGCAGGAGCACGCGGAGTCGGCTGATGCCGACACCGCCGACGCGGTGGTCACCGATGCCGAAGCCGCCGACGACACCACTGAGGCCGACGACACCGCTGAGGCCGACGACACCGCTGAGGCCGACGACACCGACGGCGCGGACCCTGACTCCGCCGACAGTGCCACGGCGGCCTTCGAATCGGCGGCCTTCGAGACTGGGGCCTTCGAAGCGACGGAGTCCGAGTCGGAAGCCGCCGGCGACGAGCCGGCCGGGCCGGAGAGCGCTCCGGTGTCCACCGGTGGCACGCCGACGGTCGCGGAGATGCTCGCCCGCAGCGACGCACCCATCGCGTCGATCAGCGGCGAACCGGGGCCGGCCGCGACCGCGGTGATCCCGGTCGCCGAGCCCCTCGCGGACGACGCCGATGCGGAGCCGGCCGTCCCGCAGGCCGCCGGCGCGGAACCTGCCGCAGCGGACGACCCCGACACGGCGGACACGGACGCCGCAGGGAAGCCGGCCGAGGGGCGCGGCGCGGTGCGCCAGTGGGCCGGCCTGGCCCTGCAGGTGATCGTCGGCGTCGCGGTGGGCGCCGCGGTGTTCAAGGGATTCGAGAAGCTGTGGGATTCGCTGCCCTATGTGGCCCTGGTCCTGGCGGTGCTCGTGATCCTGGGACTCGTGGCCGTCGTCCGCATCCTGCGCAAGACGGACGACATCATCAGCCTCCTGCTCGCGATGGTGGTGGGCGTGGTGGTGACGTTGGGCCCGCTCGCGTTCGTGCTGAGCACGCAATGACCCGGGCCGCCGCGTCCCGCCCCGCGTTCGGTGGACATTCGGTCGTTTTTCGCCGAGATTCCGACCAGATGTCCACCGAACGGAGGGGCCGGCTGCGGCGGCACGAGGAGGAGTCGATGAGGGGGGCCCGGCGGTGAAGGCCAGGGGAATACCGGTGGGGCTGTCGACGGCGTCGGTGTACCCGCAGACCACGGAGAGCGCGTTCCAGTACGCCTCGCAGCTGGGTTTCGACGGCCTCGAGCTCATGGTGTGGGCGGAGGCCGCCAGCCAGGACCCGTACGCGGTCTCGGAGCTGATCGACCGCTACCAGGTCCCGGTGCTCGCGTTGCACGCGCCGTGCCTGCTGATCTCGCAGCGGGTGTGGGGCTCGGACCCGATCCCGCGCCTGGACCGGGCGGTGCAGGTGGCCCGCCAGGTGGGGGCGACGACCGTGGTGGTGCACCCGCCGTTCCGCTGGCAGCGCGCCTACGCCCGGGGCTTCGCCGCGCAGGTGGACCGGCTGGAGGACACGCATGGCGTCGTCGTCGCGGTGGAGAACATGTATCCGTTCCGCGCGGACCGATTCATGAGCAACAAGGAGGGGTCGATCCAGCGGCTCCGCAAGCGCGGGGGTGCGGGCGCCGCCGTCTCGGCGTTCGCGCCCGGGCACGACCCGACGGCGGTCGATCACCGGCATTTCACCCTGGACCTGTCGCACACGGCGACCGCGGGCATGGACGCGCTGGAACTGGCGGAGCGGATGGGCGACGGGCTGGCGCACGTGCACCTGGCCGACGGTCGCGGCGCGTACACGGACGAGCACCTTCCCCCCGGCGCCGGTGATCAGCCCTGCGTGGAGCTGTGCCGGCGGCTCGCGGCCCGGCGCTTCGCCGGCCAGGTGGTGCTGGAGATCAACACCCAGACAGTGCGCACCCGGGACGAGCGTGCGGCCGTGCTGGCGGACTCGCTGGCCTTCGCCCGTACGCACCTGGCGCGCCCGCAGCGCGCGGACTGACCCGGTCCGGATGCCGGCGACGCCGGAAGGGGGCGCGGGCGCGTGGATCCGCTGCCCGCGTGGCAGGCTGAGGGCATGACGAGAATTGCTGTGGTGGGCGGTGGCCGGATCGGTGAAGCACTGGTGTCGGGTCTGCTGGCCAGTGGAAGGCAGGCGCGTGACCTGGTGGTCACGGAGCGGTTCGAGGCCCGCGGCCGGGAGCTCGCCTCGGAGTACGGCATCCGCGTCACCCAGAGCATTGCGGACGCCGCGGAGGGCGCCGCGGTGCTCGTCGTCGCGGTCAAGCCCAACGACGTGGAATCGGTCCTCACCGAGGTCGCCGAGTACCAGGAGACCAGCGACGACGACCAGCTGATCGTGTCGCTCGCGGCCGGCACCACCACGGCGCGCTTCGAGCAGCTCCTGCCCGCCGGCACCGCGGTGGTCCGCGTGATGCCCAACACTCCGATGCTCGTGGGGCAGGGCGCCAGCGCCATCACGCCGGGGCGGCATGCCACGGCGGTGCACATGGACCTCGTCGAGGAGATGATGGGGGCCGTCGGCATGGTCCGCCGGGTCAAGGAGTCGTCGATGGACGCGGTGACCGCGGTGTCCGGCTCGGGGCCTGCGTACTTCTTCCTGGCGATCGAGGCCATGGTGGACTCGGGGGTGGCGCTGGGGCTCACCCGGCCCGTCGCGCGCGACCTGGCCATCCAGACGCTCGTGGGTGCGGGCGCGATGCTGTCCGAGTCCGGGGAGACGGCCACCGAGCTGCGCGCCGCCGTCATGTCGCCGGGGGGCACCACCGCGGCGGCGATCCGGCAGTTCGAGAAGGACGGCCTGCGTTCGGCGTTCTTCGAGGCGATGGCAATGGTGCGGGACCGCTCGGCCGCGATGGGCGCGGTGAAGGAGGACGGCGCCTGATCCGGCGCGACGCCCGTGGCCGGCCGAGGCCGCGCAGTCGCCGCATCGTGATCTTCGCGTTACCGCGCCGAGCAGGGCATTCACCGAGGATTCGTCACACGCGTCGCAACGACACCATGATTACCGTTAGGCTGCGTGGTAGCACGTGCGTGTCAGGTCCGCCGGAGGGGAAGCCGGCGGCGCGACGCGTGCCGGAGGATGTGAACCAATGGCGTCATCTGACAAGCCGCCCGCAGGAGGAGCGAAGTCTGCGTCGCAGAGCTCCTCGAACGCCGGAGAACCGGCGTCGCTGGCGGGCACCAATTTCCTGACCGTCGCCGAGGTGGCGACGATGATGCGCGTGTCCAAGATGACCGTGTATCGGCTCCTGCACGGCGGTGAACTGCCGTCGGTGCGGGTGGGGCGCTCGTTCCGGGTGCCGGCCAAGGCGGTGCACGAGTATCTCCAGTCGTCGTACTTCGACGTCGGCTAGGACGGACGCGCCCGGCGCCGGGAAGGCGGGTGCCCGGGTGCTCGCCGCCGCGTTCCGGTGCCCTTCGGCACCTCGGTTCGAGGGCCCGGCCGGGCGGCGGTAGCATTGTCGATTGTCGTGCCGTGGAGAGGTTTCCTCGGCTGCTGTCGGCGGGCGTCGCGTGTGGCCGGGTGCCGCACGGGGCCGGTGCGCCACCGAGCGATCGGTGCACCGGTGCAGGACGCCGGAAATCGTGCTCGCCGCGCTCTGCGCCCGGCGCACCGCGCGGACACGGCAGCACGGGGTCCGATCGATGGATTCGTGCACGAGGGTCACCGCACCGGTGCGGGTCCCCAGGTACTAGGCAGTGAGGATTCCCGGTATGGGTTCAGTGATCAAGAAGCGCCGCAAGCGCATGTCGAAGAAGAAGCACCGCAAGCTGCTTCGCCGCACTCGGGTGCAGCGTCGCAAACTCGGCAAGTGATCTGCGCGTACCGGCACTAGTTCTGCTCCGGTCGCGAATCGACAGCCGCGCGCTGCTCCGGCGGCCCGGTCCACCATCGTGGGCCGGGCCGCCGGTCGTTTCCGAGCCGGCGGGCGGAGCTTTCGCTGTGCCCTGCGTGTCCGCCGGCGTCCGGGCGTCCGGGGCGTGCGGTGTGACGGAAGTCCGGTACCGGGCGGGATATGGCCGCCGTCGCCCCCCGACGGCTAGTCTGTAGGCGATGAGCGAATCCGACGTGCCGCGCGAGCCCAGGGCGGTCCTCGTGACGGGAGCCAGCCGTTTTCTCGGCGGTTCCCTCGCGGCCATGCTGGCAGCGCACCCGTCTGTCGAGCGCGTCGTCGCCGTCGACTGCCTGGCGCCCAGCAAGAACATGCTGCGGCGGTTGGGGCGTGCGGAGTTCGTGCGCGCGGACATCCGCAATCCGATGATCGGCAAGATCATCCGCGGCGCGGAGATCGACACCGTCGTTCACACGGACGTCTACTCGCGGCCGGGAGAGGCCGGCGGCCGCGCGGTGATGAAGGACATGAACGTCATCGGCGCGCTGCACCTGTTCGCCGCATGCCAGAAGGCGCCCACGATGCGGCGGCTCGTGGTCCGGTCGACCTCGGCCGTCTACGGCTACAGCCCCCGCAATCCGGCGCGCTTCGGCGAGGAGATGGCGCCGAAGAACCCCCCGCGCGGCGGGTTCTCCCGGGACAGCGTGGAGATCGAGTCGTACGCGCGGGGAGCGGGGCGCCGCCGGTCGGACCTGCAGGTGAGCATCCTGCGTTTCGCGCCGCTCATCGGCGTGCGGATGGACACCGAGCTCAGCCGCTACTTCGGGGCCGTGCTGGTGCCCAACGTGCTCGGGTACGACCCGCGCATCCAGCTGCTGCACGAGGAGGACGCGCTGGGGGCGCTGGAGCACGCGGTCACGGCCCCCGCGCACGGCACGTTCAACATCGCCGGCGGCGGCACGATGTCCGGCGCCCAAGCGACTCGGCGGGCGGGCCGGCTGGGCATCCCGCTGCCGTCGCCGATCCTGGGGGTGGTGGGCTCCGCGCTGCGGGCCGCGCGGGTGGTGGACTATTCGCACGAGGAGCTGGGGTTCCTGAGCCAGGGCGTGGTGCTGGATACGACGCGGATGCGCGCCGATCTCGGGTTCGAGCCGCGCTGGTCCACGATGGACGCGTTCGACGACTTCGTCCGCGGCAGGTCGCTGGACCCGGTGATAGACCCGGTGATGGTGCGTGGTTGGGAGCAGCGGCTGACGGCGCTGGCTCGGCGGCTGCCGGTGTGAGAGCGGTGGCCCGGTGTGGAAGGGGTTTTCGCCGGGCCGCCGAAAGGTGTTGTGCGCCGCATGGTGCGGGGATGCGGTGTGGCAACGTGGACACGGTGCGCGGGGGCGCACGCGAGAGGGAGCGCGACCGGCCCTGAGGCCGGGAGCGGAGACGATGGGAGTCGAGGTGGACGATTCGGCGGTGGCCAAGGTCATTCCGCTGCGCGGTGAGGGGCGCGGCGATGTGGCACGGGGCGCGTCGAGGGAATGCCCGGGCGGAGTGCAGGAGCCCGGGATCCTTCCGGCGGTGCATCAGCTGCACGCCGGCGGGACGGCGGGCCAGGCCGACCATTCGGCGTTGGTCGACCACCTGGCCGACGTCCTGGCGTTCCTGCGCCGGCGGGTGACCGGCGACTACGAGGTGGACGACTACGGCTTCGACCCGCACCTGAACTCGTCGGTGATCCTGCCCGCCCTGCGCCCCGTGTTCGAGAAGTGGTTCCGGGTGGAGGTGTCGGGGGTGGAGAACCTGCCGGCGGACGGCGCCGCGCTGCTGGTGGCCAACCACGCCGGCACGCTGCCGGTGGACGGGCTGATGCTCTCGGTGGCGGTGCACGACCATCATCCGCAGCACCGTCCCACCCGCATGCTCGCGGCCGACCTCGTTTTCCAGTCGCCGCTGCTGGGATCGTTCTCCCGCAAGGCCGGGCACACTCTCGCCTGCCATCCGGACGCGGACGGCCTGCTGCGCGAGGGGGCGCTGGTCACCGTGTTCCCCGAAGGCTTCAAGGGCGTCGGCAAGCCGTTCTCGGACCGCTACAAGCTGCAGCGTTTCGGCCGGGGCGGATTCGTGACCTCGGCGCTGCGCACCGGCGCGCCGATCATTCCGGTGTCGATCGTCGGTTCCGAGGAGATCTACCCGAAGATCGCCGATGTCAAGCCGCTCGCGCGGCTGCTGGGGCTGCCGTACTTCCCGATCACGCCGCTGTTCCCGCTGCTGGGTCCGCTCGGCGCCGTCCCGCTGCCGTCCAAATGGCACATCGCCTTCGGCGAGCCCATCGCCACGGACGGCTACGACGCGCAGTCCGCCGAGGATCCGATGGTCACGTTCGACCTCACCGATCAGGTCCGCGAGCGCATCCAGCAGACGCTCTACACGCTGCTCGCGAGCCGCCGCAACGTCTTCTTCGGCTGACTGCGCGGGCGACCGCCCCCCGGCTCGGCCTCCGCCGGGGCTCAGGCCGACTGTTCGCGGCGCCCCAGCACGGTCGCGGCCGCGCCGCCGATGGCCCCGAGCGCGAGCGCCGTGGGCACGCCGATCTTCGCCGCCTTGCGGCCGGTGCGGAAATCGTGGATCTCCCAACCGCGGTTGCGGGCGAGTTCGCGCAGGTCGGCGTCGGGGTTGACGGCGACGGCCGTGCCGACCGCGGTGAGCATGGGGACGTCGTTGTGGCTGTCCGAGTACGCGGTGCAGCGCTTGAGGTCGAGCCCCTCGCGCACGGCCAGGGCCCGCACCGCGTGCGCCTTGCCGGGGCCGTGCAGGATGTCGCCCACCAAGCGGCCGGTGAACCTGCCGTCCTCGCTTTCGACCACGGTGCCGAGCGCGCCGGTGAGCCCCAGGCGTTTGGCGATCACCTGCGCCAGGTCCTGCGGCGTCGCGGTGACCAGCCACACCTGCTGGCCCGTGTCGATGTGCTGCCGGGCCAGGGCGAGCGTGCCCGCCCAGACCTTGTCGGCGAGGATCTCGTCGTAGATCTCCTCGCCCAGCCGGGTGAACTCCGCGGTCTCGCGCCCCGCGATGAACGTGAGGGCCTTCTCCTTGCCGCTGGCCACGTCGTCGCTGTTCTCTTTGCCGCTGACCCGGAACTTGATCTGCTGCCAGCCGAACTGGGCCATGTCGGACAGTTCGATGTAGTTGCGGGACGCGAGCCCGCGAGCGAAGTGGATGATCGAGGCGCCCTGGACGATGGTGTTGTCCACGTCGAAGAAGGCGGCGGCGGTGAGGTCCCGCGGCGCCGGCGGTTGCGGCGGCCCGCCCTCGGCCCCCTCCGCCGCTTGTCCGGACGCACGTTCTCCGGTGGCCTCGGCCTCCAGCTGCGCGTGCGCGGCGTCGGCGCTGGCCTCGCCCGCGAGGTTCTGGAGCAGCTCGCCCAGGCTCGGCCCCAGCGGGTTGCGGGCGCTGAGGCGGGCGAGGCGGCGCCGGACGGAGGAATCCTGCGGGTCCGGCTGCTCCCGGTGGTCTGGCACCGCATCCTCCTGATCCGCCTGAAACCTGATGGCCGCTCGGGGCGGTCGCGGCCCGCGACCCGCAGCGGACCGTGGACCTGAACGGTCACCACAACAGTAACCGTCGGCCCGGGGGAGCGGGGCCGCGGCACGCGTGCGGCGCGGACGCGTGCCGCCTGCCGTTCCCTGCACCACCGCGCGGCCGCGGGTGCTGTGACAATGATCTCCGGCGCCGCGACCGGCGCCGGTCCGTCGCCGGTCCGTCGCCGTGCGGTCGAGGTCGCGCCCCGGCGCGGTGCCGGCGGGGGGCGACGGACGGCGTGCGCGGACTGGCGGGTGGTTGACTGGGGCCCGCCCGGCAGTGCGGCGGGCGGGCGATGCGGGAGGAAGGTGCGCGGCTGTGGACACTGCGGGAACGGGAGCGGGGATGGACGGCGGAGCGGCCGGCGGCGGCCGGGAGGTCACGCTCCTGACGCGTGAGGGCTGCGGCGGCTGCGACCAGGCGTGGGCACGACTTGACTTGGTGTGCAAAGAGTTCGGAATCACCGCGTCGGCGGTGGACGTGGATGCCGCGGCGGCGGAACGGCCGGAGCTGCGGGCGGAGTTCGGGGACCGGCTCCCGGTGGTGCTGCTGGACGGGCGCGAGCACAGCTATTGGGAGGTGGACGTGGAGCGCCTGCGGGCCGACCTGGCCGGCTGAGGCGGGCGCGCCGGGCGGGCCGCGGGAGCAGTGGGGAGCCGCTGGGGCATGGTAGGCGGCGGGTGTGCGCGGTCCGCGGCGGACCCGGGTGCGGGGGCCGTTCCCGTAGCGTGTAGTGGCGTGCCGCGTCAACTTTGTGCCGGGGGTGGCGAAAGGTTACCGTGGTGTGAACCAAGCACCGGGGTGCTGTGTCAGAGCTGCGTCTATGCGGCTGTGTCCGGGCAGCGCCGTTCCGCATGCGCGATCATGCCGACGGCGTTGCCGCGTCAAGGCCCGTCGCGGTTGCGTCTCGGCCCGAGGGCTGCGCGCAGGCGTGCCAGGCGGCCACGCCCGTCCCGGACGCTCATTCACTTCGGCTGCACGAGGAGCCCGCGACGTGACAGATCGACGCCCAGCGTTCGCCCGCCTGACGCTGGTCCGCCCAGACGGCCGGCGCGGAGACTTCGGCGATATTCGATCCGGGGGCATTCGATCCGGGGGTGCCGCCGGTCACCGCCGCCTTCGCGGTGTTCCCAATAGTGGCACACTCCGCCGGTCCGCCGCCGTCCGGGATGCCCGGCGTCGACGGCGGTCGGCAGCGCGGGCGGAGGCGGTCGCCGCATGAGCATTCTGATGGTCGGCATGTCGCACCGCAGCGCGCCGGTGTCCACGCTGGAACGCGCGGCCGTGTCGGAGGCGGACCGCCCCAAACTGCTCGACGCGCTGGTCCGGCGGCCGCACGTCGCGGAGGCGATGGTGGTCTCCACCTGCAACCGCATCGAGATCTACGCGGTGGTCGACGCCTTCCACGGCGGTCTCGCGGAGGTCAGCGGGCTCTTCGCCGAGCATTCCGGGATGAGCGTGCAGGAGCTGACCTCGCACCTGTACGTGCGCTACAGCGAATCCGCGGTGGAGCACCTGTTCACCGTGGCCGCCGGCCTGGACTCGATGGTCGTGGGCGAACAGCAGATCCTCGGCCAGATCCGCAGCGCGTACGCGGCCTCGGACTCCCAGCAGGTGGCGGGGCGCGCGGTCCACGAGCTCGCGCAGCAGGCACTGCGGGTGGGCAAGCGGGTGCACAGCGAGACCGGCATCGACGCCGCCGGTGCGTCCGTGGTGTCGGTGGCGCTGGAGCGGGCCGCGTCGCTGCTCGGCGGGCCGCGCGAGCTGGAGGGCCTGGCGGGCCGTCGCGCCGTGGTGCTGGGCGCGGGGGCGATGGGGGGACTGGCCGTGGCCAACCTCATCCGCGCCGGCATCGGCGAGGTCACCGTGGTCAACCGCACCGCCGAGCGCGCGGCCCGGCTGGCCGGGACCGCGGCTGATGCGGGCGTGGCCGCGCAGGCGGCCGGGTTCGACGGGCTCGCCGCCGCCATCCGCACCGCCGACGTGGTGGTCACCTGCACCGGCTCGGTCGGGGCCGTGCTGACCGTGGCCGACGTGCACACAGCGCTGACCCGACGTACCGAGGACTCGCCGCTGGTGATCTGCGACCTGGGCCTGCCCCGCGACGTCGATCCCGCGGTGGTCGGCCTGCCCGGAGTGGACCTGCTGGATATCGAGACGCTGCGGCGGGACCCGGGAGCCGGCGCCGCGGAGTCCGATGCGGAGGCCGCCCGCGAGCTGGTGGCCGCCGAGCTGGCCTCCTACCTGGGGCAGCAGCGGGCCTCGGAGGTGGCGCCCACGGTGACCGCGCTGCGGCGGCGCGCCGCGGAGGTGGTCCAGGGCGAGTTGCTGCGGCTCGAGTCCAAGGCCCCCGGCCTCACCGATGCGGAGAAGACGGAGGTGGAGCGCACGGTGCGCCGCGTCGTCGACAAGCTTCTGCACGCGCCGACGGTGCGGGTGAAGCAGCTCGCGGCCGCCCCCGGCGGCGGGTCGTATGCGGAGGCGCTGCGCGAGCTGTTCGAACTGTCGCCGGGCGTGACGGCTGCCGTGGCGCGCTCCTCGGAGACGGCCACCGACGTCGAACCCGCCGACCAGAGCCTCGCAGAGGAGGGCGCACAGTGAGCCATCACCCGGCGTCTGATGACAACGGAGCGACCGCCGAGAACGGATCCGCAGGGCGGTCGGGCATCCCCGACCCCATCCGCGTGGGCACCCGTGGCAGCGTGCTCGCCCGCACGCAGGCGGGCACCGTGCGCGACGCCCTGATCGCGGCCGGGCACCCCGCGGAACTCGTCATCATCAGCACTTCCGGCGACAAGTCCATGTCCCCGGTGGAGAAGATCGGCGTGGGAGTGTTCACCGCGGAGCTGCGCGAGGCCATCCGCGACGACCGGGTGGACGTGGCCGTGCACTCGTTCAAGGACCTGCCCACCGCCGCCGAGCCGGGCCTGACCATCGCCGCCGTTCCGCCGCGCGCCGACGCCCGCGACGCGCTGGTGGCCCGTGACGGCATGACGCTCGGCGAGCTGCCCCCGGGGGCCCGCGTGGGCACGTCCGCACCGCGCCGCGTGGCGCAGCTGCGCGCGCTGGGCCTGGGGCTGGACGTGCAGCCGCTGCGCGGCAACCTCGAGCGGCGGCTGGGCCGCATCGACGCCGGTGAGCTCGACGCGGTGATCCTCGCGCGCGCCGGACTCGACCGCACAGACCGCACCGGGCTGATCACCGAGACGATCGACCCGCTGCAGATGCTGCCCGCGCCGGCGCAGGGCGCACTGGCGGTCGAGTGCCGCAGCGGGGACGAGGCGCTGGTGGCGCTGGTGCGCCGGCTCGACGACCCGGACACGCACGCGGCCGTCGCGGCCGAGCGTGCGGTGCTGGCGCGCCTCGAGGCCGGCTGCACGGCCCCCGTCGGCGCTCTGGCCGAGGTCGTCGATTCGACCGGGCCCGACGGCGCGCCCGTGCTGGAGCTGTCGGTGCGCGCCGCCGCGGCCGCGGAGGACGGCGGCGTGGTGCTGCGCGCCTCGCGTGTGGGCCCGGTGGCGGACGCGGAGACGCTGGGGCGTGCGATCGCGGACGAGCTTCTCGCCAGGGGCGCCGCCGACCTGATGGCCGGCACGCCGGGCGGGGCGCCGGAATCGGGGGTGCCCGGATGACCGCCCATGGCGCGCGGGCGCGGGGGCCCACAGGCCCGGTCGCATCCCGCATACCGCGGCGTTCCGCCGCACCAGACCACGTACTGACCCTCGCACTCACTCTGGAGATCGAACGATGAGCCGCGCACGCAAGACCACTCCCGGCCGGATCCTGATCGTGGGGGCCGGTCCGAGCGATCCGGCCCTGCTGACGTTGCGGGCCCGCGAGGTCCTCGCCGCCGCCGTCGTCGCCTACACCGACGCCGACGTCGACGAGGGCGTCGTGTCCTTCATCGGCACCGGGCTCGAAGTCGACGAGGAGACGGGCGAGGGCGGCCCGGACGTGCGCCCGGCGCTGGGCGACCCGGCGGACGTGGCCAAGGCGCTGGTCGCCGAGGCCAAGCAGGGTCACGACGTGATCCGTCTGGTCTCCGGCGACCCGATGACCACCGATTCGGTGATCGCCGAGATCACCGCGATCGCCCGCACCCAGGTGCACTTCGAGGTGGTGCCGGGCGTCCCCGTCGGCAGCGCGGTGCCCGCCTATGCCGGGATGCCCATCGGCTCCGCCCACACCGAGTTCGACGTGCGCGGCGAGGTCGACTGGGCGGCGCTGGCCGCGGCCCCCGGCCCGCTGGTGCTGCACGCCACCTCCGGTCGCCTGGCCGAGACGGCCGGCGCCCTGGTGGAGCACGGCATGAGCGGGTCGACCCCCGCGGCCATCACGGTCAGCGGCACGACGCGCCGCCAGCGCACGGTGGAGGCCACGCTGGGCACTCTCGACGAGGTCGGCTCCGAGATGGTGGGGCCGCTGGTCGTCACCATCGGCAAGGTGGTCTCGCAGCGGCACAAGATGTCGTGGTGGGAGTCGCGCGCCCTGTACGGGTGGACGGTGCTGGTGCCGCGCACCAAGGACCAGGCCGCGGCGATGAGCAGTCGCCTCGTCGACCACGGCGCGATCCCCAGGGAGGTGCCCACCATTTCCGTCGAGCCGCCCCGGAGCCCCGCGCAGATGGAGCGGTCCATCAAGGGGCTCGTCGACGGCCGCTACCAGTGGGTGGTGTTCACCTCCACCAACGCGGTCAAGGCCGTGTGGGAGAAGTTCCAGGAGTTCGGGCTGGACGCGCGCGCGTTCTCCGGGGTCAAGATCGCCTGCGTGGGCCAGGCGACGGCGGACCGGGTGCGCCTGTTCGGCATCGAACCGGAGATGATCCCGCCGGCCACCGAGCAGTCCAGTGAGGGGCTGCTGTCGGAGTTCCCGCCGTTCGACGAGGTCCTCGACCCCGTCAACCGGGTGCTGCTCCCGCGCGCCGACATCGCCACCGAGACCATCGCCGAGGGTCTGCGCGAGCGCGGCTGGGAGATCGACGACGTCACCGCATACCGGACCGTGCGCGCCTCGCCGCCGCCCGCGGAGACCCGCGAGATGATCAAGACCGGCGGGTTCGACGCGGTGTGCTTCACCTCGTCGTCGACGGTGCGCAACCTCGTGGGCATCGCCGGCAAGCCGCACGCCCGCACCATCGTCGCCTGCATCGGGCCGAAGACGGCGGAGACCGCCCGCGAGTTCGGGCTGCGCGTGGACGTGCAGCCGGAGGTCTCCCAGGTGATCCCGCTGGTGGAGGCGCTGGCCGAGCACGCCGCGCGGCTGCGGGCGGAGGGCGCTCTGCCGCCGCCGCGGAAGAAGTCGCGCCGCCGCTGAGACGGGCGGGTTCCCGCGCCGCCGACCGGGCGGCGCGGGGTATCGTGCGCGGTGCGGCCCTGCCCGGCGGGGTCCGAAGGAGGAGAGCGTGTACCCAGACCACCGTCCCCGGCGCCTGCGCACCACGCC
Organism: Tomitella fengzijianii; assembly: GCF_007559025.1. Lineage (NCBI taxonomy): Bacteria > Bacillati > Actinomycetota > Actinomycetes > Mycobacteriales > Tomitella > Tomitella fengzijianii. Next base: position 3,115,651 of record NZ_CP041765.1, on the reverse strand, counting down.
GGCGATGCGCAGGCTCGTGGCGGAGACCACCACGACGCCCCGCAACCTGGTGCTGCCCATGTTCGTGGCCGAGGGCCTCTCCGACCCGCGGCCCATCGCGGCGATGCCCGGGGTCGTGCAGCACACGCAGGACACGCTGGTGCGCGCGGCGCACGACGCCGTCGCGGCCGGCGTCGGCGGGCTGATGCTCTTCGGCGTGCCCGAACGCAGGGACGCCACCGGCAGCGGGGCCGACGACCCGGACGGCGTGCTCAACCGGGCGCTCGCGGCGCTGCGGTCCGAGTTCGGCGACGACACCGTCATCATGGCCGACACCTGCCTGGACGAGTTCACCGACCACGGGCATTGCGGCGTGCTCAGCCGCGACGCCAACGGCCGTGAGCGCATCGACAACGACCTCACGGTGCAGCGCTACGTGGACATGGCGCTGGCGCAGGCCGAGGCCGGCGCGCACGTGGTGAGCCCCAGCGGCATGATGGACGGCCAGGTGGGCGCCATCCGCTCGGCGCTGGACGCGGCGAACTTCCGGCACACCTCCGTCCTGGCCTACTCCGCCAAGTACGCGTCGGCCCTGTACGGGCCGTTCCGGGAGGCGGTCGGCTCCACGCTCGTGGGCGACCGCAAAACCTATCAGCAGGACCCGGCCAACGCCCGCGAGGCGCTGCGCGAGACCCGCCTGGACCTGGCCGAGGGCGCCGACATGGTCATGGTCAAGCCCGCGATGCTCTACCTGGACGTGCTGCGCGAAGTGGCCGCCGAGGCCACCGTCCCCGTCGCCGCGTATCAGGTGTCCGGCGAGTACGCGATGATCAGCGCCGCGGCGGCGAACGGGTGGATCGACCGTGACGCGATGATCCTCGAGTCGTTCACCGCCATCCGCCGCGCCGGCGCGGACATCGTTCTCACCTACTGGGCGGCCGAGGCCGCCGCGATTCTGCGGTGAACCGGTGGTGATCCGCGCGTGAGGACCAACCAGCAGATGCCGGGCGCCCCGCCGCCGCCGTTCCCGGGGACGGGGCAGGGCGGCGGAGGCTCCGGCGACGAGCGCCCGGAGGCGCCGCCGGCGGTGCGCATCGCCTACGAGCTGTGGTGCGTGGTGGCGGTGCTCGGCATCGGCACCACCATCGGCGTGATCCTGCTGATGTCGGGGTTGCAGGACACCGTGGTCGACGAGATGCTCGAACAGTTCTCCGGCGGCGTCAACGGACAGCCGGTCACCCGCGCCGACGTGGTGTCCAGCTTCCACGTGTCGCTGGGCGTGATCGGCGTGCTGGGCGCGGTGGTCATCGGCCTGACGTGGCTGGTGGCGCACCGGATGCTGCGGGGCAAGGCGTGGGCGCGTGCGGCGCTCGTGGGGTTCACGGCGATCATCACGGTGATCGGGTTCGAGGGGCTGCTGGGCTTCAACAGCGGCGGGTCCATCGTGCTGGAGGTCTGTTCCATCCTGCAGGCCGTGCTCGCGATAGGCGCCTCGGTGATCGTGCACCGCGGCGAGGCGCACCGGTACTTCTACGGCGGTCGGCCGCGGTGAGCACCCCGCTGTTCTCCGAACCCGGCGCACGCTGGTGGCCCATCGTCCTGGCGCCCGCGTTCGCGCTTGTCGGCATCGCCACCGACGCGGCCATGGGCGGCGGCATGCCGGTGCTCGTGTGGCTGGTGTCCGGCGTGGTCCTCGCGGCGGTGGGAGCGCTCATCATCCACGCCGCGCGCACGCACACCGCCGTCGAGCTGACCGCGGGCACGCTGCGCCTGGGCACCGACGACATCGCCGTCACCGACATCGTCCACGTGTTCCCGCCGGCCCCCAAGAGGCGCGCCCGCCAGGATCCGCGTGAGCCGTGGGAGTCCGCGCGCTCGCTGGGCGGGCTGTCCGTGGTCCCGCGGGGACGGCGGGGGATCGGCGTGCAGCTGCGCTCCGGCGCGCTGCGGCAGGCGTGGGCCCGCGACGACGCGGCGTTGCGTGCGCAGCTCGAACCGCTGGTAGCCCGTCGCCGTCCGCGCAAGGGCGGCCCGGGCAGCAAGGCGGCGCCGCGACCGGGCGGGGAGCTGCGGTGACGCGCAACCGGTGGATCGCCGCCGCGGAGACCCTGGTGGCGCTGGTGGCCATCGCGATGTCCGTGTGGTTCTGGAACCAGGCGGTGCAGCCGGCGAGCACCCCGGTGCTCGTCGAGGGGCTGCCCCCCATCGAGGTGACGATGTACGACGGGGCGCGGGTCACCACGTCGATCGTGATGATGGCCGCGGCCGGGCTGGCGGTCGTGGACGCGCTGCGCAGGGTCCTCACCCGGCGGCGGTGAACACCACCCGGTCCCCGGGGCGCAGCTGTGCGGCCGCGTCGAGCGCGGCGCCGCGCACCACCGCGATCACCGGGTAGCCGCCGGTCACCGGGTGGTCGGCCAGGAACAGCACCGGCAGCCCGTCGGCGGGGACCTGCAGCGCGCCGGTGACCATCGACTCCGGGGCGAGCTCGCCACCTCGTGCGCGGCGCAGACCCTCCGGGCCGTGCAGCCGGGCGCCCACCCGGTCGGCGTCGGGCGTGACCGTCCACTCGCCGCCCACCAGCAGCCGCCGGGCGCCGTCGGTGAACCAGTCGTCGCGCGGCCCCCACACCACCGGCAGGCGGACCGGGCCGGTGTGCGCGGCGCGGTCGGGCGGGATGAGATCGGCGGAAGGCAGGGGCGCGGCGGCGCGGCCGGCCGTGAGGACGTCGCCCGCGCGCAGCGCCGGTGGCCCGAGCCCGGAGAGCACGTCCGTCGCCAGGCTGTCCAGCTCGGGCCCGTGCACCGAGCCGTCCGCACCGCGGACCCCGGTCACCCCGCCGCGGACCGCCAGATAGTTCCGCAGTCCGTGCGGCGGTGCGCCGACGGACAGCACCTGACCGGCGCGCAGGAGCACGCGGCAATGCGAGCCCACCGCCGTGCCGTCGACCTCGACGACGGTGGCGGGGCCGGTGACCGCGATCATCACGGGACGGCGGGCGCGCACTGCCGGACCGCCCATCGTCGACTCGAGCACCGCCGCCCGTTCTGGGTTTCCCACCAGGCGGTTCGCCGCGGCCATCGCGGCCCGGTCCGCGGCGCCGGAACGTCCCACCCCCAGCGCGCCGAGGCCCGGGCGGCCGCCGTCCTGCACGGTCGTGAAGGGGCCCGGCTCCTCCACCTCCAGGCAGCCGTCGTGCGCCGCGCCTTCGCCTTCCGCGCCGTCCGTCCCGGTCATGCCGCCGGCCCCTGCCGTTCGAAGCGCACGCGGACACCCGGCGCGAGCAGCGCGGGGGCGTCGCGGCGCGGCTGCCACAGTTCCGCGGCAGTGGTGCCGATGAGCTGCCAGCCGCCCGGCGAGGGCCGCGGATAGACGCCGCTGAACGGCCCGGCGAGACCCACGCTGCCCGCGGGGACGCGGGTGCGCGGCGTGGTCCTGCGAGGTACTGCCAGCCGCGGGTCCCCGCCGACGAGGTACCCGAAGCCGGGGGCGAAGCCGGTGAAGGCGACCGTCCACGCGGTTCCCGTGTGCGCGTCGATCACCTCGTCCTTGGACAATCCGGTGGCCGCGGAGACCGCGTCCAGGTCGGGCCCGTCGTAGACGACGGGCAGCACCACTTCCTCCGGCGCCGGCTCCGCGGGGCCGCCCGCTGTCCCCGCACCCGCTGTCTCCGCACCCGCTGTCTCCGCACCCGCTGTCTCCGCACCCGCTGTCCCCGTGCCCGCCGCCGCAGCGCTGGTCGCACGGACGGCGAGGTCCGCGCACCACTCGCGTACCGCGTGGGCGGCGATCTTCTCGGCGCGGTAGGTGACGGCCGCGGTGCGCGCGGCCGGGATCACGTCGACGACGCCGGGTGGTCGGTCATGCGCGGCGGCGGCGACGAACGGCAGCACTGCGGGGGCGACCGGTCCGTCGGAGTCCGGGAACTCGACGAGCACGGCGTCGTCGCCCGCGGCGAGGACGCGCACCCTGTCCCCGCCGTCGTTGTGCCCGCCGCTCACGTGCCGGCCGTCCGCCGTGCCCATCGTGGCCCCGCCCTCACGTGAACGGGCGGAGGCCGATCCCGGCCTGGTCGAGCGTCGCGCGCACGGAACGTGCCATCGCGACGGCGCCGGGGGTGTCCCCGTGCACGCACACCGACTCGGCGGCGACCGGGATCCGGGCGCCGTCGACCGCCGTGACCGCACCGTCCTCGACCATGGCGAGCACCCGCGCGGCGATGGCGTCGGGGTCGGTGAGCAGCGCGCCGCGCTCGCCGCGCGGCACCAGCGTGCCCGCCGGGGTGTAGCCGCGGTCGGCGAAGGCCTCGGCGACGGCGCGCAGCCCCGCGCGCTCGGCGGTCTGGAGGAACACCGACCCCGGCAGCCCCAGCACCGGCAGCGCCGGGTCGTAGGCCCGGACCGCGTCGACGACGGCGCGCGCCTGGCCCTCGTGATGCACGACGGCGTTGTAGAGCGCGCCGTGCGGCTTCACGTAACGCACACGGCCGCCCCGCACCCGGGCCAGGCCGTCGAGCGCGCCGATCTGGTAGATCACGTCCGCGGTGAGGTCGCGCGGCGTCATGTCGATGAACCTGCGGCCGAACCCCGCCAGATCGCGGTAGCCCACCTGGGCGCCCACCCGCACGTCGCGTTCCACCGCGGCGCCCGCGGTGTCGAGGAGCGTGGCCGGGTCGCCGGCGTGGAATCCGCACGCCAGGTTGGCGGAGGTGACGAGCGCGAGCATGGCGGCGTCGTCGCCCAGCGGCCAGGCGCCGAAGCCCTCGCCGAGGTCGCTGTTGAGGTCGATCACCGTCACGCCACCATGTTCCCACGGGGCGGGCACCGACGTGTGCGGACGCGGCCGCCTCCCGGTGCGCGGGACCGGCGTTCCGGCCGGGGGCGGCGGGCCTGCCTAGTACCCGGGGTCATGACCGGCGAGCACTCCCGTTCCGCGCGGCTCGGCGAGGGCATCGCGGTGGACTCCTGGCTGCTGGGCGTCGATGACAAGCGGTTGCACTTCTTCCACGAGATGCGCTCGCTCGAGTCCGGGATCCGCGTGGCCGCAGGCGAGCAGCTGGACCTGCACTTCGACCTCGGGGCACGCCGGGCGGCCCCTTTCCCCGGCGAGGTGCGGGCAAGGCTCGCGGCGCTGTGGGAGGCGCAGCGCTCCGCAGGTCTCCCCACGGGGATCGGCAAGACGTCCGGAGTGCGCGGATAGACGCCGCGCCGCGTCACGCGCCGACGGGCTCGGGGTCCGTCGCCTGCGGCGCAGGCTCGGCGCCCGCCCTCCGGTGCAGGCAGGCGCGGCGGGCGCGCACCGCCGCCACCGACCGGCAGACCACGTAGATCGCGAACGAGATGGCGGTGACGAACACCGAGACGGGTACGCCCGGCGCCAGCGACAGGATGATTCCGCCCACCACGGAGACCTCCGCGAACACCACCGAGAGCACGGTGGCGCGGAGCGGACTGGACGTGACGTGGCCGGCGGCCGCGGCGGGGGTGATCAGCAGCGACAGCACCAGCAGCGCGCCCACGATCTGCACGCCCATGGCGGCCGTGATGCCGATGAGCACCGCGAACACCATCGACAGCAGCCGCATCGGCACCCCGCGGGCGGCGGCCACGTCCGGGTCGACGCTGGCGAACCACAACGGCCGGTAGACGATGGCGAGCACCGCCAGCACCACCACGGCGGACCACACCAGCAGCGAGATCCCCGCGGTGTCCACGCTGACCACCTGGCCGACCAGCAGCGAGAACTTGTTGGACGTGCGGTCCGGGTTGAGCCAGATGAACAACACCGACAGGCCCAGGCCGAAGGCCAGGATCGCGCCGATCACCGAGTCGCGCTCGCGGACGCGGGTGCCGAGCAGGCCGAAGGCCACCGCCGCCACCACAGCGCCTGCCAGCCCGCCCACGCCCACGTCGATGCCGAACAGCAGCCCGAACGCGGCTCCGGCCATCGACAGCTCGGAGGTGCCGTGCACGGCGAAGGACATCTGGCGGGTGACGATCAGCGGGCCGATCATGCCCGAGACCAGCCCGATGACGGCCGCGGCGATCAGGGCGTTGCGCACGAAGTCCATCTGCAGCAGGGCGCCGGTCGTCTCGAAGGCGAACAGGTTGTCGATCAGCTGCGTCAGCTTGTCGTTCATCGCAGGGCCGCCGTCCGGCCCGCGGCCGCGGGGCCGTCCGCATCGGCGCCGGGCCGGCCGTCCGGCGCCATCGGCGAGGCCTGGCAGTGCGGGTCCAGCGGGGCATCGGTGGCGCCGACGACGATCACGCGGCCGTGTACCCGCAGCACGTCCACCGGGGTGCGGTACAGGTCGGTGAGCACCTCGGTGGTGAGGACCTCGTCGGGCGTGCCGACGGCGAACCGTCCGTCGACGATGTACAGGACCCGGTCGACCATCGGCAGGATCGGATTGACCTCGTGGGTGACGAACAGGACCGCGGTGCCGGCCTCGTGGCGGCGGTGGTCGATCAGCCTGGCCACCGTCTGCTGGTTGGCCAGGTCCAGGCTGAGCAGCGGCTCGTCGCACAACAGCACCGCCGGGTCGCCGCACAGCGCCTGCGCCACGCGGAGACGCTGCTGCTCGCCGCCGGACAGCACGCCCATCGGCCGGTCGGCGTACGCGCCGGCGCCGACCTCCGCGAGCGCGGCGTCGACCTTCTCCCGGCGCCGGCGCCTGCCGCGCAGTCCCACCCCGAACCGGTGGCCGTCGAGCCCGAAGCCCACCAGGTCCCGGCCGCGCACGGTGGTCCCCGGGTCGATCATCTTCTGCTGCGGGATGTAGCCGACCCGGTCGTTGCCGGTGCGGACCGCCCTGCCCGTCACCTCCGCCTCTCCGTGGCTGAGCGGCTGCAGCCCCAGCAGCACCTTGAGCAGGCTCGACTTTCCGGAACCGTTGGGTCCGAGCACGGCGATGAACTCGCCGGGGTGCACCGTGAGGTCCAGCCCGGACCACAGCGTGCGGTCGCCGAAGCCCAGGCCGGCGCCGCGCAGCGCGAGAGCGGGCACAGGTTCCGGAGTCTTCCGGCCGTCGGCGGCGGCCGGGGCGGGTTGCGTGGTCATCGGGCGGTCGCCTTTCCCAGTGCGGTGAGGATCGTGTGCACCCATTCGGTGTAGGGGATGCCGTCGGGCGGGGATTCCGCGACCTCGACGACGGGGAGGCCGGCGCGTTCGGCGTCGCGGAGCACCGCCTCGGTGGTGGGGCTGTCGGTCTGCGTGTTGTAGACCAGCGCGGCCACGTCGCCGCCGGCCAGCAGCGACTTGAGGCGCGCGATCACCGCGGGCGCCGGATCGGAGCCGTGCTCGATGGCCTCGCCGAACTCCGGCGGGGTCAGGTCCTCGATGCCGGCGGCGGCCAGCAGGTAGTGGGCCACCGGTTCGGTGGCGATGACGGGGCGGGGGCGGCCCGCGGCGATGGCGGCGGACTGGTCCTCGAGCGACTGCAGCTCCTGGTGCAGCGCATCAGCGCGGGCGTGGAACGCGTCCGCCTCCGCGGGCACGATCCGCGCCAGGTGCCCGGCGAGGTCGGCCGCGACGGCGTCGACCGTGCGGAGGTCGAACCACAGGTGCTCGTTGGCCGCCCCGTGATCATGACCGTGATCATGACCGTGGCCATGGCCCTGATCGTGGTCGTGGCCGTCACCGTCGTCGTGTTCGTCGGCGTGCTCCCGTCCGCCGTCCGTTTCCCCGGCATGCCCTCCATCGACTGCCCGATCGGCGGCCGTCGCGTGCAGCTCCGCCGCGTCGATCAGGGGAGCGGTGGCGGATACGCCACGGAGCAGCGACGAGAAGAAGGCGTCGTACCCGCCGCCGTTGGCCACCAGCACGTCCGCCCGGTCCACCGCGAGCGCGTCCGTGGGGGTGACCTGGAACTCGTGCGGATCCTGGCCCTGCGGCACGATCGACCGCACGTCCACCGCGGAGCCGCCGATCTGCTCGGCGATCTCCGCCCACACCGGGGTGGAGGCGACGACGGAGATGCGGCCGTCGGAGGGGGCGGTGCCCGCGGAGGCGCAGCCGGCCGCCGCGAGCGCGGTCAACGCCACGGCCGCCGACGCCACCCGGGCGGCGTGGGGGCGCCGGCCCGCCGCGGTGCGGGCGGTTCGGCGGGCGCGCGGCTGCCAGCGCATTCGGGCCCCTTCCTCGCCGGCGCTCGTCGCTGCGCCACGCCGGCGGCGACGGACGGTGCCGCCGGGGACGGTGGTCGCGCTCGGACACGCGGGTGCCCGAACGCGTCGCAACTCGAACGGATCGCTTCTGTGATGGATCGCTTGATGAAAACGATTGTCATTACAGAGTAGCGCAAGGGCGCGCCGGAACGCGCGGTGGTGAGGCGAGGATTACTCCGCGGACAGCAGCTGCGCGCAGCGCAGGATCCCGATGTGGCTGTACGCCTGCGGATGATTGCCCAGGGCGCGCTCGGCCACGGGGTCGTACTCCTCCGGCAGCAGGCCGGTGGGGCCCGCCGCGGCGACGAGCTGATTGAACAGCGCCTCCGCCTGGCGGCGCTGACCCACCAGCAGGTACGCCTCCACCAGCCATGCCGCGCACAGATGGAATCCGCCCTCGGTGCCGGGCAGGCCGTCGTCCGAGCGGTACCGGTACACCGTGGACCCGCTGCGCAGCACGGCCTCGGTGGCGGAGACGGTGGCGGCGAAGCGCGGGTCGGCCGCGTCCAGCAGGCCGGACAGCCCGATGAACAGCGACGCGGCGTCCAGGTCCACCCCGTCGTAGGCGGCGGTGTAGGAGTGCGCCTGCCCGCTCCAGCCGTTCTCGATCACGTCGTCGGCGATCTTGGCCCGCAGCGACTCCCACTCCGGCTCGGCCTCGCGCCCGAAGTCCGAGGAGAGCGACAGCGCCCGGTCGATGGTGACCCAGCACATCACCTTCGAGTACACGTGGTGCCGCGGTGCTCCGCGGATCTCCCAGATCCCGTTGTCCGGCTCGGTCCAGCGCTGCGCGACGGCCGAGGTCATCGCCCGCACCAGCGCCCAGTCCCGGTCCGTCAGCGCGTCGGCGGCGTCCGCCCCCACCGCGCGCCGGGCGCGCGCGAGGTCGGCGATCAGCTCGGTGATGGGGCCGAACACGTCCAACTGCACCTGCTGATTTGCGGCGTTGCCCACACGCACCGGCCGGGAACCCGCGTACCCCGGCAGGGCGTCGAGCACGGCCTCGGGCGGCAGCCCCGCGCCGTCGAGCGTGTAGAGCGGGTTGAGGCGCTCCGGGCCGGAGAGCGTGCCCAGGACGCGGTGCAGCCAGTCGAGCAGCCCGGCGGCCTCGCCGAGCGACCCGACCGAGACCAGCGCGGACGCCGTCATCGAGGCGTCGCGCAGCCAGCAGTAGCGGTAGTCCCAGTTGCGGACGCCGCCGATCTCCTCGGGAAGCGACGTGGTGGCCGCGGCCATGATCGACCCGGTGTCCGCGTGCACCAGGCCGCGCAGCGTCAGTGCGCTGCGCTTCATCAGCGACGGCTTGAGCGGCGGCAACGTGAGCGACTGCGCCCACGTGCGCCAGTAGTCCTCGGCCTCGGCCCGGATCTCGGCCTCCGGGCGCGGTGCGGCGGAAAGATCGTCGGTGCCGCACCGCAGCTCCAGCACCACGGGCGCGCCGGACGGGTCCACCACGGCCTCGGCGGACTGCTGGAGCCCGTCGCCGACGATGCGCCAGCGGACGCCGGGGGAGCGCAGCACGATCGGATCGTTGGTGCCCTGCACGCGCAGGCCGTCGACGTCCGCCTCGATCTGCACCCGCACCTGCCCGAACTCGGGCCGGGGCGCGAACACGACGCGGCACGGTGCCGTCCCGCTGATCACGCGCGTGAGGTTCACCCGGCCGCGTGCGGCATCGTGCGGCAGATAGTCGGTCACCAGCAGGGACGCCCAGCGGGTCTCCACGGTCATCGTCCCGTCGACGTACTCCTGGCTCAGCGGCAGGCCGTCATGCTCGGGGACCACGGTGAAGTGTCCGGCGGAGTCGCTGCCCAGCAGTGCCGAGAACAGCCCGGCGGAGTCGGGGTCCGGATGGCAGAGCCAGTTGATCGATCCGGTGGGCGTCACCAGCGCCTTGGCGTCGGGTGAGGCCAGCATGGTGTGCCGCTCGATGGGCGTGGCGTGCGCGCCCAGCAGCCACGCGCGCCGCTGCTCGAGCAGGAAGGCCAGCACCCGCGCCACGTCCTCGGTGCCCCCCACGCGGAAGTGCGCGCCGGTGGGCCCCGGGCCCACCTTGATGCCGGCATCGGGCCCGTGGAGGCGGCGGAACGCCTTCTCGTCGGTGACATCGTCGCCCAGGAACACCGTGGCCGACGCGCCCTCCCGATGGCGCAGGATGTCCAGCGCATCGCCCTTGTCGGTGGTCACCACCGACAGCTCGATCACCGCCTTGCCCTCGGTGCACTGCACCCCCGACCACGCCGCCGCCCCGACGCGCACGGAGTGCACGGCCGCATCCGCCGCGGCGGAGTCCTCGACGTTGCGCACATGCAGCGCGGCGCTGGCCGGCTTGACCTCCACGCCGGCGCCGGGCACCCCCGCGGCGACCTCCTCGAGCGCGTCCACCACGCGGCCCAGCAGGGCGCGGGCCGGTGCGTCGATCTCCTCGATGAACCCGATGTCGAACTCGGAGCCGTGGCTGCCCACCAGGTGCACCTCGGACGGCAGCCGCGAAAGCGTGGCCAGGTCGCGCAGGGCGCGGCCGGAGATCACCGCCGCCACGGTGCCGGGCAGTGTGGCGAGATTGCGCAGTGCCGTGACCGACTCCGGGCGCGGGTAGGCCTCGACGGGATTGTTGACGATGGGCGCGATCGTGCCGTCGTAGTCGGACGCGACGAGCAGCCGCGGCACGCGTGCCAGGGCGGTCAGCGTGCGTCGGAGGTCGTCGGGCAGGGATGACACAGCGGCAGTCCTGGGCTTTCGGGAGCGGGGCGACCGCACGCGCCCGCCTGCGGCGGACGGTTGCGGTCCGTGCAGCCGAAGTCTAGTGCCACCACCGGCGCCGTCGCCGGGTCCGCGGGCCCGGTGCGTGCCGCGTCACGCCCGGCGGATCACGCTGCGCGATGTGCGCCCCCGCCGGTCACGCGGTGCCGGCGGATCCGGATGCATCCGGCGCGGCCGGCGCGTCGCTCGGCGCCGGGTCCACCGCGTCGGCGCGGTCGCCCATGAGCAGCCGGATGGTCAGCGTGAGGCGATCGGCCACGTCGACGGCGGTGGCGCGCCGGGTGAGCCAGGCGACGAGGTTCGACATCCACACGTCGGAGATCACGCGCGAGACGTTGAGCTCGTAGGCCGTGGGGTGCTCGGAATTGGTGAGGGCGCGGGCGAAGATGCGGTCGATGAGCTCGCCGACCCGCGCCACCTCCGCGGACGCCGAGGCGTCGGCGAACATGAACGCGCGCGTCATCGCCTCGGTCAGGAGCGGGTCGCGCTGCATCACCGTCGTGATCTGGCCGATCATCAGCTCCAGGCGTTCCCGGGTGGACAGGTCGGCCGGCATGCGGCGGTCCGTCTTGGTGTCGATGCGTTCGAACTCGCGCGCCAGCGCCGATACCAGCAGGTGCACCTTGGACGGGAAGTACCGGTAGAGGGTGCCCACGGCGACGTCCGCCCTGTCCGCCACGGCGCGCATCTGCACGGCGTCGTACCCGCCGCGGGACGCGAGCGCCAACGTGGAGTCGAGGATGCGGCGGCGCCGATCCCGTTGCGCGGTGGAATTCAGGTCGTCGTCGCGCAGGGTCGGGATGACACCGTCGCGGGCGGTGGTGCGGGAACTGCTTGCCATGGGACTACCTCGAATATCCGTGTGGCCGTGTGGGGCATCGGCACTGTGTATCGACCCGGCACGGTGCATCGATCGTGCGCTGTGCGGCCGTGGCGTTCAGGCTACGGTTACGCGGCGCGCCGGGTTGTCAACCGGTGTACCACTCTCCGGGAGGCCGAGATGCGGTCTCGACCCGAATGACACCTCATATTAGAACACGTTCTAAGGTTGGGCGAGGCTTTGTCTCGATCCGGGCGGCGGCCGTGCGCTGCGCCACGCGCAGTCCGCCGCGGACCACTGATCGAGTCTGCCGCACCGCTCGCGGGTGTTAACGCCCAGAATGGAGCGGATCTGACGAATGACCGGCCAGGAGGAACCGTGACCATCGCGACCACCGCGGAACAACAGGCGGTACAGGACTCCATCGGCGCCTGGGCGCGCTCGGCCTCGCCGCTGGAGACCGTGCGGCGATCCGAGGACGATCCGCGCTCGTGGCGCGGACTCTACCCGGCCATGGCGGATCTCGGAGTGCTCTCGGTGGCGCTGCCCGAGGAGCTCGACGGGGCGGGCGGCACCGTCGCCGACCTGGCGGCGATGCTCGAGTCGGCCGCCGCCGCGCTGGCCCCGGGGCCGGTCCTCACCGGAGCGCTCGCGGGACTGGTGCTCGCGCAGGCGGGCGGGGCGGCCGCCGACGAGCTGGCGCCGGCCCTGGCCGCGGGCGAACGCACCTGCGGTCTCGCGGTGGAGCCGGCCGGCGCAGCCGGGTCGGGCACCCCGGACGGCGGCCTGTCGCTGACCGGGGACGCCGGCCTCGTCTACGGGTACGACGAAGACGGCCTCATCCTGGTGCGCCTGGCGGGCGGCGACGACGCGGACGGGGAGACGTGGGTGCTCCTCGACGCCGGCGCCGAGGGCGTCCGTGCCGACCCGCAGCAGGCGGCGGACTTCTCCGTGCCCATGGCCACTGTGCACTGCGACGCGGTCGCCGTGCCGGCCGGGCGTGTCCTCACGGGGCTGCGCGCGGGGCTCGTGCACGACCTGTTCGCGACCCTCGCGGCCGCCGAGGCCGCCGGACTCGCCGGGTGGCTGCTCGACACCGCGGTCGAGTACGCGAAGATCCGCGAGCAGTTCGGCCAGCCGATCGGGCGGTTCCAGGCCGTCAAGCACCTGTGCGCCGAGATGCTCTGCCGCGCCGAACAGGCGCGCGCCGTCGCGTGGGACGCGGCGGTGGCCGTCGACGAGTCCGTCGACGAGGGCGCCGCCGGCGGGGAGCTCCACATCGCGGCTTCCGTGGCCGCCGCGGCCGCGCTGGACTGCGCGGTGGACAACGCGAAGGACTGCATCCAGATGCTCGGGGGGATCGGGTTCACCTGGGAGCACGACGCGCACCTGTACTTCCGGCGGGCGCTGGCGCTGCGGCAGGTGCTCGGCGGGTCGGCCGCGTGGCGCCGCCGCGTGGCCGAGCTGACCCTCGGCGGCGCGCGCCGCACACTGCGCCTGCAGCTCGACGAGGCCACCGAGGCGGGCCGCGCCGAGGTGCGCGCCGAGGCCGAGAAGATCGCGCAGCTCGACGAGGGCAGGCAGCGCGCGGAGCTGGCCGCGTCCGGGCTGCTGACGCCGCACTGGCCGAAGCCGTACGGGCGCGCCGCGTCGGCCGGCGCGCAGGTGCTCATCGACGAGGAACTCGACCGTGCGGGCATCCACCGGCCCGACCTGGTGATCGGCGCCTGGGCCGCGCCGACGATCATCGCGCACGGCACGCAGAAGCAGATCGACCGCTTCGTCCCCGCCACGCTGCGCGGCGAGATCTCCTGGTGCCAGCTGTTCTCCGAGCCGGGCGCCGGATCGGACCTGGCCGCGCTGCGCACCACCGCGGAGCGGGTCGACGGCGGCTGGAAGCTCGATGGCCAGAAGGTGTGGACCTCGCTGGCGGTGCAGTCCGACTGGGCCATCTGCCTCGCACGCACCGACAAGGACGCGCCCAAGCACAAGGGCATCACGTACTTCCTGGTGGACATGAAGTCGGCGGGCATCCGGATCAGCCCGCTGCGCGAGATCACGGGGGACGCCCTGTTCAACGAGGTGTTCCTCGAGGGGGTCGTGGTCCCCGACGAGTGCGTGGTGGGGGAGGTCGACGGCGGCTGGCGGCTGGCGCGCACCACTCTCGCCAACGAACGCGTCGCCATGGGCGGCGGTTCGGCGATGGGCGACGAGATGGAGGGGCTCATCTCCGAGATCCACGGCGCCGCAGGAGGCCTGGGCGACACCGAGCTCGACACGCTGGGCGCGCAGGTGGCGGAGGGCACCACCGGTTCGCTGCTGGGACTGCGCACCGCGATCCGGGCACTCGAGGGGCAGGATCCCGGGCCGGGGTCGAGCGTGCGCAAGATCATCGGCGTGCGCCACCGCCAGGCGCTCGCCGACGCGGCACTCGAGATCGCGGGCGTGCGCGGCGCGGTGTGGGGGCCGCAGATCAAGAAGGTCCTGCACCATCGGTGCCTGTCGATCGCCGGCGGCACCGAGCAGATTCTGCTCACCGTCGCCGCCGAACGACTGCTGGGCCTGCCCCGCGGGTGATGCCGCCGGTCGGGGCCGCTACCGGACAGCGGGCCCGGCACGTGCCCCGGCGGCCCCGGCGGTGATTCAATGCGAGCCGGAGTATCAGTACGCACACGGGCGCCGGTGCCCTGGTCGCGTCCCGCGCGGTGCGACGGAACGGATCGTGACAAATGCTTCCACTTAGTTCGATAGGACGGTTTTCAGGTGGACTTCACTCTGGGAAGTGAGCAGCAGGCGGTGGCCGAAGTGGCCGCCACCGTGCTGCAGACGGCGGCGAGCGCCGAGACCCTCGCCGCCATGGACAGGAAATCCCCGGTGTGGGACGAGACGCTGTGGAAGCGGCTCGCCGACGAGGGCGTGCTCTCGCTGCCGCTGCCGGAATCGCTGGGCGGCGACGACCTCGGCATCGCGGAGATCGGGGTGCTGCTGGACCAGGTCGGCCGGCAGGCGGCGCAGGCGCCGGTCCTTGAGACCCTCGGGTTCGGCGTGCTGCCGCTGCTCGCGCTCGGCGGGGACGCGCAACGTTTCCTGTCCGGGGTCCCGGGCGGCGCGATCCTCACGGCCGCGCTGAACGAGCCGGGGGCGCCGATGCCCGCCGAGCCCGCCACCACCGCGGTGGCGGACGGCGACGGGTACGTGGTCAGCGGCCGCAAGGTGGCGGTGCGCTACGCCGAGCAGGCCGCGTACATCCTGGTGCCGACGTCGGCAGGCGTCGCCGTGGTGGCGCCCGGCGCGGACGGGGTCACGCTGACCCGCACGTTCACCGCGTCGCTCGCGCCGGAGTGCACGGTGGTGCTCGACGGCGTGCGCGTCGACGCGGGCGCCATGCTCACCGGCGCGCCGGTGGAGGCCGTGTACCGGATCGCGCTGGCGGCATTGGCCTCGCAGGCGGCCGGCCTGGGCACGGGCATGACCAACCTCACCGCGCAGCACGTGAGCACGCGCGAACAGTTCGGCAAGCCCATCGCCGCGTTCCAGGCGGTCTCGCAGCAGGTCGCCGACGCCTACGTCACCGCGCGCACCCTGGAGCTGGCGGCCACGTCGGCATGCTGGCGGCTCGCGCAGGGGCTCGACGCCGCGGAGGACACGGCGGTCGCCGCGTTCTGGCTGGCCGAGCAGCTGCCGGTGGCCATGCAGCAGTGCAGCCACATGCACGGCGGCCTCGGCGCCGACGTCACCTACGCGGCGCACCTGTACTACGAGCAGACCAAGGACCTGGTGCGCCTCGTCGGCGGCCCGGCGTCCCGTCTGACCATCCTGGGCGCCCTGAGCGCCCGCGACCTGGGTGTGGAGGCAGCATGCTCATCGATCTGACCCCCGAGCAGCGCAAACTGCAGTCGGAACTGCGCGAGTACTTCGCGAACCTCATCTCGCCCGACGAGGCCGAGGAGATGCTCACCGACCGCCACGGCACGGCGTACGAGAACGTCATCCGCCGCATGGGCTCCGACGGCTGGCTCGGCGTGGGCTGGCCCACCGAGTTCGGCGGCAAGGGCTTCGGCGAGATCGAGCAGCAGATCTTCACCAACGAGGCGGTCCGTGCGGACGTGCCGCTGCCGTCGGTGACGCTGCAGACGGTGGGGCCGACGCTCCAGCGGTACGGGACCGACGAGCAGAAGCGCAGGTTCCTGCCCGCCATCCTGGCCGGCGAGGTGCACTTCGCGATCGGCTACACCGAGCCGGAATCGGGCACCGACCTCGCCTCGCTGCGCACCTCCGCCGTGCGAGACGGCGACGAGTATGTGATCAACGGCCAGAAGATCTTCACCACGGGCGGGCACCAGGCGGACTACATCTGGCTGGCGGTGCGCACCGGCACCGTGGAGGACCGGCACCGCGGCATCACGATCCTCATCGTGGACACGAAGGATCCCGGGTTCTCCTGGACCCCGATCATCACCGCCGACGGCGCGCACCACGTCAACGCCACGTACTACGAGGACGTGCGCGTGCCCGCCTCGATGCTCGTGGGCGAGGAGAACAAGGGCTGGCGCCTGATCACCACCCAGCTCAACCACGAGCGCGTCATGCTCGGGCCGTGCGGGCGCATCGGCGGCCTGTACGACCACGTCAGCGAGTGGGCCAAGCGCGAGGGGCCCGACGGCGCCCCCATCGCCTCCCAACCCGACGTGCAGCGTGCGCTCGGCGAGATCCGGGCGATCTACCGGCTCAACGAGCTGCTGAACTGGCAGGTCGCGGCGAACACCGGCGACCTCGACATGGCGGACGCGTCGGCCACCAAGGTCTTCGCCACCGAGCAGGTGCAGCGCATGGGTCGCGTCGCCGAGGAGGTCGTGGGCCGCTGGGGCGACCCGGCCGACCCGGAGACCGGCCACCTGCTGCGCTGGCTGGACGCGCAGACCAAGCGCAACCTGGTCATCACGTTCGGCGGCGGCGTCAACGAGGTCATGCGCGACCTGATCTCCACCGCCGGCCTCGGACTGCCGAAGGTGTCGCGCCGGTGACCGCACAGGAGACGCACATGACGGATCAGGACATCCTCGACGCCGCCCAGCGCGTGCGTGACGACGGTGCGAGCGCGCGGCGCAGGGGACGCGACCCGATCAACCAGCCGATGGTGAACAACTGGGTTGAGGCCATCGGCGACCGCAACCCCGTCTACGTCGACGCCGCCGCCGCCCGCGCGGCCGGTCACGACGGCATCGTGGCGCCGCCCGCCATGGCGCAGGTGTGGACGATGCGCGGGCTCGGCGCGGTGCGCGAGGCCGACGACCCGCTGGGGCGCATGACCGACATCCTCAACGACGCCGGCTTCACGTCCGTCGTCGCCACCAACTGCAACCAGGTGTATCACCGCTACCTGCAGCCCGGCGACGAGGTCACGATCGAGTCGGTGCTCGAGGACGTCGTCGGCCCCAAGAAGACGGGTTTGGGCGAGGGCTGGTTCTTCACCACCCGCAATTTCTGGCGCGACGCCGCCGGTGACGTGGTGGCCGAGATGGAGTTCCGGATCCTGAAGTTCCGTCCGCCGAGCAGCACCGGCGGCGCATCGGCCGGGCCGGCCGAGGCGCGTTCGGCCAGCGGCGACCCCGTCGACGACCTCGACGGCACGAAGATGATGCGACCGCAGGCGTCCCGCGACACCGAGTTCTTCTGGGACGGCGTCGCCGCGCACGAGCTGCGCATCCAGAAGCTCGAGGACGGCACGCTGCAGCACCCGCCGCTCCCCGCGCTGTGGAAGCCCAAGGGCGAGACCACCGACTACGTCGTCGCATCCGGGCGGGGCACGGTGTACAGCTACGTCGTCCACCACGCACCCAAGGTGCCCGGGCGGCAGCTGCCGTTCGTCATCGCGCTCGTCGAGCTCGAGGAGGGCGTACGGATGCTCGGGGAGCTGCGCGGCGTCGACCCGGGCGCGGTGGCCATCGGGCAGCCCGTCGAGGTCGATTTCCTCGACTTCCCCGAGGACCCCGACGCGTCGGGCCGCGAGGCCTGGACGCTCTACGCGTGGCGACCCGTCGACGAAGCAGCCAAGGAGATGCGATGAGCCCCAGCACACCCGGCGCCCCCGTGGCGGCGCCCCCGGCCGGGCCGCCCGCAGTGGCGGCCGGCGACGCGCTCCCGGAGCTGAAGATCGAGGGCACCCCCACCTTCATCGTCGCGTCGGCCCTGGCCACGCGCGACTTCGAGGACGTGCACCACGACCGCGACCGGGCGCAGACGCGCGGGTCCAAGGACATGTTCGTCAACATCCTCACCGACACCGGGCTGGTCCAGCGGTACGTGACCGACTGGGCAGGGCAGAAGGCCGTCATCCGGTCGATCTCCCTGCGCCTGGGCGTGCCCTGGTACGCGTACGACACGCTGACGCTGACCGGTTCCGTCGAGTCGGTCGACGATGACG